>NZ_JAIYEP010000019.1 GCF_020515525.1 Rhodococcus yananensis
GTGGGCGGGGCGCATGTACGACCCCGGGCCGACCGGGCGACCACGACTGGTAGCTCCAGCTACCAGAAACGCGCACGGGTGGGGGTGTCAGGCGTTCGCGGCCTCGCGCTCGGCGACGAGGTTCAGCGCGATGTCGACGATCATGTCCTCCTGACCACCGACCAACTTGCGCTTGCCCGCCTCGAGGAGCAGGGTGCGCACGTCGATGCCGTAGCGGGCCGACGCCGCTTCGGCGTGACGCAGGAAGCTCGAGTACACACCCGCGTAGCCGAGGGTGAGGGTCTCGCGGTCCACGCGCACCGGGCGGTCCTGCAGCGGCCGGACGATGTCGTCGGCGGCGTCCTGCAGCTTGAACACGTCGCAGCCGTGCTTCCACTCGTACAGGTCGGCGACGGCGATGAACGCCTCGATCGGGCAGTTGCCGGCACCGGCACCGTGACCGGCGAGCGACGCGTCGACGCGGAACACGCCCTCCTCGACGGCGACGACCGAGTTCGCCACCGACAGCGACAGGTTCTCGTGCGCGTGGATACCGATCTCGGTGCCCTCGTTCAGCACATCCCTGTAGGCGCGGACGCGGTCGCGCACACCGTTCATGGTCAGGCGTCCACCCGAGTCGGTGACGTACACGCAGTGCGCGCCGTACGACTCCATCAGCTTCGCCTGCTTCGCGAGTTCCTCGGCGGGGGCCATGTGGCTCATCATCAGGAAGCCGGAGACGTCCATGCCGATCTCACGGGCCGTCCGGATGTGCTGCGCGGACACGTCGGCCTCGGTGCAGTGCGTCGCGATGCGCACCGACCGCACACCCAGATCCCAGGCGCGCTGCAGGTCGTGGACGGTACCGACGCCCGGCAGCAGCAACGTGGTCAGGCGGGCGTTGCGCAGCACCTCGGCCGCGGCCTCGATCCACTCCCAGTCGGTGTTCGAACCCGGACCGTAGTTGACCGAACCGCCGGCGAGACCGTCGCCGTGCGCGACCTCGATCGCGTCGACCCCGGCGTCCTCGAGCGCGCCGACGATGCGCTTGACGTCGGCCGGGGTGATCCGGTGACGCACCGCGTGCATACCGTCGCGGAGCGTGACGTCCTGAACGAAGATGGTGGTGTTGCTCATCAGGCGTTGTCCTTCTTCTGTGCGATGCGCTCCGCGATCTGCAGCCCGGCGGAGGTCATGATGTCCAGGTTTCCGGCGTACGCGGGCAGGTAGTGGGCGGCACCTTCGACCTCGAGGAAGATCGACACCTGGTGGGTGGGGCGGTTACCGTCCACCAGCAGGGTCTCCACCGGCTGGTCCTCGGGGATCTCGGTGATCTGCACCTGCTGCTTGAGGCGGTAGCCGGGTACGTACGCGGCGACGTCGCCGACCATCTTCTCGATGGACTGCCGGATCTCGTCGTGGGTCGCCGGGTCCGGCGCGTCCACGAGGCAGAACACGGTGTCGCGCATGATCAGCGGGGGCTCCGCCGGGTTCAGGATGATGATGGCCTTGCCGCGGCGGGCACCACCGACCGTCTCGATCGCCGACGACGTGGTCTCGGTGAACTCGTCGATGTTCGCGCGGGTACCCGGACCGGCCGACTTCGAGGCGATCGACGCGACGATCTCGGCGTACGCGACCGGCACGACGCGGGACACGGCCGCGACCATCGGGATGGTGGCCTGACCACCGCACGTCACCATGTTCACGTTCTGCGCGTCGAGGTGCTCGTCGCCGTTGACGGCGGGAACCACGAACGGGCCGATCGCGGCGGGCGTGAGGTCGATCAGGCGCTTGCCCAGCGGTGCGAGACGCTCGTTGTTCGCGATGTGCGCCTTCGCGGAGGTTGCGTCGAACACGATCTCGATCTCGTCGAAGTTCGGCAGATTCACCAGGCCTTCGACGCCTTCTGCGGTGGTGGGCACCTTCAGGCGCGCGGCGCGGGCGAGGCCGTCGGATTCGGGGTCGATGCCGACCATGGCACCCATCTCGAGAACCTCGGAGGTGCGCAGAACCTTGATCATCAGATCGGTGCCGATGTTGCCCGATCCGATGATCGCGACCTTGGTCTTGCTCATGCTTGCTTTCCTTCCACGAAACGGGCGGTCACGGTGCCGAGACCGGAGACGGTCACCGAGACCGTGCTTCCGGAGCCGACGGCCGCCATCGGACCCAATGCACCGGACAGGATCACCTGGCCGGCCTTCAACGGCTGCCCGAGCTCGCGGGCGGTCTGAGCGAGCCACACGACGGCGGCGACCGGATCACCGAGGCACGCTGCCCCGTTGCCGGTGGACACCTCGGTGCCGTCGATCGACATCGACATGGTGACGTCGACGGGGGTGACCTCGTCGAGGGTGCGACGTTCGGTGCCGAGGACGTACACACCCGACGATGCGTTGTCGGCGACGGTGTCGCCGAAACGGATGTCCCAGTCGGAGATCCTGCTGTCGCAGATCTCGAGCGCCGCGACGGCGTAGTCGATCGCGTCGCGTACCTGGGCGTCGTCGAGGGGACCGTCGACGAGGTCCTTCTTCAGCACGAACCCGACCTCACCCTCGACCTTCGGCTGGATGAGCCGGGTCATGGGGATGTCCGCGCCGTCGTCGAAGGCCATGTCGTCGAACAGCACACCGAGGTCGGGCCGGTCGACACCGAGCTGGTCCTGGACGGCCTTCGACGTCAGGCCGATCTTGCGGCCCACGACGACGGCCCCGGCCTGCGTGCGGGTCTCGTTGAAACGCTGCTGCACGGCGTACGCGGCGACGAGGTTGCTCTCGCCGATCAGCTCACGGATCGGGGTGCACGGGGTGCCGCTCGCGGCGGCGGACACGAGGCGGTCCGCTGCGGCGGCGATGTCGGCATCGCTGACCGCGGTGGTGTTCGTGGGTTGGCTCATGACCTCTACTTTCCTGCCTGCCGGGCCCACGTCACAACGTTTCGTCTCACTCAGCGATACGCTCGGGCGCATGGTGGCCCCAGCGAACCTCGACACCGTCCTCGGCAAGGCCGTCACCATCCTGCGTGCGTTCCGCCCGGACGACCACACCGTGCCCCTCGCCGAACTCGTCCGCCGCACCGGACTGCACAAGGCCACGGTGCACCGGCTCGCCGGAGAACTCGTCACCAACCGGCTCCTCGACCGTGTCGACGGCGGCTACCGGCTCAGCGGCGGACTGTTCGAACTGGGAATGCGCGCCTCCGTCGAACGCAGCCTGCTGGAGATGGCCATGCCGTTCCTGCAGGACCTCTACGAACGCACCCACGAAACGGTGCACCTCGGTGTCCGCGACGGATTCGAGGTCGTCTACGTCGCGAAGATCGGCGGCCACCGCCAGGCGAACTCGCCGTCGCGCACCGGCGGGCGGAATCCCTGGCACTGCACCGCCATCGGCAAGGCCCTCATCGCGCATTCCGACCCCGACGTCGTCCGTGACGCACTGTCGGCGCCGATGGTGCGCCGCACCCCGCACACCCTCGTCGCACCCGGGCTCCTGCGCACCCAGCTCGATCGGGTCCTCGAAACCGGGGTCGCGTTCGAACGTGAGGAGTCCGCGCTCGGCATCACCTGCGTGGCCGCCCCCGTCTTCGGGGTCGACGACACGGTCGTCGCCGCCGTCAGCGTCACCGGGCCCACCGGCCGGTTCGTGCCGGAGAACCACGTCGCCGCGGTCCGGGCCGCGGCCGAGGGGCTGCGCAGCACCGTCGCCCGCCGCGACCACCTGGTGTGAAGCTCACAGGGCCGCGACCCGGTCGAGGACGTACGGCCACGGGATCCGTTCCTGCTCGAGGCGCATCCCCTCGTCGCGGACCAACTCGAACGCCTCCCGTTCGCCGTCGGTGAGCCCCACGGGAACGTGCCCGGCGGGCGTGGGCTCCGGTACCGCGAGCTCCCGCCAACGTGCGAACGTGCCCGCATCCATCAACAGACTCCGCACCTGCGGTACCCGCCGCCGGAACCTGTCCAGGATCGCGAAGCCGTGCGTGTCGAGATCACCCCAGTACACGACGTCCGACGCCACGAGCCACGGCACGTCCGCGAGTTCGTGCACCGCATAGCCGCCGCCGTGCACTGCGACCGTCGCCGGACGATCCGGTAACGCGTGCACACCTTCTTTGTTCTCGAGCACCACCGTGACCGTCGGCCGCAGCGGCAACGCCGCCAACTCACCCAGTGACGTCGCGAAGATCCGCGGCGCCGCGGGCAGCAACGTCCGGTCCAGGACCGCCACCTCGCACAGGCGGGGCAGTGCCCGCACCCCGAGATCGCGGTCGCCGCGTACCCCCTCGAGCACGGATTCGACCGTGCCGCGATGCTGCGCGAGCCACTTCGTGTCCACACCCGGTATCGGAAGCTGCCGCACCAGCAATCCCGACGACGGGTTCGCGGCGAGCCAGCGCACCGTTGCGACGAGCCGTCCGAAATCGGTGTCGTCGAGGCCGAGCCAGCGCGAGTGCGTCGCCGCCACCGCCGCCGCCAGCCCCGCAGTGCCCGGACCCAGCTCGGCGAGCAACCGCTGTCGACGGTCGGTCAGCGTCCGCCATTCGGCGGCACGGCCGGCGGCCGCGGCGATCTCCGCGGCACCGGACAGCACCACCCGCACGGGCACGTCCTGGGTGCCGAAGCTCCGCCACCGGCGGGTCTCCCACGCGACGGTGCCGTGTCCGGCATAGCCGTGCCAGGTGCGCACCCACGCCACCGCCGCATCGGGGTCGGCGGCGACCGCCGTCTCCGACGGAGGGTGCAGCGCCACCGTCACCGACGCGGAGGCCGCGGCATCCGGATCGGCGATCCACCGGCCGCGCCGATTACGGTAGGTGGTGCGGGCCTTGTCGACGACCGCCGACGGCGCAACAGACTTCATCCGTCGCCTCCACCGGCGGCATCGCGGATCGGCACCAGCGACAACTGCGAGTACTGCTTGTCACGGATGCTCACGGTCGTGACGCCGTCGACGTAGTCGTCGAGGGTGCGCAGCAACTTCAGCGGGGTGGCGAGCACCATGTGGAAACCGAACCGGGTGAACACGTCCAGCGCCCGACGAGTGTAGGCGGGGTCGGCGCGGTCGAACGCCTCGTCGAGGATCACCGTGCCGTAGCGGGGCAGCTCCGCACCCGCCGGTGCCAGCTGATATCGCAGAGCTGCTGCGAGACAGAAGAACACGAGCTTCTGAGCCTGCCCGCCCGACAGCCCGGAACTCGAATCGTGATAGTTCGTGTCGTTGCCCTCCGGATCGACCTCCACCCCGACGAACCCGACGTGCAGGCGGGTGTCGAGCACCAGCCGCCGCCACCGCACGTCCGCGGGTTCACCGGAATCGAGTCGCTCGAGCACCGCCGCCATCCGCTCGAACCGCTGCTCCGCGTCGGCACGGTCCTCCTGCTTCCACGACCCGCTGACGAGCGAGACGAGTTCGGCGAGGAACTCCGACGCGGTCGCCGACCGGCGGTCCTTCACATCGATCCGCAGGATCCGGTCCGTGTCGAACGGCGACCGCCGCAGCGACTCGTTGACCGGTTCGATGCGCGACCGGATCTCACCCGGCGCACGCTGGATCGCGCGGGTCAGTTCGCCGATGTTGCGATGCGATTGCTCGCTGAGCAGCCGGAAGAACTCGTCCTCGTACGCCGGCAGACCGTCGTTGCGCAACCGCGACAGCACCGCCAGGGCCTCGTCGACGAACTCGGCCTCGGATCGCATCTCCGACCGCCGCGCCTCCCATTCGGCGAGATACGCGGTCAGGATGCGGGTGATGTCCCGTTCGGCGCCGCTGATCGCACCCGCCTCGACACGCTGCTCGTCGCCGATGGTCTTCCCGACGGTGTGCAGGGCACGGTCGATGTTGTCGTACGTGACGCGCCGCACCACCGTGTCGAAACGCGCCCGGATCCGGCCCGCCACCTCCTCCGGGGCGGCGGCGCCCATGTCCTCGCGGGCCCGACCGAGGCGGGTGGTGAGCGCGGTGAGTTCGGCGCGGTGCGCCCCGAGCGCGGCCTCCGCGGCCACCCGAGCCTCCCGAGCGCTGCGTTCCTCGTCCTCGGCGCGTTCGAGTGACGCTGCGAGCGTGGCGTATTCGGTGTTGCCGCGGAGCCACTCCCGCAACCGTTCGTCGAGCGTCGCGAGCTGCTGCTCCGCCGTGTCCACGTCGATCTCGGTCCACGTCACGTCCCGGAGCGTCGCGGCGGCGTGGCGGCGCCGCTGGATCTCGGCGTCGTCCTCCTCGAACCGGTCGCGCCGCTGCTCGAGCTCGGCGATCTCCGCGTCGACGGTGGCGATGCGGTCGCGCAACGCCACGAGTTTCGCTTCGTTGTCGAATCCGAGGACCCACCGGCTGCGGTCGCCGATGCGACGCCGATCGTCCTTCTCGAACCGGTCGCCGCCGTGCTTGACCTGACCGGCCCGGGTCACCCCGCGAGGGACGCGCCGCAGGTCGTCGACGGTGTCGACACACGCGTAGTCGAACCGCTCCGCGAGGTGGTGCCGGACCCATCCCGTGAGCGACCCGGCCTGCACGTCGAGCTTCCGGACGAGGGAGTTCTCGCCGGTGCTCGCGGTGCCCGGTGCCGTCGCCGCCAGGCGCACCCGCCGGTACACCAGGCGGGCACCGAGATGGTGCGCGTCGACCGCCGCTGCGACCCGCGGATACACCTCGTCCGGCACCAGGAGGGTGCGGCCGAACCCTCCCAGTACCCGCTCGATCGCCCCGCTCCACTCCGTGTGCTCGGGCAGCACCTCGATCAGTTCACCCGCGAACGGCAGCGTCTCCTCTGCGAGACCCGCTGCCGCACAAACCAGTTCACGGGCATGGAGCAGGTCGGTGTCGAGATTGGACCGGCGTTTGGCGAGTGCCTCCCGGTCGTCCAGGAGCGCGCGCCGCACCTTCTGACGTTCGGCGACAGCAGCGATCGCGGTGTGCTGCTGCGCGCGGCGCTCGGCGGCGCGGGCGTCGAGTTCGCGCAGCTCGGTATCGATCTGCGCGCGGAGATGCGTGAACTCGTCCGCGGTCGCGGGGGCGTGCGCTCCCCACGCCGCGAGCGCCGGACCGACGGTCCGCAGCTGCCGCGCCACCCGGTCGCGGGCGTCCTCGGCGGTGTCCCGCCGCAGCCGCAGCGTCGCGAGCTGTCCGTCGCCGGCGCCCGCGAGCCGTTCCTTGATGGAGAGGACGAGGTCGGCCGCGCTGTCCGCTTCGGTGGCGGTCTTGTCGGCCGCGGCCTCGAGCAGCGCGGTCTGCGCCGTTGCTTCCTCCACTCGTTCGGCGAGCAACTGCACGGTCATCGCGGCGTGCACCGCGTCGAGGTGGTCGGCCTCGTCCTGCAGTTGCCGCTGCCTCTGCAGGCCGTGGTCGCGGGCCGCGGCCAGCGCGACGAGCGGGTCGAGTGCCTCCACCTGCCGCCGCGCGTCGACCACCACGCGGTGCGCTTCGCGCAGGTCACGGAACTGTGTTGTGGCGCGCTCGGCGATGCCGAACGTGCCGGGTTCGTCGAGCATGTAGTCGCGGAGCAGCTGGTCGAGGCTGCCGAGGCTCTTCGCCGACAGGGTGCGGTGCAGCAGTCGTTGCGCGGCCTCCGAGGAGATACCGAGCCTGGTGCGGAACGCCCGCGCGAACGGTGCGTACCCCGGGTTGACGGTGGCGTCGGGCCACCGTTTGCGGATCGCGCGGGTGTCGATGCCGCGGCCGACGAACGGTTCGAACTCGGTGAGGTCGATGTCGGCGTCCACGATCAGGTGCAGCACCGACACGTCGCTGTTGGTGTTCGCGGCCCGCGCGAGATGCATCAGCTTGATCAACGTGGCCGGGGGAGTGTCGTCGCCGGTGCGGTAGGTCAGCGCGACGGCGCTCCACGTCGCACCGGTCCGCAGGTAGGAGGCGGTGAGCGCGTCGGTGTCGGCGTCCGCCTCGCGGCGCCATGCCCCGCGGATGTAACTGACCAGGTTGCGGCCCGCGCCGGAGGTCGTCTCCTGAGCGGCGGCATTGAACTTGACGCTGCCGACCGGCATGAGTACCGCCGAGATCGCGTCGACGAGCGTCGACTTGCCGGATCCGGAGGCACCCGTGATCAGAAAACCCTTGCGCGCCACCGGAATGTCGTGGTGGCCGTGGAGCGTGCCCCAATTGACGACCTGGATGCGGGCGAGCCGGAACTGGGTGGGGTGAATCGTGGCGGTCACGGCTCCTCCGCCCGCCCGGCGGGACCGTTCTCCTCGACGATGCGCCGGAACTCCGCCTCCACCGCGGCGACCTGGTCGGCGTCGAACAACTGACGCAGCACCGGCGACACCTCCATGCGTCCCTCGGTGGTCGTGGACACCAACAGCGAGTAGTCCTTCAGCTTGTTCCACGACGAGTTCACCCGCTTGCGGAATCCCGCCGGATCGGTGCTCGTCGCCGCCCGGTACACCTCGAGATGCCCGGCGACCTCGTCGAAGTCGACGATGACGCGTTCGCCGGGTTGTGCGCGCAGCAACCGGTGCCGCAACGCGAGGATCATGACGGTGTCCATGAACGTCAGCCGCTGGGTGCGCAACACCGTCGGTGTCCTGTGGTCGCCGGTGTCGGCGGGGCGGGTGAACGCGAGCTGTTCGTCCTCGTCGACGACGAGGTCGAGGAAGACGTCGGCGAGACGTGACCGCAGCACCCGCTCGTCGCGGATGATGGTGCGCCACACCTCCGGATGCTTGCCGGCGGTGACGAGCGGTCCCTTCAGCAGCTGCACGAGCGCCCGCCGTGCGTCGAGGTCCAGTTCACCGGTGTCGCCCGGGTACAGCCCGGCGGTGTCGGTCATGATCGCTCCCGGAGAGTGAAGGCGGGGTCGGTGGGGTCGAAGCGGTGACGACGGATCGTCGCGACCCGTCGCCCGCCGTGCGGGGCCGTCCACTCGATGTCCTCGGAGCCGTCGACGGGGTGGCCGTGTTCGGTGGCGAGCACGAGCAATCCCACGGCGCTCGCCAATCCCTGCGTGGCCGGGTGATCCTGCAGGACGTCGCCGATCGTCGCGGTACCCCGCTCGTGCAAGGTGGCGGCGACGTCGTCGACGAGTTCGTCCATGTCGATCTCGGATTCGCGGACGATGCGCCGCAGATCCTCGAGATCCACCTCGCCGACCCGGTTCGTCGCGACCGGTTCGGCGACGAGATCGTCGGCGGGGTTGTGCAGGTGCAGCGCCGCAACGGAATCGATGCTCATGCCGATCCGGACGAGTTCCACGTCGAGCACATCGTATGGTTTGCGCAACGGTGCGGCCCGCGTCGCCTGCTGTTGCGCCGACCGCAGCAGCCGCTGCAACCGACGGTGTTCCTCGTAGTGCCGCGACTGCACGAAGTGCCGCAGCGACCGCGACAGCGACGTCATCGTCGCGTGCACCTCGCTGCCCGCGACCTCCATCTCGGTGAACAGCGCCCGGAAACGACGCCGCTGCTCGGACCCGAGAAGCTGCGCGAACGGGCGCTGCAGCACCGTTTCGATCCACTCGTCGATCCGCGACGACCGTTCCGGGTCGATGATCATGTCGTAGAAGCCGGTGAAGCTGCGGCCGGCGTCGGAGTTGCCGATCAGATCGACGCCGCGGAACACCTCACCGAGGGTGTCGCCGCGATCGCGGTCGTCGTCGAGGATCCGTGCACGCAACTCCCGGTTGAGTGCGTCGAGTTCGGTGCGGACCCGCGCGAAGTCGCCGGGAATCTCCCCGGCCAACGCCAGGATCTCCCGGGACCGTTCGACGGCGCGGGTGCCGTCGAGGACGGAGAAGCGACCCGATGCGACGGCCTCGATCTCCCGGTCCAGTGCGTCACGTTCGGCGCGCAGCGCCGCGAGCCGGGTCTCGCTGCGCGGATCGGAGTTGCGGGCCAGATCCTGAAGCTGCCCGGCGAGTGTCGTCAGCCGCGATTCGGTGACGGAACTGGTGGTACCGGCCAATCCGGCGACGAACGCGAGCGCAGCGAACGTCGCCTCACTGGGCTCGAGTGTCTCCTCCCGCGACTCGGTGTCGGCGCGGCGCAGCAGGAATCCGGCGCGCACCCAGTCGGCGCAGTATGCCTGGCCGGTGCGGGGGAGGTCGAATCCTTCGTCGCGCATCGCCTGCAGGTCGACGTCGATCCGCGCGAACAGTTCGGGGGCGGGCAGCCTGCGGGTGCCGTGATCGAAATGTGCGCCCAGCAGCGACAACGTCACCGCGGCGTTGTCGGCGCGCAACAGCGCCCACGCCGCGTTCTCGCGTTGCAGGCGGGTGAGTCGGTGCAGGTCGGCGGTTGCCACGGAGTCCTCTCGGCGGGTGCGCCCATGCTGGCACACACCGCCGACATGTCCGCTGCGCGGTGGCGGAGGTCGGTGCCCACGGTGATCCGCGCAACGCGGCACGGTCGGCCCGCGAGCGTGGGATCCTGGTACACGGACCGGAGACCTACTCGGCGAAAGGGCCGATCACGAAGGCGCTGGTGTTCCACGGACCGGGCAGGCGAGCCTGGGAGGACGTTCCCGACCCCGCCGTCACCGACCCGACCGACGCGATCGTACGGGTCGACGCCGTCACCATCTGCGGCACCGATCTGCACATCCTCGGCGGCGACGTTCCCGCGGTCACCGACGGCCGCATCCTCGGTCACGAAGCCGTCGGCACCGTCGTCGAGGTGGGGCCGGGCGTGCAGACCCTGGCGCCCGGCGACCGGGTGCTGGTCTCGTGCATCACATCGTGCGGGCGCTGCCGCTACTGCCGCGAGGGCAGCTACAGTCAGTGCCTCGGGGGCGGCGGCTGGATCCTCGGACACCTGATCGACGGCACCCAGGCCGAACTCGTGCGGGTCCCGTTCGCCGACAACTCCACCCACCGCATCCCCGACGGAGTGTCCGACGAGCAGATGCTGATGCTCGCCGACATCCTGCCCACCTCCTACGAGGTCGGGGTGCTCAACGGCCGGGTGAAACCGGCCGACACGGTGGTCGTCATCGGCGCCGGACCCATCGGGCTCGCCGCGATCCTGGCCGCGAAACTCCTCAGCCCCAGCCACATCGTCGCCGTCGACCTCGCCGACAGCCGCCTCGACGCCGCGAGGGAATTCGGTGCCGACGTCACGCTCAACGGTGGTCGCGACGACGTCGCCGCGGTCGTCCGCGAACTCACCGGCGGCCTCGGCGCCGACGTCACGATCGAAGCGGTCGGCATCCCGCAGACGTTCGAGCAGGCCGTCGACCTGGTGCGTCCGTGCGGGCACGTCGCGAACGTCGGGGTGCACGGCACACCCGCGACCCTGCATCTCGAGAACATCTGGATCAGGAACCTCACGATCACCACGGGGCTCGTCGACACACGGTCCACACCGACACTCATCGGTCTCGTCGCGAGCGGTCGGCTCGACACGTCGCCGATGATCACGCACCGCTTCACTCTCGACCGGTTCGAGGAGGCCTATGACGTGTTCTCCCGAGCCGGGGAGACCGGGGCGTTGAAGGTGCTGCTCACCGCGACCGAATAGGCACGCCGTTCGGAACAGGCCCACCGTTCAGAACAGGCGGGGGGTGGCGTGGGAGCCGTCGCGTGCCTCCGCCAGCCGCGCATTCCAGCGTTCGACGAGCCACATCTCCACGAGTTCGGGCCGGGTGCCGATCTGTTCTGCCCACGCGACGATGAGCCCCACGTACCGCTCGTACCGTCGCAACGTGAAGTCCGCGACCGACGGATCCTCGAGCCAGCCCTCGTGGACGAGTGTCGACACGCCGTGCTGGTCGACGAGTTGCGCGGGCCCACCCTCGACACCCACGCCGACCGCCCACAGGAACGTCGCGAGCAGTGACACCCCCACACCGGGGGTGTCCGGCCACGACCGTCCCGCCACGGCCGGCAGTTTGCCGGTCTTGACGCAGTAGTCGAGGGTTCCCCGGATCTTCGCGAACGGGTCCCGGTCCTGCGGCCGGTGGGCGTCGGTGACGTTGGGGAATCGCAGGGCCGATCGGCGGCGCGTGTGCCCGACCCGCCATGCCGCGCACAGGAACAGCAACCCCAGTGCGTCGTGGTCGGCGTCGACGAGGTCGCTGTTCAGCCGCAGGTCGTGGCGCAGGATCACGGCCTTCCCCGATTTCACGATGCGGCCGTCGAGGTTGCGTCCGCGCAACTGCACCGTATGCTTCGCCGCGGTGAGGTGGTCGTTCCACCATTTCAGGTCGACCTGCACGCCGTCGTCGAGGACCTGCAGATCGAACATGCGCATGCGGCACCAGTCCACGCACGCGGACGGTGGCTCGAACCCCTCATCGATCGAATGCACGCAGGTCAGCCTGCCACGAACCGTCGGTGCAGTCGGGGACGACGAGCTCCCGGCGCGTCAGGCATCGATGTACTGCTCGATCGTTTCGGCGAAATCCTGCACGCTCTCGCAGGCGTCCCGGCGCTCGATCCCGCGTCCGTAGAACATCTGGTCGATGACGATGCTGCCGAATGCCGTGCTCAGGCTGAGTGCGCACGACCGGAGGTCGGAAGCGACGTCGTCGGCCTCCATGAGTCCACCCCGACCGTTGATGTCCACCCGTGTGGCGTCGTCGGCGTGGACCTGCGGATGCTCGTCGTGCGGACGAGTGGAGGCCTCGATGTCGACCAACGTGCGGGTCGACTCGCCCGAGGCACTGATGGACGGCCGCAGCGAGCACGTGATGGAGGCCGACACGCGATCCACGCGGGTGCTCAGTGTCGCCTCCGTCGGTTCCACACCGAGATCCCGGAAGAGTTGCTCGGGGATGTCCAGGCACGGATTGAAGGTGATCGAGTCGAAGGCCGTGAAGTCGATGGCACTCGCCGCGACCGCGGTGCCTTCGTCGCCGGACGCCGAACATCCCGTCGTGCCGACGACCAACGCGATGGCTCCCGCAATTCCCGCCGCGATCCGTACCGCTGTGTCCACCGAGCCCCCCGTGTCCTTCCCCCCGGGGGGTGCAAACAGCGGTCGGCCCGCCCGCGATTCCCCCGCGATCCCCGAAATGTGCGGGCAGACGGTAACACAGCGGCGCGGGCGGGTGCGCTGCCGGATCATCCGTCCGCGGCGGCGTCCAGCAACGCCTGCACCTGGTCGGCCTCGATCCCGAAGTCCCCGAAGCTCAGCACCCGGCCCAACGGCATCGACGCCGCCATGGCCAGCACCGCGGGATCGAGCGCGGCGGAGCCGCCCGCCGACTGCGCGAACATCCGCCCGAGCACCTCCGCCGCCGCAGGATTCGCGAGCACCTCGCCGATCGACGAATCCAGAGTCAACGGGACGCGCACCGCGTCACCGGCGATGTCGACGTCGCAGCGCACCCGGAGGTCGCGGCTCGACGCGCCGATCTCCACGACGTACCGACCGCCCTCGACGACCCACTCGTCGACCCGGGTGTCCCAATAGGCGAGGTCGCTGCGCCGCAACGGGATCCGCACTTGTCGTGCTTCACCCGGTTCGAGTCGGACCTTCGCGAATCCCTTCAGTTCCCGCGGTGGGCGGGTCACCGCCGACCCCGGCACCGACACGTACACCTGCACCACCTCCGTGCCCGCCCGGCCCCCGGTGTTCGTGACGGTCACCGCCACCTCCTCGGCGGTCGCCGACGCATCGGAATAGGCGAAACTCGTGTACGACAGGCCGTGCCCGAACGGGAACGACACATCGGTGCCGCGCGCGTCGAATCCCCGGTAACCGACGAACAGACCTTCGCCGTAGCGGACGTGGCCGTGTTCACCCGGAAAGTCCGTGTACGACGGGACATCCGCGAGTCGCAGCGGGATCGTCTCGGCCAACCGCCCCGACGGATCGACCGTCCCGAACAGGACGTCGGCGAGGGCACCGCCACCGGCCTGCCCGAGCAGCCACCCCTCCACGATCGCCGGAACCCGGGCCGTGAACCCCGACAGCGCCACCACACCACCGTTCGACAGCACCACCACGGTCCGCGGGTTCGCCGCGAGCACCGCGTCGAGCAGGCGCAGCTGCGACGCGGGCAGATCGATGTCGGTCCGGTCGAAGCCCTCCGATTCGAGTTCGGCGGGAACACCGAGGAACACCACGGCCACGTCCGCGTCCGCGGCGGTACCGGCTGCGGCGGTGAGCAGTGCGTCGGAAGTCGATCCGTCGGCGAGGTAACCCGGCGCGAACGGGACGTCGGTGGCCGACAGCGCGCGGATCTCGTCGAGAGCGGCGTCGAGACGTGTCGGCTCGATCCGCGACGACCCGGCACCCTGGTACCGCGGGGATTGCGCGAGGTCGCCGATCACGGCGATCCGGGTGTCGGGCGAGAGCGGCAGCGTCCCGTCGTTCTGCAGCAGCACCACGCATTCGGCCGCCACCCGGCGTGCCAGCGCGTGGTGCGCGTCGACGTCGAAGCGGGCAGCGGGATCGTCGACGGCCCGCGCGGCGAGCGCGACGACCCGGGTCGCGGCGGCGTCCAGCACCGACTCGTCGAGGGTGCCCGAGCGTACCGCGGCGACGATCTGCCGGTCGGTGCGGCCACCCGACGCCGGCATCTCCAGGTCCAGACCGGCGGCGAGCGCCGCAGCACGGTCGACGACGGCACCCCAGTCGCTGACCACGAGCCCCGCGAAACCCCATTCCCCGCGCAACACATCGGTGAGCAGCCACCGGTTCTGCGACGCGTACACCCCGTTGATCCGGTTGTAGGAGCACATCACCGTCCACGGTTGCGCATCCTGCACCACCCGCTGGAAACCGCGCAGATAGATTTCGCGCAGGGGCCGCGGATCGACGTCGGCGGACACCCGCATCCGGTCGGTCTCCTGATTGTTCGCCGCGAAATGCTTGACCGACGCACCCACACCCTGCGACTGGATGCCCCGAACCAGCGCCGCGCCGAGCACACCCGCCAGCAGCGGATCCTCCGACAGGTACTCGAAGTTCCTGCCGCACAACGGTGACCGCTTGATGTTGATACCCGGCCCCAACAACACCCCGACCTGCAGGGCCCGTGCCTCCCCGCCGAGGGCCCGACCGACCCGCTCCGACAATGCCGGGTCGAACGAGCACCCCAAGGCCACCGCCGGCGGGAAACACGTCGCCGGCACCGACCCGGACAACCCCAGATGGTCGCTGCCGCCGGTCTGCTTGCGCACGCCGTGCGGGCCGTCGGTGAGCATCGTCGACCGCACACCGAGCCGATCCACCGGTTTCGTGTGCCAGAAGTCCCGACCGCTGGTGAGCGCCGCCTTCTCCTCGAGCGTCAGCTCGGCGACGATCTCGGATGGGGAACGGGTGGTCGCGGATTCGCCCATGGACGCAGGTTAGCGTCCTTCGCGCCCGCGGGTGTGGGCATACAGATCGCGCAGCAGGCAGACCTCCGACAGATGATGGATGAGCTCACGGTGGATGTGCAACACCAGATCCGCCATGGTGAGCTCCGGGAACGGCTCCTTGTCGCCGACCGGCACGAGCAGACCGTCGTCGCCGAGGTCGCGCACACCCGCCAGCCACACGGTCAACTGCGCGTCGAGCTGGTCGAGGGCTTCCGCGGCGGTCCCCGCATACTCCCAGGATTCGTACGACACCGTCGGCGCCCCGAAATGCGAGGCGTTGCGGGCGGCGAGCACCCCCACGACGACGTGCCCGAGCTGCCACGCGATCGTCGTGAACGGTGCGGGCACCGGCTCCGGGTACGCGAAGTCGATCGTGAACGCGCCCGATCCGGCCTGCATCCGCGCCGTCGACGTGCCGCGCGGCCGCACACTCCAGGCGTCCGGCACCGGCGAGAAGAAGTACTCGTCGTCCGTCATCCCCTGCAGACGACCGCGGAGCTGGTGGTTCCAGTGGAACTCCCACTGTTCCCGCAGCGCGTGATTCCAGTCGAAGGTGTTCATGGCTCCACCCTCACCGGGCAAGAGGACAGGATCGGTCCGCTGCCTCTGGCATTCTTCGAGGGGTGGACGACACCACCGAACGAGTCCTCACCCTCCTGGGGCTGCTGCAACGTCGCCGGGTGTGGACGGGACCGGAACTCGCCGAGCGGCTCGGCGTCACCGCGCGCACCGTCCGACGCGACGTCGACCGGCTCCGCAACCTCGGCTATCCCGTCAACGCAGACAAGGGAATCGGCGGCGGCTACCGGCTCGGACCGGGGCGACAACTCCCGCCGCTGCTCTTCGCCGACGACGAGGCCATCGTCACCGCGGTCGCGCTCATCGCCGGCGCGGGCGGTGCCCTCACCAGCGGTGGCGACGTCGCGCTCCGCGCGCTCACGAAACTCGACCAGGTGCTCCCCGCACGGCTACGACACGAAGTGCAGGCGCTGTCCGGGACCGTCGACTCCTTCGGGGCCCGTCGAGAGCCCGTCGACCCCGACCTCCTCATGACCCTCGCCCGCGCGTGCCGCGACGAGGTCGAGGCCGGATTCGACTATCCCTCCCGGGACGGCACCGGACGGCGGCGGGTCGAACCGTACCGGCTCGTCGCGTCCGACCGCCGCTGGTACCTGCTCGCCTACGACCTCGAGCGCGACGACTGGCGCAGCTTCCGCGTCGACCGCATGCGCGACGTCGCCGCCCGCACCTGGCGGTTCACGCCGCGCGCGGCACCCGACGCGGCGACCTACGTGCAGGAAGGGGTCGCCGGTCGCGCCTACGCAAGGCAGGCTCGATTCCTGGTCCGCGCCCCGGCGGAGACGGTCCGCCGGCAGATTCCGGCGGCGGGCGGGGTGGTCCGCGCGCGCGACGCGACGAGCTGCGAGGTACTCAGCGGTGCGGACGATCTCGATGTCGTGCTGATGCACATGACGCTGCTCGGCCACGACTTCACCGTGCTGGATCCACCCGACCTCGCCGACCGGTGCCGGCGGTTGGGGGAGCGGCTCGTCCGCGCCGCCGGTGACAGCTGAGGGCCACGGCGCCTGCCGGGACCGTTCCGTTCCGGTGGGGGTGGTGTGACGCCTGTCGGTGTGTGAGTCGACAATGTTCCGGAGCCGCCGATCCCGACACGGCGGGCTGGGAGGTTGCCGTGATCGACACGCGTACGCACGACGGGCCGAGGTCGTTGCCGGACGGGCACCGCTGGGTGGTCGTCGACGTCGAAACATCCGGGTTGCGCGCGAACAGTCACCGGGTACTCAGCGTCGCCGCGCTGGCGCTCGGCGCCGACGGCCGCGTCGAACGCGAATTCTCGACGCTCGTCGACCCCGGCTGCGATCCCGGGCCCGTCCACATCCACGGGCTGACCCGCGACCGGCTCGCCGGTGCACCACGCTTCGAGGACATCGCCCGCGAACTGGGGGAATTCCTCGACGGGCACACGATGGTCGCGCACAACGCGTCGTTCGACCACGGTTTCCTCGCCGCCGAGTTCCGGCGCGCGGGCTCCGACAGCCCCGTCGAACAGCGGCTGTGCACGCTGGCGTTGTCGCGGCGACTCGAGATCGACGTGCCGAACCACAGACTGTCCACGCTCGCTCGGCACTGGCGGGTCGAACAGTTGCGCGCCCACGACGCGTACGACGACGCCCGGGTGCTCAGCGAGATCTTCGTGCAGAGCGCGTCGCTGGCCACGAGTCTGCAACTGCCGCTGCCCGTCGTGGACTGCCGCAGCGCCAAGAGCGCCTACCCCGACACGGTCCCGCGGGTGCCGTGCCCGTGGAAGGACCCGGGCCGCCTCGATGTCACCGCCGGGCTCGTTCAGGGCATGAAGGTCGTGATCAGCGGCGACACCCGCACCCCGCGCCTCACCCTGGCCGACCGGATGACCGCCGCCGGACTCGACGTCATGAACAACGTGAGTCGCCGCACCGCCGTCGTCGTGTGCAACAACCCCGACGAGGGGACGGGCAAGGTCCGCAAGGCCCGTGCGGAAGGGATCCCCGTCGTCGACGAACGCCGCCTCGACGAGCTGCTCGCGCACGTGCGGCCCGGACAACCGAAGGTCACGCAGGCGATCGACGTGGCGGACTTGGTGGCGCCGCCGCCCGTCGAGGCTGCGGCAGCACCGGTCGCCGACACGCCGCCGCGGACGCTGCACGGGCAGCAACCGAAGTTGTGGTCGGGGCGTCGCGTGCTGCTGCTGGGCGGCACCCATCTCGAGGCCGTCATGATGCGCTCGCGCATCACCCAACTGGGCGCCCGCCCGTCGCTGAACCTCACCGCCGGCGTCACCGACGTCCTGCTTCTCGCCGGCGGCGAGGACGACAAGCGGATGCCGCGGGTCCGCGCGCGTGACCTGCCCGTGCTCACCAGCGCGGACGTCGACTCGGCCGTCGAGAACGGTGTCGTCCCGCCCCACATGCGCACCGAGGCGCGGGCGGCGGCGCCGGTGCTGTCGCGCGGGGAGGTCACCGACCTCCCGGCCCGTGCGTCGTCGTGGGCCGTGAACGTGGCGTGGAAGGCCGAGACGGCCGGCAGCGAGTTCGACGTCGACGTCGTCGCGTTCCTCCTCGCCGCCGACGAACGGGTCGACGGCGACGACGATTTCGTCTTCTACAACAACCCCGTCGGTGCGGGTGGTGCCGTCGAACTGTCCGTCGACGGCAGCAGCGAACAGTGCCTGCGTGTCGATCTGCGTCAGGTGCCCGACGAATGCGCACGGATCACGGTGGCCGCCGCGATCGACGGCCCACCCACCTTCGGTGACGTCGGTGCGGTGTCGGTGAACGTCGACGGTGACGACGGGACGGTCGCGACGTTCGTGCTGGACGCCGGCACCACCGAACGCACCATGGTCCTCGCCGAGATCTACCGTCGCGCCGGGCGGTGGCGGCTCCGCGCGGTGGGGCAGGGATACGACGACGATCTCGCTGCCCTCGCCGTCCGGTACGGGGTCGACGTCGACGGGTGACACTGGGCCCCGGGTGTTCCCGCGGCAGTTTTCGTCTCGCGCGGTTGCAGTTGTGGCGGAGGGAAACCACTCCGTCCGCGGGATGCACAACTACCGACGCGACCGCGCGACAGCACGCTCGAAACGCGCCCGCACCCTCTCGAATCCGAACAACTCGGCCCACGTCCACCGGACCACCTCGTAGCCCAGATCGCGCAGCGTGTCCTCGCGCCGCTTCTCCCGACGAACGGCGTCGCTGCCACCCTCGTCGTACTTGATCATCCCGTCGAACTCGCCGACGATCCCGAATTCGTCCCAGAAGAAGTCGACGCGGGCCACGAACGCGCCGTCCGGATCGAGCACCGTCTTCTGCAGTGTCGGCGACGGCATCGAGAACTGCTTCATGCGTAGTCGGCTCAACGACTCGCCGGCGCTTTCACTGCGTCCGTCGAGGAAACCCACGATCTGCCTGGCCACCACGATGCCCTGACGACGCCCCGTCGTCGCGAGCAGCCGGACGATCGACTCCGCCACCGCAGGGTCGGCGGCCAGCGCCGAATCCCCGGCGATCACCGCTTCCTCGACGGTGAGTGTGCACGCGAGATCCACGACGGTGCGGGCGGCGGACGTGCACGCGATACCGGTGATGTCGACGATCTCGTTCGGCGGGAGTGACCCGACGTGGACATGCCTCCCGCCGCTGCGGCCACCGCCGCCGCTCCCGTCGCGCGTGATGTGGAGGCGACCCAGGTCCGGTCGCCACAGCGCGAACCCGTGCATCACCGCGGCCGAGACATGACTGAATGCGGCTCCGTCGGTGAGGCCGCGCGCCGCGGACCGGATCCGCACCTTGTGTCGGCCGAGTTCGTCGAGCCGTGACGCGACACCCGACGGCAGGTAGAGCCCGCGGTCGAGCCGCTCGAATTCGCCGTTCAGCAGGGCCTGCCGGATGCGCACGTCGCTCCAGCCCGTGGTGAGTGCGTCGCTCCGGCGCAGGGGTTCGGATGAGGTCATGACGCCCATGGTGCCGGTACGCCGGGGCGAAACCCGCCGGAGAACCGCCGATCGGGGATACCTGTGGATGAATCGACCCCCTGTGGACAACGCTTGCCGCGGACCGGATCGCCTCCCGCGGTTGCAATTGTGGCGGGGGGAAGCAACTCCGTCCGCGGCACCGGATTCGTAGGCTATCTCACCGCGCTGACGTGTCGCCGGCCGCGTGGATTCGGCGTGCGAACTCGAACTGTTCGGTGAGGAATGCCTCGCCCCCGCCGGATCTGTACGAGTTCCGCGATGGCGTCGGGGTCGAGTCTGACGAAGTCCGTCATTTCCAATCGGCCTTCCTCGTCTACAGGTATGACTCGAGCGTGGCGACCAGGTGTTCCATGTCTATGCACCATTGATCCCTTGGAACGGGCGTTGATCCCAACTTGTAGTGCGTGCGGCAGTACAACACCAGTCCGAACTCGGTTTCGAGGACGTAGGTGCAGTCGCCCGAGGACGACTCGTCGATTTCCAGGAGCGCCCGCCGTCCGTTGATCTGGGTCGGTGTGGCGATGTCTCCGACTTTGGCAAGTTCTTCGTCCAATGTGACGTTGCCGGCGAGGATGCTGAGGGAGAACTGTCGCAGTCCGTTCTCGACTGCAGGACTGCGATAACTGCAGCCGAGGAACGAATAGGCGCCCATCGGGTACGCGTCCACATCCTTGTCGCGGGCGTCGTAGCCGAGTTCCTCCATCGCTTCGTCGGGGATGTCGAGGCAGGGGTCGAAGGTGATCGGGGGACGGACGGAGTTGTCGGTGACGCGGGGGATCCGCGTGGTGGTGGTGGTGGTGGGTGTCGGCTCCGTGGCGGTATTTGCGCTACACCCCACCAGGACCACGGAAGTCATTGTGAGCGCTGCGTATTCCCATCCGGCCATGTGATCCCCCGAGTCGACCATGATCGGGCGTGACCATAGCACGGTCGTCACGGTTCGTCGCCCATGCGCGCGACCGCCTCCGCGACACGCTGCGTGTCGGCGAGTGTCCACTCGGCAGGTGCGGTGACCGCGGCCCACCCGTACGGGATGAGGTCCTCGTAGTTGTGCCCGTGCCCGACCGGCGGCAGTGTTCCCACCATGATGTCGGCTGCGACCTGCCAGAACGTGACGATCGGGTACCACCGCATCGACGGCGAGCGATCCTGGCCGGGTGGTTCCGACAGCCACGCGGGTCGCTCGATCAGCAACCTCGGTCCCCACCACACGACCGGGTCGGACGCATGCTGCAGATACAGGATCCGTGGTGCGTCCCACGGGCCCTGCTGCGCCCCGAGTGTGTGCACATCGGTCGCGAACCGCACCCCGCCGCCGTCTTCGTGCACGGGGAGCACCTCGGGTGATCCAGCGTCGCGGTCATCGATGATGGTGCGCCACAGAAGGTTCGAATTGGGCGGGCCGACGAACAAGGCGCCGTCCACGTCGCGACGCAGTTCGGACAGGTCGTCGAAGGCTGCCTCCGCCGACTGCGAACCCAGACTCTCCCCGTAGACGACGAGCTTCGGCCGTTGTCCTTCCGGTAGTTGCGACCACCTCTCGTGGACACCGCTGATCAGTTCGTCGCCCGCAGCCTGCGCTGCGGAGCCGTCGACGAGGAACGAGATCCAACTGGGAAGGAACGAGTACTGGATCGAGGCGATCGCCGAGTTGCCGTTGTAGATCATCTCGATGGAGTCGGCCGCCGCCGGATTCACCCATCCGGTTCCGGTCGTGCCGGCCACGACGAGAATCTCGCGGTCCCATGCCTCGGTGCGGTCGAGTTCGTCGAGGATCAACTGCACTTGTTCGCCGGTCGTGCCGTCGGCGTCCAACCCCGCATACACCCGAATGGGCTCCAGTGCCGGTGCGTCGTTCAATGCCGTGAGTTCCCCGGCGCGCATGCCGCCGTCGACGAACGTGCGGCCCTGGCGACCGAGACCCTCCCACGACGAAGCCGAAGCCGGACTACCGGATCGCTCCGGTTCCTGCGGCCGTGACACACCCGGGTCGGTGCTGTTGTTGTCGGCGGCGAAGACGACCCGTGCCGCGGTCGAACTGCTCGCCAACAGAACCTGGTCGACGAACACGACGGCCGCCACCGCGAGGATTGCGGGTGCGAGGATCCCCGCCGCGGCAACCGGAACGCGCAGCCGAGACGCCAGGAACTCCGCGAGCCCGCGCCCCAACCGGCGCACGCCACGCGCGAGGAACAGAACGGCCACGAACACCGCGACACTCACGAGTCCGGTACGCAGATAAGCGAATCCGGTGGTCTGCTCGATTCCCATCAGAGCGCGGACTTCGTTCTGCCAATCCGCCGCTGCGAACAGGCTTCCCGCCACCGTCGTGACCGTCACGATTGCGACCGCGATCTGCGCGACGACTCGAACCGTGTGCCGCCGATGCCACCATGTCAGGCGCGGAGCGATCCACCTGCGCGCGGGGAAGGCGAGGAGAACCCCGATCCCGTAGCCGATGATGCTCGTGACGCCGCTGACCGAACCCTGGTAATACCACTCGCGGGGAATCAGCGACGGGCTCAGGCTCCAGGCGAAGAAGAGCAGGGCGACGACGAGCCCCGCGAAGTCCAGGCCGAGCACCGTCACGCGGGGCGGGTTCTGCGGCTCGGCGGTCGCGCCGTCCGCGCTGTGGAGGGTCACAGGGGTGACAGTATCCGGTTCGGGCCGGTGCCGGACGTGTGCCGACTGGCCGATCGCCGCGGTCGTCAGGGAGTGATAAACGGGGTTATCGGATGAGTTCTACCGTCACCTGCTCCCGCCGCGGTGTCATGGGGATCGAACGCAGGGCCGCATCGAGTCGGTCGTGCCCCACCGCTTCCAGAGGACGAGATGACCGAGAACTACACCGTGCCGATGATGCCCCGGATCCCCGTCGACCCCGACGGTGCGTCGGCCCGCACACCTCGACGTTGGCCGTGGATCGCCGGGATCGTTGTGGCGGTCGCGGCCGGTGCCGGGGCCGGCGTGGCCGTCGGGACACCGTCGGCCGAGGAGAATCAGGCGAAGATCGATGCGGCCGTCGCTGCGGAGGTCGCTGATCAGCGGGCCCAGCTCGCGTCGGAACAGGACGCGGCGGCGGAGGCACAGGAGGCGGCGGTTGCCGCACTCGCAGATGCGAAGGACCAGGCGGCCGACGCGGCTGCAGCGCAGGCGGACGCGGACGCAGCCAACGCCGCCGCCGACGCACGTTCTGCCGAACTCGACGAACGCGAGGCCGCCCTCGAACCGAGGGAAGCCGACGCGGCACGATCCACCTTCGGAAACGGAATTCACCTGGTGGGGAGGGACATCAACCCCGGTACATATCAGGCACCGGGCGGTTCGATGTGCTACTGGGAGCGACTGTCCGGCACGTCGGGCGAGTTCAGCGACCTGATCGCGAACGACCTTCCGTCCGGCACTGCCGTCGTCACGATTTCCGGATCCGACGTCGCGTTCAAGTCCGATGACTGCGGGACGTGGACGAAGATCGGCTGACCCACCCGCGCGGCGAGAGGTGATCGACAATGAAGCAATTGATGGGGATCTTCGCGTTCTTCCTCGTCCTCGGGTTTGTCGTCGAACACTGGCGGATTCTGCTGGCGCTCGTCGTCCTCGGGATCGTCGCGACGGTGGCGGTCCTGTCGGCACCGAGGGTCTTCGAAGTCTCCAGCGCGGCGTGGACGCGGTCACGGCAGCGCCGGCGTGAACGTGCGGAGCGGGCTCGGGCGGCCCGGTTGCGGTTGGCGGCCCGCGCCGACGAGCAGCACACCCTCTACCTGGACGGTGACACGCGCGGAATCTACGGCGACTATCCACCCGAGAGCATCGAATGAGCTTCGACAACGCAACAAGGTGCGGCAGTTGCCGATCCGACCGTTGGCTCCCGCGGACGTAGTTGTTTCGCGCGGTTGCTGTAGCGGGCGCGGGAGACGATCGGGTCCGCGGGAACAGGTCGAAGTCGTCTCGGGTGGTGGTCGTGGGGGCGGCGATGTTCGCGCATGATGGGAGCGGGAACGGGGACCGGCCATGCACACTGTCGGCGATGGTTCCTAAGGTGGTGCCTACCCGTTCCGGCGACGGGTGGGTGAGGTCTCGGGACGGTGATGGGAGTGGGTGTGGAGTCGAGGGAGAACGACCCCGAACTGAGGGATCGTGTGCAGCGTTTGCTCGCCTTCTTGTCCGAGCTCGTCAAAGCCCGCAGCGCGCCGGTCCGCAACCTCGACGACCATCGGGGTGTGCTGCCGCTCGACGACGGCGATCTCGACATCGGGCTCAGCCCCGACGCCACCGCAGGCGAGGTCGTCCTCCGGGCACGGCGAGTGCATCTCGAGGAGCCACCGCCGCTTCCCGCAGTGGTTGCGCCGCACGTCAACGGCACAATCGACGATTCCGGTGCCGAACCCACCCTCACCTCCGGAGCGCCCGCGACGGTCGACGCCTTCGACACGTGGCTCACCGAATGGCGTGCCTGGGCGGCCGTCGACCGCGAGCGACGACCCGCAGCGCGTCTCTACAGCTTCCTGCAGCGCGCGATGCTCGACCTCGAAGCCCAACCCGAGTCGCTGGAGCTCGTCGTCGCGTCCGGGTTGCTGCACCTGCCCGCGGATGCGGCGGGCGAGGAGGTACGCACGCACCTGATCACGCAGTCGACCGTCGTCGAACGCCACGACGATTCCGGCGACCTGCTGGTCCTGCTGAACCCTGATGCCGGCCCGTCCCTCGAAGACACCCAGCTGCTCACCGGGCTCGGGGCATTCGACCCGTCGGGCACCCGTCACCTGCGTGAATCCCTCGCGACACGTGTCGCTTCGCCGATCGACCCGGCAGTCGAGGTGTTTCTCAAGGACTGGGCCGGCCGCGCGCTCACCGTGCACGTCGACCTCGTCGACCGAGCCGACGACACACGAGCCGACGACGCACCCTCGCCCGACCGGACGTTGACGGTGTCGCCGGCGCTGGTTCTCCGGCAACGTGGCGCGCATTCGCTCATCGAGTACTACGAGCGCATGATCGAGGCGGCGGCCGACGAGTCCAACCCGGTGCCGCTGGGCCTGGCGCAGCTCGTCGAAGCCATCGAGCCGGCCGACCGCGTTGCGTGGCTCGACCGCACCGGCAGCGGGTCGGCGGCGTTGCTCGCGGACGATCCGCTGTTCCCCCTGCCGGTGAACGAGGAGCAGCGCGACATCCTCGATCGACTCACCGGCGACAGCGGTGTCGTCGTCGAAGGGCCTCCGGGTACCGGCAAGACGCATACCATCGCGAATCTCGTGTCGGCGCTGCTGGCGCGCGGTCAACGGGTGCTGGTCACCAGTGAGAAGGCGCAGGCGCTGCGTGTTCTGCGCGACAAGCTTCCACCGGAACTGCAGGAACTGTGCGTGTCGGTCACCGACGCGGCCCGCGGAGGCTCGGCCGAACTCAACCGTAGCGTCAGCGAAATCGCAACCCGCAAAGCACAATTCAACCCGAGTCGGGTTGCGCGTCGCATCGAGGATCTCGCGACGCAACGCACCGAGGCGCTGAACCGCCGGGCGGTGCTGACGGAGCAGGTCCGGCAGGCGCGCGCGGAGGAGACGGTCGTCCACACCGAGGCCGTGCCCGGCTACGCCGGGACGCTCGCGGCCATCGTCCGTCAGGTTCGCACGCAGCAGGCCCGGCACGGGTGGCTGCCCGGACCGGTCCTCGCCGACACCCCGCCGCTGACCGTCGACGAGCTGCACACGCTCCTGTCCCTGCATCAACGTTCGACGGCGGAGCGCGCGCAGCGTCGACACCAGGTGTTCCCCGACCTGTCGCTCCCCACGGTGGGCGACGTCCGGTACGCGTGCGACGCCGTCGCGCAGGCGAACAGTGACGCGACCGGCGGTGAGCTGCCGGGGCTGCTGCGCGTCCTCGAAGGGGCCTCACCCGACGAACTCACCCGCATCCATGACCTGTGCGAACAGCTGCAGGGCGCCCTGCAGGAGGCGGAGCGACTCGACGCGCAGTTCCAGCGCATGGCGGACGCCGTCCTGTCCGGGCAGGCGCAGCACCTGTGGGGGAAGACCGCCGAACTCCAAGATCTCGTGCAGGCCGCGCAGGACGCCGACCGCCTCGTCGGTACCAGCATCGTCGAGACACCCGTCGCCGGGCGGAAGGCGTTCGAGGCGTACGACGCGCTGGCCCGCAGGCTGGACGCCGGCGACACGTGGCGCACCGGCCTCGCCCGGTTCCGGCGCAGCGACGAACAGTCGGCCGTGGAGGCGCTCGGTGAGCCCGCGACCGTCGACGGGGTTCCCGCGACCACCGCGTCCACGGTGCGGATCGTCGCCGAGCACATGCGTGCGTTCGACGCGGTGCGGGTGGTGGGCATCATCCTGCGTGATCTCGGCATCGAACTCCCCGCGGACGAGTCGCGTAGCCGCGCCGTCGGGGCTCTGGCGTTCGTCAACCGTGATCGCGCGATCATCGACGATCTCACCGCGCGTGCACGCGCGGTCGAATCGGCGTTGCAGGACATCAATCCGGGCGCGCCGCGGATCGCGACCATCGACCAGGCCCGGGCGGTGGCGGAATCCGCGCGGGCGATCGCGGCGGTCGGAAATGCGGAGGCGAACAAGACGTGGCTCGAGTCCGTCGCCGTGTATGTGCAGGACGAGACCGCGGACGGCGTGTCGCCGGAGGCCACCGCGTTGGCGCAAGCCTTCCACGACAGGGACTTCGACGCGATCAGCGCGGCGCTGGGCGCGTGGGAGCAGGCGGTCCACGAACACCGTGAAGAACTCGAACTCGTCGCCTTGCACGAGCGGTTGGCGGAGGCGGCACCCGCGCTCGCGCAGGCGATCGCGACGACACCGTGGGATCCGGGATGGCCCGCCTGCCTCGCCTACATCGACGGTGCGTGGGCGTGGCGGCGCGCGGAGCGGTGGGTACGCGACCGACACGAGAGCGCCGACGGACAGCTCGGGCGTGATCTCGACGCCGTCGAGCAGGACATCGCGCGGTTGACGGCGCAGCTCGCCGCGGAGCAGGCGTGGAGCGCGTGCCTCGAACGCACGACGGCCGAGCAGGTGCAGGCTCTGCACTCCTACCGTGATCACATCGCGAGCGTCGGCAAGGGCACCGGACGGTACGCGGAACGTTATCGTGCCGCGGCACGTGAGGCCATGCAGGTCGCGCAGGGCGCCGTCCCGGCGTGGGTGATGCCGTTGCAGCAGGTGTTGGCATCGATTCCGCCCGAACAGAATTCGTTCGACGTCGTCATCGTCGACGAGGCGAGCCAGGCCGACATCAGCAGCCTGTACCTGCTGTGGTTGGCGCCGCGCGTGATCGTCGTCGGCGACGACCGGCAGTGCGCGCCGAGCGAGGTGTCGTTGGGTGCACTCGACGGGGTGTTCAGTCGTCTCGACTCGTACCTGTCGGACATCCCGAAGTACTTGCGCGACGGGTTCACTCCGCGATCGAGTGTGTTCTCGCTGCTGCGTTCACGGTTCGGGAGCGTCATCCGGTTGCGGGAGCATTTCCGGTCGATGCCGGAGATCATCTCGTGGTCCAGCGACCGGTTCTACGCGGACGCACCGCTGGTGCCGATGCGGCAGTTCGGGTCCGACCGGCTTCCGCCACTGCGCACCAGCTTCGTCGACGGTGGTGTCGTCACCGGGCAGAACTCGACGTTGACGAACCGCGTGGAGGCCCGGGCGCTCGCCGACACCCTCGTGCACTGCCTGAACGACGACGCGTACGACGGGAAGACGTTCGGTGTGGTCGTCCTGCAGGGGCAGTCGCAGGTCGACGTCATCCAGAACGAACTGCTCGACCGGCTCACCCCCGCGCAGTGGGACGAACGCAGATTGCGTGTCGGTACACCCCCGGACTTCCAGGGCGACGAGCGGCACGTGGTGTTCCTGTCGATGGTCGTCGCGCCCGAACAGAACATCGCGGCGATGACGCGCACCGAATACCAGCGACGGTTCAATGTGGCCGCGTCGCGGGCGAAGGACCAGCTGTGGTTGTTCCATTCGCGGACGGCGGACACCCTGAGGTCGACGGACCTGCGGCATTCGCTGCTCACCCACATGCAGTCGATACCCCCGACCTCGGCCCCGCCGATGCCGGAGGGGGTGACGCGCGACGAGCGGCACGAGGCGTTCGGCAGCGTCTTCGAACAGAACGTGTTCCTCGACATCGCCGCCCGCGGATATCACGTGAATCCGCAGGTGGAGGTCAACGGGTATGTCCTCGACCTGGTGGTGACGGGCGACGCCGGCAGGCTCGCCGTCGCATGCGACGGCGACCGTTGGCACACGAACCCGGAGCGGCAACGCGAGGATGTCGACCGGGAGCGGGAGCTGCAGCGGAGCGGGTGGCGGTTCTGGCGGGTCCGGGAATCCGAGTACTACCTGGATCCGGTGGCGGCGCTGTCCGGGTTGTGGGGTGAGCTCGATCGGCGCGGCATCACCTGTGAGCCGTCCGGTGCCGCGAGGCCCGGCGAGGGGTGGGTGCCGCCGGAACCGGTGAACGACGCGTGGGTGTTCGAGGACGCCGGTGATGTCGGGGAAGCGCCGGCGGTTCCCGCTGCGCCGGCGCCCGTCGTCGTGCAGGTGCGCAGGCCGGAGCCGACCGTCGACGATGCGATCACGGAGATGATTCCGGTGATCACGGAGCCGGTCGCGGAGGACGCTCCGCTCCCCGAATCGTCGGTGGGGACGTCGGCGTCGTCGAGGCTCGCCGACATGATCGTGGATGCGCTGGGTGCGGAGTCGCACGCGGTGGTCGAACTCGCCGGGCGTCTCGACATGGACTGGACGGTTGTGCTCGCGGTGCTCGAGGAACTCGTCGTCGCGGGGGTCGTCGAGGAATCGTCCGCGCCGGGGGAGAGGGCCGAGTACCGGGTTGTCGGTGCGGGACCGGTCGCGGCGACCACGGAGCCGTCGAGGCTCGCGGACCGGATCGTGGACGTGCTGACGGAACGCGGAACGGTGTCCCTCGCCGATCTCGAGTTCTGGTTGGGGGAGCCGCGGGAGCAGATCGAGGCGACGATGGGTGGCCTCGTGGAACACGGTCGCGCCGAGAGCCTGCCCGAGTGGGGACCGAGTATCTACGGTCCGCGCGGGTAGGCGCGGCGGGCGCCCGATCAGCCGCCGGCGGCATCGCCCTCGAAGATGAGGTACTGCGCGGTCGCCAGCTGATGCGCCTGCTTCCCGGTGTCGCCGGAGACCTCCGCGACGTACGGCCCGTGCTGCACCGCACACGTCACGTGTTCCGTCAGGGCGTCGACGATCTCGAAGCACAGGCTGTTCGGCACCCCGGGTGGTCCGGGAACCTCGATGCTGCTACCGCGAGCACGGAGCAGGTCGGGCATCGTGCCCAGCAGTTCTTCGGCGCCCCCGACGGTCTCGGACCTGTAGATGTTCGTTGCGTTGACCGCGAAATGGTCGGTGCCGGTGGCGGTCAGCGCGTCGAGCGTGCCCGCCTGATCGGCGGCGAGGTGCGCGGCCCCTCGCACCCCGAACACCGACATGGCGTTGAAGTCCCCCGAGTCGTCGCGGCCGTACGGCACGGTGAGCCGAAGAACGCCGTCGGGGTCGACCTCCAGCGCCGTCAGGTCTGCCGGGTCGGTGGGGTGGAATCCGTCGAGCAGGGTTCGTTGCAGATCCAGGGTCGTTGCCATCGTGGTCTCGACCCACGACCACGGGTCGATCGTGGCGCCGGGAAAGGCCATGGCGTCGAGCTCGGTGTGGATGACGTAACAGTCGTACGGGGTGAACGAACTGCCGATCACGTAGCTGTCCCCGGTCTTGACACCCACGAAACTGTCGGGCAGCGACACCATCGGATACTCGGTGGGTGGGGGCAGGTCCGGGATGATCACCGAGCTCCGGGTGAGGCTGTCGCGGTGCAGGTCGGCGGAGGCGTGTACCGCGGACTCCGCGTCCGGGAACTGCAGCACCGCGTGCGTCATGATGCGTCTCGTCCCCACCTCGAACCCCAGGTCGGTCCGTCGCCGGGTGGTGAATCCCGCGTAGTACCCGTACTTCTCGGCGATCGCGGGAATCGCCTCGTCGATCTGCCCGGTGAGCGCGAACGAGAGAATCTTCCCGTCGGGGATGGAATAGGTGTCGCGTGCTGACGGTGTGACGAGTTCGGCGTCCACCTCGACGGGCAGAACGACGGCTTCCGCGAGGCGTTGACTCTCGCGGTAGCTGCCCGCCGCCGCGTTGGGCACGACCGGTGCGTCGATGTCGAGCGGCGTCCTGCGGTACGGGCCCGGATCGAGCTCACCCGGTGCGGCCGGGATCAGCGCCTGCGGTTGCGCCGCGGCACTGCTGCTCGACTCGCCCGCGCCCGTGCATCCGACCACCGCGACCGTCGCCGCCAGCGCGAGCACCGCCACAGTTGTTCGGGCATGCCTTCTCGCCATCGCAGGTCTCCGTCTCGTCCTCCGGTGAGAGGGTTCGCCGACGGCCGTGCGCGCGCCCACCTGCACCCCCTCCCGCACGTGGACGGACGAACCGTACCCACCCCCCGATCCGATCCGACCACCGGGACCGACGAGTGGGGGGCGGACGCGGTGCCGTGCGTCGACCAGGGGTTGCGTGCCCTGAAGCTCGGCGACAACCGGCCGACGGTGTAACACCCTCCCCTGCGCTGTGAGATGTACTGCATGATTGTTGTTCGCGCAAAACAGCTGCGGTGAGGGCGACGAGCGGGAAGGGCGGACGCCACCAGGGGCGGGCCGGGCACACACGTGTCCCCCCTCTTTCCTATGGTGAACTCGTCCGTTTCGTCGGATCACGGTCGAGGCTGCAGGGTGAGTGGAGTGGGTGTGGAGTCGAAGGAGAACGATCCCGAGCTGAAGGATCGTGTGCAACGCCTGCTCGCCTTCCTGTCCGAGCTGGTCAAAGCCCGCAGCGCTCCGGTCCGCGTCGCGGAGAAACACCGTGCCGTCATGCCCCTCGAGGGCAACCTCGACGTCGGTCTCAGCACCGACGCCGCGGCCGGTGACGTCGTCCTCCGCGCGCGGCGTGTCCATCTCGAGGATCCGCCGCGGCCTCCCACACCGGTCGCGACGTACCTCCGGGGATCGATCGGCGACTCCGCGGTCGAACCGACGCTCGGCGCGGACGCTCCCGCCGACCTCGACGGCTTCGACACCTGGCTCGACGAGTGGCGGGCGTGGGCAGCGGTCGACCGGGAGCGGCGTCCCGCATGGCACCTCTACACGTTCCTGCAGCGCGCACTGCTCGATCTCGAAGCGCAACCCGAGTCGCTGGAACTCGTCATCGCGTCGGGACTGCTTCAGCTGTCATCCCAGGTGGCGGGTGACCAGGTCCGCACGCACCTGATCACGCAGTCCACGGTGATCGAGCGACACGCCGCCTCCGGCGATCTGCTGGTGCGGTTGAACCCGGAGGCCGGGCCGTCGCTCGAGGACACTCAGCTCCTCACCGGACTCGAGGTGTTCGACCCGTCCGGCACCCGCAACCTGCACGAATCCTTGGCGACGCGTGTCGCCTCACCCGTCGACCCGGCCGCCGCCGTGTTCCTCAAGGACTGGGCCGACCGTGCCCTCACCGTGCGCGTCGACGTCGTCGACCGCGCCGAGGACGCATCGTCGCCCGACAAACTCCTGACGCCGTCACCCACGCTGGTTCTCCGCAAACGCGGAGCCTACGCGCTGATCGAGTACTACGACCGCATGACCGAGGCGGCTGCCGGTGAGTCGAGCCGGGTGCCGCTCGGGCTCGCACAACTCGTCGAAGCGATCGAACCCGCCGACCGGGTGGCCTGGCTCGACCGGTCGGGCACGGCGTCGTCGGCGCTGATCGCCGAGGACCCGCTGTTCCCGCTGCCGGCGAACCAGGAGCAGCGCGACATCATCGATCGGCTCACCGGCGACAGCGGTGTCGTCGTGGAAGGCCCACCGGGCACCGGCAAGACCCACACCATCGCGAACCTCGTCTCCGCGCTGCTGGCGCGCGGCCAGCGGGTGCTCGTCACCAGCGAGAAAGCCCAGGCGCTGCGGGTGCTGCGCGACAAACTTCCGCGCGAGATGCAGGAACTGTGCGTGTCGGTCACCGACGCCGCCCGCGGAGGATCCGCCGAACTCAATCGCAGCGTCAGCGAGATCGCCACCCGCAAAGCACAGTTCAACCCGACCCGCACCAGGCAGCGGATCGACGAACTCGCGGCGCAACGCGACGACGCACTGAGTCGTCGGGCCGTGCTGACCGAACAGATCCGGCAGTCCCGAGAATCGGAGACCTACGTTCATCCGGAGGTCGCGACCGGCTATCAGGGCACGGCCGCGTCGATCGTCCGCCAGGTCGACGAGCAGGCCACCCGGCACGGCTGGCTGCCCGTTCCGATCCTCGCCGACACACCTCCGCTCACCGCGGAGGAACTGCACACCCTGCTGTCCCTGCACCAACGGTCCAGCACCGAACGCGCGCGACGTCGCCGCCAGGTCTTCCCGGAACTCTCCCTTCCCCCCATCGCGGACCTTCAGAACGCGTGCGATGTGATCGCGCAGGCACCCGGCGCCGCGACCGGCGGTGAGGTGCCGGGCCTGCTGCGGATGCTGGAGGGGGCATCGCCCGACACACTGACCCGCATCCAGGGGCTCTGCGAGCAGTTGCGCGGCGCCCTACGCGATGTCGACCAACTCGACCCGCGCTTCCAGCGCGCGGCCGATCACGTCCTGTCCGGCCAGGCACATCACCTGTGGGGCAAGACCGCACAGATTCCCGAACTCGTCCGGATGGCGCAGGAAGCCGACCGATTCGTCGACACCCACACGGTGGAGACACCCGCGGTCGGCCGGGCAGCGTTCGACGCGTACGAGGCGCTGGCCGACAAACTCGACGCGGGGGAGTCGTGGCGCACCGGCCTGTCGCGGTTCCGGAGAAGCGACGAGCAATCGGCCGTCGAGGCGCTCGGCCCACTCGCGACCGTCGACGGTGTGGCCGCCACAACGGCACCGACCGTGCGGATCGTCGCCGAACACCTCCGCGCCCTGGACATCGCACGAGCAGTCGGCGTCATCCTGCACGACCTCGGAATCGACATCCCCCTCGACGGGTCGCGCAGCCGCGCCGTCGGCATCCTCACCCACATCGACCGTGACCGGACGATCGTCGACGCCCTCACCGCGCGCGTCCGCGACGTCAGCGACGCGCTGCAGGCGGTGAGCCCGGATGCACCGCGGATCGCGAGTATCGCCCAGGCACGGTCGGTCGGCGACTCGGCGCACGCCATCGCCGCCGCGAGCAGTGCCGAGGCGAGCAGATCCTGGCTCGAGTCGGTGGCCGCCCGCGTGCGCGACGCGACCGTCCGCGGCGCGTCACCCGAAGGCCAGGCATTGACGCAGGCCCTGCACGACGCCGACGGCGCCGGTATCCGCGCGGCGCTCGACGCCTGGGACGTCGCGGTCCGTGAACACCACGAGGAAATGCAACTCGAGTCGCTGCACACCCGGTTGGCCGATGCGGCACCGGCGCTCGCGCAGGCGATCGCGGACGACCCGACGAACCCGGACCGGTCGGCGCGACTCACCTCCATCGACAGTGCGTGGGCGTGGCGCCGGGCCGAAGAATGGGTGCGGCACCACCACGAGCGTCGGGACAGCCCACTCGAGCATGCACTCGACGTCGTGGAGAAGGACATCGCCCGGCTCACCGCGCAACTCGCGGCCGAAAAAGCGTGGAGTTCATGCCTCGACCGCACGACGGCGACGCAGGTTCAAGCACTGCAGACGTACCGTGACCACGTCGCCAGCATCGGCAAGGGCACCGGCAAGTACGCCGAACGGTACCGAGCGGGTGCGCGTGAAGCCATGCAGGTCGCGCAGGGCGCCGTCCCGGCATGGGTGATGCCGTTGCAGCAGGTGTTGGCATCGATTCCGCCCGAACAGAATTCGTTCGACGTCGTCATCGTCGACGAAGCGAGCCAGGCCGACATCAGCAGCCTGTTCCTGCTGTGGCTGGCGCCGCGCGTGATCGTCGTCGGCGACGACAAGCAGTGCGCGCCGAGTGACGTCGCGTCGGGTGCGCTCGACGGCGTGTTCAGTCGGCTCGACTCGTACCTGTCGGACATCCCGAAGTATCTGCGCGACAGTTTCACACCACGATCGAGCGTGTTCTCGCTGCTACGTTCCCGTTTCGGGAGCATCATTCGACTGCGCGAGCACTTCCGCTGCATGCCGGAGATCATCAACTGGTCGAGCAACCAGTTCTACGCGGACGCCCCACTGGTACCGGTGCGGCAGTTCGGTGCCGACAGGCTACCGCCGCTGCGCACCACCTACGTCGAAGGCGGTGTCGTCACCGGCCGCAATGCGTCGCTGACCAACCGGGTCGAGGCGCGGGCGCTCGCCGATGCGCTCGCGACGTGCCTCGACGACAAAGCATACGACGGCAAGACCTTCGGGGTCGTCGTCCTGCAAGGGCAGTCGCAGGTCGACGTCATCCAGAACGAACTGCTCGACCGACTCACCCCCGACCAGTGGGAAGAGCGCCGGCTCCGCGTCGGCACGCCCCCGGACTTCCAGGGCGACGAACGGCACGTGGTGTTCCTGTCGATGGTTGTGGCGCCCGAGCAGAACATCGCCGCGATGACGAAGACCGAATACCAGCGACGGTTCAACGTGGCGGCGTCGCGCGCGCAGGACCAGCTGTGGCTGTTCCACTCCCGGACCGCCGATTCGCTGCGGGCCACGGACCTTCGTCATTCGTTGCTCACGTACATGCAGTCGACGTCGCCGGCGCCGGCGGAACCCATGCCCGACGGCGTCACCCGCGACGAGCGACACGACGCGTTCGACAGTCTCTTCGAGCAACGCGTGTTCCTCGACATCGTGGCGCGCGGCTATCACGTGAATCCTCAGGTCGAAGCGAACGGACGACGCATCGACCTGGTGGTGACGGGTGCGGCCGGCAAACTCGCGGTCGAGTGCGACGGCGACCACTGGCACAGCAGCCCCGACCAGCAGCGAGCCGACCTCGAACGGGAACGTGAGCTTCAGCGATGCGGGTGGAAGTTCTGGCGGATCCGCGAATCCGAGTACTACCTCGACCCGGTCGGGTCGCTGACCGGGCTGTGGGCCGAACTCGAACGACGCGGGATCACACCCAACGTTGTCGGGGTTGCGGACGTAGCTGCCGCTCCCGAGGAGAACTGGGCCCCGGTCGAGTTGGTCGACGACGACACTTCGGCTGACGATGTTGTCGACATCGCCGAGCATCCGGAGGTGCAACCGGAACCGGCGGTGGCAGCGGTCGAGCCTGCGACGGTGGAGACGTCGAAGGTCGCTGACACCGAACTGCTGAATCCCGCGGAGGTTCCTGCGCGGCCGACGGTGTCGCCGCTGGGCGACACGATCGTGACGACGCTCGGGCACGAATCCCTTCCGGTCGTCGAGATCGCGGGTCGGCTCGACATGGACTGGAAGATTGTGCTCGCCGAGCTGGACGAACTTCTCGAAGCCGGTGTGGTCAGCGAAATCCCCGTTCCGGGCAAGCGGACCGAATACCGGGTCGCCGGCGAAGTCGAAGACACGGACGTCGAGGTCGGCTCAGGCTTCGGTGCCGCCACACCGATCGAACCCGATCCGGGTGCGGAGTCCCCACTGGCGTCGAGGATTCTCGGAGCACTCGAATCCGGTCCGGTCTCGTTGTCGGATCTCGCTCACCGGCTCGGCGAGGACCGCGAGCACATCGAGTCGACAGTCGTGGACCTCGTCTCGCAGGGCAGGGTGGACCGACTACCGGAACGCGGACCCAGCGTGTACGGCCTGGCAGCACGGTAGGACGACGATCGCCCGAATCGACGAGAGGTGGTTGGGTGACTCGTGGATTCGTGCATTGGGGCCGGCAGGGTCGAGTCCTTCGCATCGCGAATGGATTGGGCCTGGCCTGCTCGCGAGCCCAGGCGCCCATCGTCCGGATCGAGCGTTGCTGGCTGAACCGTATCGAAGTTGATCTGCAGGTCGACGCCGGCCAACCTCAACTGGGGCATGACGACCCGTCCTGTTCGGAGGGGCTGCCCAACAACTCCGACTTCTTCCCGCTCCACGTCACGACCAGTGCGTCACGTGCGCGCGAGGCGGCGACGTAGAGCAGCGAACGCTCTCGCAGCAGTGCGTCCGCCCGTTCCCCCTCTGAAACCGAGCGCAGGGTCGCGGCGGAGGGGACATGGGCATTGTCGATTCCGGCGAGGATGACTCGGGCGAACTCCATGCCTTTCGAGCGGTGCATGGTGAGTACCTGTACGAATCCTGCGGTGGAGGGGTTGTCGTCGAGTGCTCTGGCGTCGATGCCGCGTTCGCCCAGGGCGCGAATGAACTGCGTCCGGTCGGTCTTACCGCGCGTGAGCACGGCGATGCTCGACGGGTCGAGGGGAGCTTCGTTCGGGTCGGCAGGTGGTGCGAGCCATTCGCGGACCTGGTCGGCCACCTTGTCGAGTTCGTCTGAGGCGTCGTCACATTCGAGGAACTTCGGATTGGGTCCGAGGCGCGCCGACCGGTATCCGTCGGTGCTCTCCTCGCCCTGCTCGAGGTCCTTGTAGTCGGCGCCGGAGAGGATGCTGACGGCGAAATGCAGGTTTTGGGCGGTGGTGCGGTAGTTCAGCGTCAGGCGACGAGCACGTCCGACAATCTTGATTCCGAGTCGTCCCAGCACGACAGGTTGTCCATAGATCCGCTGGTGTGAGTCTTCGGCGATGAACAGGTCGTTCGGCCCTTCTGCCACGAGGTTACGCAGGAGAGCCCAGTGGGTGGCGTGGAGGTCTTGAGCTTCGTCGACGAGCACATGGTTCGTGAGGAAGTCCTTGTCGGCTTCTGCGCGCAACTGTACGAGACGTCGTTCCTCGGTATGGGCATCATGGCCGGACCCCGACCTGCAGGCGTTCCTGCATTCGACCCGGTCGCCGAAAGCCTTCCCGCACTGTGCGCGCCGGGTGTCGACACACCTGTTCGACCTCGTCACCGAACGTCGCGGCCAGCAGTTGGTCAACGGCACCGCGCTCGTCGGGAGGTTGCTGCGTTCCGCGCTGGACGTCGGTGTCGAGATCCGCGTGTCCACCGCCGCGTCCGCACTGGTCACCGACGACACCGGTGCTGTGACCGGTGTGCGACTGCGTGGCCCGGTCGGGGCGTACACCGTCACCGCGCGGCGCGGTGTCGTCCTCGCCACCGGCGGCTTCACTCGAGACCTGGACCGGCGCAAGGCGTTGTTCCCGCGCACCCCCACCGGTCGTGAACACTGGACGCTCACCCCGCCGACCACCACCGGTGACGGCGTCTCGCTCGGCGAATCCGTCGGCGGGCGCCTCGACCGCACGGTCGCCTCCCCGGTCGCGTACTGCCCGGTATCGCTGGTGCGGTACCGCAACGGCAAGGAAGGCGTGTTCCCGCACATCATGGACCGCGCCAAACCCGGAGTCATCGGGGTGCTGGCCGACGGGCACCGATTCGTCAACGAGGCGCTCGGCTACCACGACTACACTCTCGCGATGCTCGAGCAGGTACCGGACGGGCAGGAGGTGTGCTCGTGGCTGATTGCCGACGCGAACTACATGCGGCACTACCCGCTGGGCATGGCCAAGCCGTTCCCGATCCCGATCCGGCCGTACCTGCGATCCGGCTACCTCACCCGAGGTGCGACGATCCGCGACCTCGCCGCGAAGATCGGCGTCGACCCGGACGGCCTCGACAAAACGGTGCGCGCCTTCAACGAACATGCCCGCGTGGGAGAGGACCCCGACTTCGGGCGCGGATCGACGCTGTTCAACGTCCGGTCCGGTGACGCCGATAATCCGTGGCCCAACGCCTCGCTCGCACCGCTGGAGAAGGGGCCGTTCTACGCGGTGAAAGTGGTGCCCGGTAGCTTCGGTACCTTCGCCGGTCTCGTCACCGACGCCGACTCGCAGGTACTGGATGCGTCCGATACCCCGATCGGCGGGCTGTACGCGGTGGGCGTCGACCAGTCCAGCGTCATGGGCGGTCACTATCCGTCCGGTGGAATCAACCTCGGCCCGGCCATGACGTTCGGTTTCCGCGCCGGTCGCCGCCTCGCCTCTACGACAGGAATCTCCCGATGACCGCCCCGCTCGGACTGGCCGCACTCACCGTCCTCGACACCGCACCGCTCGCGCACGTCGATCTCGCTGAACGACACCGATTCGACACGATCGGGCTTCGCCTGCTGCCCGCCGCGCCGGGCACCACCGCCTATCCACTGCATGAGGACCCGGTGGCACTCGACGAACTCGTCCGTCGCCTCGCCGACTCCCCGGTGGAGGTATTCGACCTCGAAATCATCCGGATCGGAGCAGGATTCGACGCCGAGAAGTACCGGTCGCTGCTCGAGGCCGGTGCGCGGCTCGGTGCCCGCGCTGTACTCGTCGGGGCCGATGACTTCGACCGTGCCCGCCTCACCGATTCGTACGCGAGCCTCGCACACCTGTGCGCGCAGTACGGGATGGTCGCGAGTCTCGAATTCATGCCGTGGACGGCGGTGCCGGACGCGAAGTCCGCGGTCGAGGTCGTGTCGCAGGCCGACGGTCCCGCTCGCAGCGTACTCGTCGATGCCCTGCACGTGGACCGCTCCGCGACCACCCTCGATGACCTCGCCGCGATTCCCCGCGAGTGGCTGCACTACGCGCAGATGTGCGACGGGTCCGTCCCGGCTCCCCACGGCGACGCCGAACTGATCCGTCATGCCCGTGAGGAGCGCCTGGTGCCAGGAACCGGGGGAATCGACCTCGCCGGTATCTGGGCGACCCTGCCCGCGGGGCTGCCCGTGAGCATCGAACTGCCGAACGAACTACTGCGTCGCGCGACGGGGACGACCGCCTGGCTCGACCGTCTCGTGGCCACCACCCGGCGGGTATTGGGGGAGGTCGCAGGGGCGGTGCTGTGAGAGCCGCACGTGGACTCACAAGCCATTCGCCGGACGCGACTCCGGGGCTGCGTGTCGGGGCCGTGAGCGGATGGTTTCGTCCCCAGGCGCAGATTCGGCATCGCCGGAATCCGTACTGCTACCAGACTCGAGGTAGAAGCTGGTGGCCGAGACAGCGCGGATGTAATGATCAGTGAATTCCGACCGACAGGTCAGGTGAGCGGGTACGAGCGGATACGACTCGTGTGCAATTGATCTTGAATCACGGCTGCGAGGGCATCATGGCCGAGAAGATGACTCCATCGGAGGCGAAGGTCGTGGTGGAGCGACACCTGAGATCGCTCGGGTTCGTTCTCGACACCGGCCGGAGTCCGGGGCGAATGCTCGTTCGAGCCCAAGGAGTCGTCGCGAAAATCACCCTCCGTGCCGACCCCGTAGGGCGGTCGGAATTGGCCACGTTTCTGACGGACCGAAGCGCAGGTGCCGTCGATGCCAGGGCGTACTACTCGCTCAGTGGCTACCGTCCGACCGCGGTCGAGTATGCGACAGACCATCGGATTCAACTGTTCGACTTCGACACCTCAGGGCGGGTCACAGGGCGTAACCAGGTGGGTCTGCGAGCGCCGGACTCCGCGCGCTTCCCGCCTCTATCGCTCGACAAACGTGTCGAAGCCGGGCCGCAGTGGTCGTCTGATCCGATCGGAAAGGTGATGGCCGGATGGAGAAGCCCGGTAGCGGTCGCTGTGAGGGCGCTTCTGACTTCGGCGGGGACGTCGACGCGCGCTGCGCTGTTCTCCACAGCTGAGGAGGCAGTCGAGGCCCAACCTGTACGAGAGCCGACGACACCCGAGAATCGGCGAGCAAACTGGGGTTTCGTAGCGCTCGGTGGCACGATGATCGCTGTTGTCGGGGCGGCGGTGTTGCTCTCCGCGGTCGGCTCGGATCGAGAAGCCGTCGACGATCCGGGGCAGGTGGAATCCGTAACGGTAACTCGCACCGTGACGCAGCACACCGAAACGGAACCGGGCATCGGGGAGGGTGATTCGACGATGCTCGAGATCCAGTCATCGAGCCCGCGGCCGCTGCTCACGACGACTACCTCGTACACGTCACCGTCGCCGGTGACTACGCCGCCCCCGGCGACAACCGTGCCCATACAGCCTGCGCCCGCGTACACCCCCGAATACATACCCCCGCCTGCGCCTCAACCGGAGCCGAGTGTCTACTACGCGAACTGTACTGCGGCCCGAGTTGCCGGTGCCGCACCGATACTCCGTGGTTCTCCGGGGTACCGATCCGAACTTGATCGTGACGACGACGGAATCGCCTGCGAATAGAGTTGATGCATAATACGTTACGTACCGCCGGTCGTTGCCGATATTCGGGTTCTTCCAGGCCGCACCCGGCGCGACACCCGAATTGTTCCTGCTTCCGTTGCTCGCCGCCGCCCTTCCGCGATGCCGATGGGGTTCACAGCGCGATTGCGAGGCTCACAGCGCCGTCGGTGGCCGGTGAACCTGTGAACCTCGCGCCTGTGCTGTGAGCCCCGAGGGTGAGGCCGTCGACAGCGCCGGGTGTGAGCGCCGCGCAGACCGCAACGTTTTCGGACGAAAGCCGACGCACCTCCACCCCGAATGACCCACAATGTTTTCAACAACGAGAGTGCGGCGCACGAGAAGGGTGTTCGAAGGTCCACCGTCCACTCGCAGTGATCTAACCGAAAGCTGCGGGAGGCCTTGCGTTTCGGGATGCGCAATGAGCGAAGCTGTCTTGGGGCTCCACGCGAGGGATCACGAACCTGTCGAGGTTCCACCGGGACCTGCCGTGGAATCCGGCAGCCGCGCGGACAGCGGCGGTGTCACGCTCGAGTGTCTGCTCGCGGTCGCGACTCTGACACCCGCCCAAGCCGCGCTGCTCGTCACGGATGCGACCGATCAGTTCGGGTCGGTGCACGGTCGGGGGCGGGCCCCGGCGACCCTGCGGGGCGATGCCGTGACGGTGTCCGCGGCCGGCAGGCTCACGATCGGTTGCGCCGGCACGGCCGGGCCGCAGGACGCGATGCGTGATGCGGCGGCATGTCTGCTGCGACGCATCGCGGCGAACTGTCGCGTCGCGACGCTCGCGGATCGGGTGGATGACGCGATCGCCGGATCCTCGGACACGGACGACCTGATGCGACAGGTAAAGCACACTGCTGCAACAGAACTGGAGCGCGTCGATGTGGTGCGAACACGCTCCCAACTGTCCGCGCTCGTCGCGGCGGTCCGCGGGCGGGCACGGCCGGACGGGTCGGTGGACGTGCCGGAACCTCCGCTCCCGGTGACCGGAACCGTACTCGCGTCGAACCGCTGGCATCCCCCGGTGGGGGCGGTGTGGCATCGCAAGAAGCGACGGAGGTCGCCGCGCCGATGGGTGCTCGGCCTGGTGGCGATCCTCGTCGTCGCGGGGGCGGTGTGGGTGGCCCCCACCGCGTGGTCGCAGCTGCGGGAAGGATGGAGCACCCTGCTCGGGCCGGCCGAGTCGGCGATGCAGGATCGGATCGATCCGGTGTCGCCGCCGCCACCGCTCCCCGACGCCGCACCTCCACCCGGATCGACCGAACCGGGGCCCGTCGACACCGCACTACCGACCGGTGCCGGACCGATCACAGGACTCACGGCCGTCTTCGCCGACGGTTCCTGCGAGGCCGGACGAGCGTGCACGCTGCGCGTCGACATCGGCGTCGACCCGTCTGCGAATATCGCTGCGGTCACCTGGAACCCGGTCGTGTACGACCGGTGCACGGGTGCCGTCGTGCCCGGCGGTGCCGTCACCGTGCCGGTGCCGTCCGGCGGCCGGGATACCTACGGCATCGGCAGCGTCGACCTGCCACCCGGCACCGCCCTCGCCGTCGCCGCGGTCACCACCGACCCCGCCGAGGCCGCGTCGGCACCGATGTACGTGCCCGCGGAGCACGCCATCTGCCCACCCGAGGACGCCCATGAAGGCGGATAGGCGCCCGTCCGACCCGTGGCTCGTCACGGCGGCGGTCGCCCTCGTCGCCCTCGGTGCACTCAACATGCTCGCGGCGGGCATGACGTCGCTCGCGGTACGTCACCTGATCCTGGCGGCTGTCGGGCTCGGCGTGATGTGGGTGACCTCGCGCATGCGGATCGCAGCCCTCGGCCGGTTCGGGTGGATTCTGCTCACCGTCTCGGTCGTGCTGCTGGCGATCGTATCGCTCGTGGGGATCGCCACCAAAGGCGCGCAGCGTTGGCTGGACCTCGGTGTGTTCACGGTGCAGCCCTCCGAGATCGCCAAGCTCGCGCTCGTCCTGGTTCCCGCCGCGATCCTCGCCGGCGGCTACACACTCGCCCGGTTCGCCGCCGTCCTGGCGGTGGCAGCCGTGCCCGTCGTGATGGTCGCGCTGCAACCCGATCTGTCGACCGCCGTCGTGCTGGTGGTCACCGTGGTGCTGATGCTGGTCCTGGCGCGGGTACCGATGCTCCGGTTGCTGCCGCTGTTCGCGATCGGGATCGCGTCCCTTCCGCTGGCCGTGCTGTTCCTCCGCCCCTACCAGCTCGAGCGGATCCACGTGTTCCTGTCGAGCGACGCCGATCCGCAGGGATCGGGATGGGCGGCGTGGCAGGCGGACATCGCGATCGGCAGCGCCGGCTGGTGGGGTCTGGGACGGCAAGCCGACTACGGACTGCGGGCCGAATACCTGCCCGAATCGGAACACGACCTGGCGTTCGCGAGCGTCGTGTACGGGTGGGGGCTGGCCGCGGGTCTCGCCGTCGCGGTGGCCATCGCGGTCATCGTGTGGCGCGCCGCGGTCGCCGCGCGCGCGGCACGGACCCGAGAGGGGGCACTCGTCGCCGCGGGCATCGGTGGACTGTTCGGCATCCACGGTGCCGTGTCGATCGCGCAGAGCCTGTCGCTGCTCCCGCACACCGGCATGCCGATACCGGTGTTCAGTTACGGAGGTACGGCGTCGATCGTGGGGTTCGTGTCGATCGGGTTGGTACTCGCGGTGCGTCGCGACGGGGTGACGCGCACGTTGTGGGCCACCGAATCCGCGCGGCAACGTCGACCGCGTGGGGTGTCGACGGGGGCGGTGACGGTGACGGCCTCGCTCGTCGCGATGTCGATGTTCGCCTGGCAGTTGCAGACCGCGCACGGCGCGGAGTTGCGGGCGACGAGCGACACCCAGATGCTGCGTTGTATCCGCCTGCCCGCCGAACGCGGTCACATCCTCGACCGCGGTGGTGTTCCGGTGGCGGTCAACGTCGCCGAATACACTGTCGCGGTGGTCGCCCGCATGTTCGCGGAACGGAACGCCGCCGTGCACGACGAGCTCGCCGCGCTGCTCGGCATCACCCCCGACCGGCTCGCGGAGGAACTACGCGGCGACGGTGAACTGCAGGTCGTGCTCGCGCGGGTCGGACCCGAGCAGGCACGACGCATCGTCGACGCCCAGCTGCCGTGGGTTCTGGTGTATCCGACGGGACGCAGGCAGTACCCGCAGGGCGAGATGCTGGCGTCGGTCCTCGGGTATGTCGGGATCGCCGACGAGCAGGACATGCAACGCAGACCGAACCTCGCCCTCGGGTCACGGGTCGGCAAGGCCGGGCTCGAGAGACAGTACGATGCGTTGCTCCGTGGCATCGACGGCAAACAATGCGTGTACGTCGACCCGTCGGGGCGGCCGGTGGGCACGGGAGAGCGTATCGACCCGGTGCGGGGCTACGACCTGCGGCTGCACCTCGACCTCGGGCTGCAGCAGGCCGCAACGGATCTGCTCACCCAGGCGGTGCGCACCAGCGGCGGCGACCTCGGCGCCGCGGTCGTGATGGACGCGAAAACCGGCGCGGTGCTGGCGTTGGCCAGCGTCCCGGGCTATGACAACAACATCTACGGGCCGCCGGTCGACCCGGTGGCGCTGGCCGCGCAGACCGACGGAACCGGGCCGGGCCGGATGCTCAACCACGCCGTCCAGACCGCGGTGCCGCCGGGCTCGACGTTCAAGATCGTGGTGGCGTCGGCGAACGCCGCGACCCACGTGCTGCCGCCGGACGCCCTCCTCGCGGGCGGTGCGGCCTACACCTACGGTGGACACACGTTCGCGAACTGGCAGCCGATGGGACCGAACAGTCTGGTCGGGGCCCTCCAGTGGTCGGACAACGTCTACTTCTATCAACTCGCCGAACTCCTCGGCCCCGAGCGGATCGCGACGACCGCCGCCGAACTGGGCGTCGGGTCGCGGTCGGGGATCGACCTGCCGAGCGAATCCGAGGGTTTCCTCGGCACACCGGAGAACGTCGGCAGCATCGGCGGAACCTGGTATCCGGGGTCGACGCTGCTGATGGGGATCGGTCAGGGCACCGTCAACGCCACGCCGATGCAGGTGGCGCGGTGGACGGCGGGTATCGCGTCGGGCGCGATGGTGACACCGAGGCTCGCAGCCGCGTACGGACCAGCGGACGCGGTGCCCCTGGCCACTGTCGCGCCGCACCGGTTGTCCTTCGCCGACGAACTCGGTCCCGTGCGGGCGGGGATGCGGGCGTCCGCGGCTGCCGGTACCGCCGGTCAGCTCGCGAGCCTCCCGGTGCCGGCCGCGGCGAAAACCGGCACGGCGGAGGACCCGTCGGCACCGGGAGACGGACTCAACGCGTGGTTCTCCGCGGTGGTGCCCGCCGACGAACCCGAGGTGGTGGTGACGGCGCTGGTGCGGGGCGGTGGATTCGGTTCTGCGACGTCGGGTCCCGTCGTCAAGGGTCTCCTCGAGCGTTACCTCGCGCACACCGGCGGTGACCGGTGAAGAACCGGCAGGTCAGGACCCGTAGGCGGCGACGACCTCGGGGTGGTCCATGCACGCGGTCGCGCCTTCCGCGACGCAGGTGAGCGGACGCTCCGCGGTCTTGACCGGCAGCCCGAAGGACTCTTCGATCAACTGTGGCAGGCCCCGCAGCATCGAGCCGCCCCCGATCGCCAGGATGCCCTCGGCCAGCACATCGCTGATGGCTCGCGGAGGAAGATCGTCCAGGCAGGCAGCCAACGTCTCGACGATGTTGATCGTGGTGGACCGTACCGCGTCCATGATCTCCTCGGTCTCGAGCGTGATCAGGCGCGCCCGACCGGTCGCGGCGTCGCGGCCCTCCACCACCAGGGTGCGGTCGTCGGTGGCTTCGGGAGCACCGACTTTCGCGCGCTCGGCGGTGAGCTCGCCCACCAGGAGTTTGTGTTCCACGCGCAGATACCGGTGGATCGCGCGGGTCAGGTCGTCCCCGGCGGTCCTGCAACTGCGGTGTGACAGCACACCACCGAAGCAGAGGGCGGTGACTTCCGAAGTGCCACCACCGATGTCGACGACGAGATGGGTTCGTGGTTCGAGCGGGTTGATTCCGCAGCCGAGTGCCCCCGCAACCGGCTGCGGCACCAGGCCCACCTTCCGCAGACCGGATTCGTGCCCGACTTCGAGCAGCGCGCGCCGTTCGAGAGGGGTGGCGCCGGCCGGAACCGCGACGACACCCGTCGGCCGCAGACCGTAGCGTCGGTGCGGCGCGGCGTGTTTGAGGACGGCGGTGACGTACGCCCGAGCCGATTCGAGGTCCACGACGACACCACCTCGTATCGGACGGACCGGCGTGATTCCGGTCGGTGTGCGATCGACGAGGTCGCTGGCGTCCTGGCCGATCGCGATGGCCCGGTGCGGGTCCTTCGTGCGAACCATCATCAACGACGGCTCGTTGAGAACTATGCCGTCGTCGGGTGTGCCCACGACGGTGTTGGCAGTGCCGAGATCGATACCGAATCCGCGCACGTCGGCCTCCGAGAGGATTCCAGCGACATCGTCCAGGTGGTGTTCAACGGCAGCGGCATCGGGGGATGTCGCGTACCGAACAGGTTACCGCCGCCGAATCACCTTCTGCGCGGGGTTCGCAGGATTCGTCGGGTTGCGACGGTATTGCGAACGCATGCAGCGCACGTGTCTCCGCCGCGGCCCCGGGTTGTGCTTCCCGCGGACCGAACAGGTTCCCTCCGCCGCAAAGGCAGTCGCGGGAAACGGTCGGGTCCGCGGGAAGTTGACCTTCCGCGCTATGTCCACCGTCAATCGAACGGGTGTACCACTCGCTCAGAAGGTCGGGCTACCAAACTATTCACCTGAGTCGATTGCGGTGGGCCATCCCGGGTAGAAGGGTTCGACGGTTGGCGGTGCCGGTACGCGTGCGGTGTAGGGTGCGTCGTAGTCGAATCCGGGCAGGGCCGAGAGACAGTTGCTCCACGGTAGGCCGTCGTCCTTTCGGCGGTCGATCATGCCGTGGATTTCCCAGCCGTCGAAGACGTTCCAGGTGGGGTAGGGCATGCGGCGGCTGTAGTCGAGTGGCGGTGTCGACGGCGAGGTCCAGTTGGTCTGTTGGACGCGGAACGACTGGTATCCAAGGCTTTCCTTACGGATCCACCCATCGTTGAGCGGTTGGGCGGTGTTCATGAAGTCGATGCAGATGTGGACTTCGGTGGCGGGTCGTCCGAGGTGTGTGGTGGTGCGTGCTTCGAGGATGTTGTGGACGATGGTTCCGGTGCGCGGGTTGAGGTTTTTGAATCGGTCTTCGGCGACGTCGTCGTAGCCGGGGTAGGTGGCGGCGTAGTCGGCGGTGCGGATGAGGTTCCATTCGCTGTCGGCGTAGGCGCGGACCACCTGGATTTCCGGTGCGTCGAGGTCGACATCGGCGGGTGCGGTCCATTGGTGGGACATCACCTGAGAGTCGGCGGCGAGTACTGCGAACGGGTCGGCGGTGGCGTCGTCGGGGGTGGGTTCGACGGGGTTCGATGTGCACGCCGCCGTGGCCACTACGCATGCCGAAAGAGCCGCGATGCCGATGTTTGTGGGTGTTCGGCGTTGATGTATGCGGAAGAGTGAGTACGTCATCGAGGTGCAACCTCGTCCTGGCCGACTCGGACGGTCGGTGTGACCTGGCTGTATCCGGCCTCGTAGTAGTCTCGATAAGCGGTGGTGTCGATTCCGAATTCCTGTAGGGCGCCGTCGGCGGCGCTGGCGATGCTCAATGCGGATATGTCCCCGGTGGGGTATCGGAGTTCACCGGAGTCACTGAGGAACCCTATTCTGTTCAGATCTGCCAGTGCGTAATCCCCCTGCGGCAATCCGTGCTGCGCGACAGCGCTTTCCAAGAGGAAATACGAGTTCGATGCGCTGTAGCTGGAGAAGTCTCCGGTGAACGGCGAATTCTCCCGATCCTCGAAGGTGGGGACGAACGCACGTTGAACGTCGGTACTGCTCAGGTCCATGAGTAATCCGACTGTCCCACTCAGTCGGGGGTCGAGGGCAGTGAGGTTGCGGATCACGGTGTAACTCGTTGTGTACGCATCTGCCCGACGTTGGTGTGCGAATTCGTCACGGGCCCGGGCATCGTCGAACATTTCATCCGCTACGTTGTAGATTCCCTTGTCGACCAATGCCTGCAGTCGCCCCGCCCACGCTGCTGGTTCACGGCTGATGGACGCGTCGTCGGCGTACTCGGCGGCGAAGTGGCGGGTGTAGGTGGTGGCGGCGGTGCCGAAGGTAGCCATCGATTCGGAGTCGGTTGCCATCAGCGTGAAGACGCGCTGGGCATGCCGGAAATCGTCGATCGGCTCGAGATCGCCCATGCTCGGTCGGCAAGGATGAGGAGTGCACGTCGGGTCGCGTTCTCGGCGTCCCCGATCGCCGCGGCGGTCGCGGAGTTCTGCAGGAACGAGTGTGTTGTGTCGACCCGCATGGTGGACGTGTCGATACCACTGACTTCCTCGGCATGCGCATCGAAGCTCTCGGATACCACGCGGATCTGTGGCAGGTCGGCTTCGAGTGTGTCCGGCATCCCCATTGTTCCCCCTTCAGTCGGTCCCCGTGTCCGACGTTCGAACACTACAGTTGGCCGAAGTTTCGTCCGCGCGTGGCCTTCGCCCACCTCGCCGACGGTGAGCGAATGTACCACTCACTCTGCTCAATCGAGCGACCGATACATTCGCTCGACCGGGGGTGAGGGAAGGGTGGTCTGAGCCGGCCTCATGCAACTCGGCTCGCCGATGGTTTCCTGCTGTCGACGCTCGCGGTGATGATGGCGACCTTGCTGCCCGACGCGGCATTCGACTCTTGGGGGTGGCGCCTGCCGTTCCTCGCGAGCGCGGCGTTGCTGGTGATCGGCCTCTACATCCGGATGAGCATTGTGGAGAGCCTTGTCGTAGAGCAGGCCGCGGAGAAGCCGAAGGTGGCAGCGGCGGCGAAACCGACTGTGTTGCAGCGTCTGCGATCGCCGCGCGGTGAGTCTCACCGGTGCGGCAGCGGTGGTGCTGTACGCGTTGATCAACTCGGGTGACACCGTGCTGCTGGTGGTCGGTGTGCTGACGGGACAGATCATCCAGACGGTGATGTATGCGCCGCTCACCCCGCTGCTGTCCGAGCTCGTCGGTACCGGCGACCGCTACACGGGTGTGTCGCTCGGCTACCAGCCGGCGAACCTCATCGGTGCCGGCCTCACCCCGATGATCGCCGCGGGACTGCTGGTCGCGTCCGACGGATCGAGCCTGTCCCTGAGGCTGCTGCTCGCGATCACCGCGTGTATCACGATCGTCGCCGCGTGGGTGGCATCGGCGACCAGTAGGAAGAACCTCGCGGCGGACGACACGGTGCTAGTTTCGTACCGGCACTGCCGGGCTCCGTACAGATCGTCGGGCGCAGCGGGAGTGGCCCGGCAGCCGATCCGAAGGAGCACCTCCATGCACCCCACCGGACTCACCCCGAACATCAACGTCCCCGATATCGATGAGGCACGCGGCTTCTACGCCGACTACCTCGGTCTGTCGGTCGAGGAGATGAATCTCGGCTGGGTCGCGCGTTTCACCACGCCCGACGGCCGCGCTGTCGTCCAACTGGTGAGCGGAGACGAAACCGCGCCGATCGATTCGGCGATGTCGATCCACGTCGGCGACGAGGTCGAGGCCGCCTACGAGGAGGCGCAGCGACGGGGTTACGAGATCGTCCATCCGCTCACGACAGAACCGTGGGGAGTGCGGAGGTTCTTCGTTCGTGCACCCGACGGCACGGTCGTCAACATCGTCAGCCACTCGGACGATCAGTGAGCCGGTGGTTGCCCGGCGGGTTCACAGCACGGGTGTGAGGCTCACACGACCACCAGTTGACGTCAGTGCTGTGAACCTCGTCTTGGTGCTGTGAACCTCCTGTGACCACGACGGTGAGGATCATCGGCGCATCACCGTCGCACTGATTCAGCGACACCGCCACCGAACGTTCTCCGGTCACCGGCCCCCAGACGGCGAGGTCGCCGAGGCAGTCCTTGGCGACGAGCGTGCGGAAGGGTTCGGTGGTGGGCGGATTCGACAGTGCCGGCCCCATCGTCACGGTGCGGTGCGGACCCCAGCGGCGATCGAGCTCACCGACCAGCTCGGCCAGATGCCCTTCCGCCTCGGCCTCCACCTCGGTCCACTCGGGTCCGTACACACCGACGAGGTGGTTGCTCTCCCAGAGCGGTGTCAACTGGAAGCCGACACCGCGGGTGTGCGTCCACTCACCGGTGTCGGGTTCGCCCGCGTCGATCGTCGGGCCGGACTCGGGCAGTGGACCGGTGAGGATCGCGTCGATGTCGGCCACTGCGCGACCCATGTCGAAGACCTCGCCCGCACGGGCCGTCATCGCGTCGCCCCGACCCGCACGTCACCGATCATCTGCCGCACGTGTTGCCCCCTGTCGCTGTTCATCGACCCGAATCGTATGCGAGGAATCCTCGCACCGGGTGTCTTCGGCTTTCGCCGGGCGCCGCGCTCGGTCGTGACGATCGGGCGGCGACGCGCTACGTGACGTTCGCACGGGGATGACGACAGCGATCGGGTAGCACGCCACTCGTGTGCACAACCGACATCGCGACGATGCTCGATGTGTCCGACCGCCTGTGCTGTGCGGTGCCGGACGGAAGGAGCACATCATGACCATCACGCTCGACGGCGCAGTGGCCGTCACAGACCCCGCGGACGAGACCTCGCCGACCGATGTCGCCGTTGCGGAACAGGAGACCGCGCAGGCACCGCCGTCGTCCGGGCCGGAGTCCGGCGTCGCGGACACGGCGAGTTCCGGAATCGAACTCGTCGCTGGGTATTCCGGCACACCGCAACCCGCGGGAGCGAGCCTGGAGGAACTGCTCGCACGCGACGTTCCCGATGCCGCGGAAGCCACGTTCGGGTCTGCAGCCGAAGGGCAGCCGTCGCTGGAATCGGTGATCGGGGTGGATGATCGCATCCGGATCACCACCACGAACGTGTACCCGTGGCGGGTGCACGCCTCGCTGCTCATTCAACTGGCGGACGGCTCGTACGCGTCCGGAACCGGGTTCTTCATCGGCCCGCGCACCGTCATCACGGCCGGGCACTGCGTGTTCGTGCAGGGGAGCGGGCCGCGACGCGGCTGGGTGCGGTCGGTGACGGTGATGCCGGGACGCAACGGATCGGTACTACCGTACGGGTCGGTGACCGTGTCCGGATCGGGGATCCGGTCGGTCGTCGGCTGGACGCAGAACGGTAACTCCAACTGGGACGTCGGTGCGCTGATCCTGCCGACGGAACTCGGGTCACGTACGGGCTGGTTGGGGTTCGGGTACTACAGCGATGCCACTCTGCTGGCGAGTACCGCGAACCTCGCCGGGTATCCGGGCGACAAGCCGTCGGGCACTCTCTGGTACCACTCGCGTCGGTTGCTGTCGGTGTCGGCGGGACGGATCCACTACCAGGTCGACACGTTCGGCGGACAGAGCGGCAGCGCCGTGTACCGGCTGGTGGACGGCCATCGGTACGCATTCGGCATTCACACCAACGGTGCCGCACCCGGCATTCCGGTGAATTCCGGTGTGCGCATCACGAAGCCGATCTTCGACCGGATGAAGGCGTGGAAGGGGTGATCGTCGGCACCGTTCGTTCCGGTGAGGTCCCGGTCGCCTTCGCCCGCGTCATGGTGGAGTCGGCGCCGGGGCCGATGCCGGACATCGCGCTGCTGTCGGGGCCCGACGGCCGGTTCGCCGTCGACACCCCTTACCGCGGTCGCTACGTTCTGGTGGTCCACGCCGACGAACACCGGCCGGCCCGCATCGGGGTCGACGTACCGGACCCCGGGCGGTCGACGGAGACGGTCGTCGAACTTCCACCGTGAGTGACGGAACTGATCGGGCCCGCCTCGGATGCGGGCCCGATCGGTGGTCACTGCGATCCGTGCGCGGAGATCCAGTCCCGGAGCCGGATGAAGTCGTCTCCCGCGGTGGTGTCGGTCGCCGCGATCACCGTCGACCGATCCTGTCGGTCGATGGTGATCTCGTAGTTCGTTTCGTCGGGTCGAGGTTCAGTGTCCGCCGATGCTCGCGCTGCGCTGCCGGCGGCTGCGTCGACGAGCCGTCCCAGCTCTGCGGCGGCGGCGTCGTCGAGATCGTCGGTGTCGATGCAGAGCGGTGGACGGCCGACAGCGAGTGCTGCGGCCAGCCCACCGTGGACACCCAACGAGACCTTCACGTGTGTGCCGGGTCGAGTGCGCGCACGACCGTGGTCAGGTCCCGGATGTCGGCCGACAGACGTTCCAGCTGCGCGTGCAACGCGTCGAGGGTGTCGACGGATTCGTGATCCGGCGGCGCCGAGCGGCCACCGAGTGACACACCCACAGCATCCCAACTTTCCATGACCACCTGCTGCTCCTTGCTGCCCGTTCCGAACAACCGGGCTGCGATTGCGCCGGTGGTCTCGGCGAACTCCCGGAAGTCCGTGTGGCTGTTCGACGCACGCAAGGACTCGTACCAGATGTGAACCGGTGCCTCCCAGGCGTTTCCGCCGATACCGACTGCGGTGAGATGGAAGGCCCTGTTGGGGATGCCCGAATTGATGTGGACGCCACCCCAGTCGCCGGCGCGGGTATCGGGCAGGACGACGAATCTGCTCATGTGGTCGGGCTGGGGATCCTTCCCGAACAACGGGGTGTCGTAGGCGGAGCCGGGTGCCTTCAGCGAACGCAGTGCGTCCCCGGCGAACGCGGGGGTGAACACATCGCCGCCGATGAGCCAGTCGGCGACCTCCGCCGTCTCGTTCCTGGACCACTGCTTGACGACCGACCCGAACACGTCGGACATCGACTCGTTCAGCGCGCCCGGCTGATTGTGGTAGACGAGCCCGGCCGTGTGTTCGGTGACGCCGTGGCTCAGCTCGTGACCGATGATGTCGAGCGAGCCCGTCAGATCGTCGAAGATCCTGCCGTCGCCGTCCCCGAACACCATCTGCCTGCCGTCCCAGAATGCGTTCGCGTAGCGTCGACCGAAATGGACGAATGCGTCGAGCCGCATGCCGTGCCCATCGATGGAATCACGGCCGAGTACGTTCCGGAAGAAGCTCCGCGTTGTGCCGAGTCCGTCGAACGCGTTGTCGACGGAGGGGTCGGTCGACGCGGACGAGTCCTCGGTGCGAACCAGCGTGGCCGCCCACAGGTCCTCGCGGTTGTGTGCATCGAAGACCGACCGACTTCCCTGCGCGGGGGCAGCGAAGACACCCACCGTCGGATGGGCGTTCCTGGCGCCGCGCAACTGCTCGGTGACGAGCAGAGTGTCCATGATGGCTGAGCGGGTGGTGGTGTCCGCGCTGTCCATCAGGTGTTCGAGCAGATACGGGGGCATGATGCACGACGTGCACCGATCGATCGCGTTCATCGTGGTCCTCCCTGGATGGGTGACGGATCGTGAATGCCAGTGTCGTGCCGTCCGGTACCGCGGTCGCGAGTAGCGCGTTACCCGAATCCGCCGTCGAGTTCTACGTGCGGGCCTCGAACCTCGAACGCACGAGGTACGAGCGGAACGAGCGACGCCGCATCGGGTCTCGGCGGTCACCCACGACACCATCGTCCTCGGACAGGTCCGCACCGCCGACAAGAGCAACGAGACCCCCACCGTCCGGGCACTGTTGCGCGGATTGCCGGGGCGGTGGTCACCGTCGATGCGATGCATACGTAGAAGGCGACCGCCCGGTGTCTGCGCGAGCAGTGCCACGCCGAGCCCTGGAAGTGAACAACTACGGCGCCCCGGGATGTATCGGCGGGTCGACGAGCGTGCGCAACGCTCGGTGGCGTTTCGCCACGGCGAGGACGACGGGACGCGGAGGAGTAGCTGTCCGCCGATGGTGAGCCCGCACCTACCGTGATCGCACGAGCGACGTCTGTGGACCCATCGGCCCCTGACAGGCACTGGGTCGGTGCTCTTCACTAGGCTTCGCAACCGATCATGAAACCGGGGCAAGGGGGGAATGGTGAGCGCAGAACACCGTCGGCAGGCCGCCGTCATCGAGTTCTGGCGGGCGGTCGAGTTGTTCAGTCCACAGTCGGTGCCGAAAATCGACCGCTACTCCGATTTGTCGCCGGTAGACACGATGACACCGGGCGGCCTCCTGCCGTGGGAGGAGGGCCACCGCCTCCACCGACCGCCGCGACGCCCCGGCTACGAGCGTCAACACATCCTCTACCTCGGTGTGTATCTGATCGACGCCGCGTGGATCGCCATCGACGACCTCCTCATCCCCGGCGAGGAGAACTACGACGCCCGGCCGTCGGGGCAGTGCGCGCTCGCCACGATCGTCGTCGACCGCTACGGCCGGGTGATCGATGACTCCGCGGTACTGTCGGGTTTGGCGTGGGCGGTGGGACGCACGGTCGATCCCGGCCCCGGATCCCGCGACTGGCTGTCCGGATTGGATGACGCCCAGAAAGACCTGGCCGAACTCGTCGACAGGCAACAACACACCGACCCGGATACCGGACGCCGCCTGCCGCTGACCGCCGAGCGCCTCGAGGTGATCCGCGATCGGATCGCTCGATACGTCGGGGTGACGGGCCTGTTCGCCTGCGCGGAGATCCGTGTGCGTTCCGTCGAGGTCAAGCAATCCGAGGGCGTCGACGGCACGGATTTCCTCAACAGTTTCATCGCGTCCGATCTGAGCCTGGTGGCAGGCAGCGTTGCCACCGGAGACATCGGTGCCGGTCTTGCGAGGTACCTGACCGAGGATGCAGACGTCGATACTGCTGGGCGTGTCGACCTCGCGCAGGTCCCCGACGCGTCCTTCTGGGCGTGCCGGCCCGAAGCGATCCCCGCGGGTCGGTGGCCGAGCAAGCCTGCCCATCCGTTGGCGCTCGGGCAGCAGTTCGCCGTCAACACCGTCATGGACGAACTGCTGTCCGGTGCGGGGATCTTCGCCGTCAACGGGCCTCCGGGAACCGGGAAGTCGACGTTGTTGCGCGACGTGGTGGCATCGGTCGTCGTCGAACGCGCCGATCGGCTGGCGGCTCTGACGAACCCGACCGACGCGTTCACCTCCGTTCCGCACCGGTGGAAAGCGGGGGAGTACCCGCGGGTCGTCCAGCGGTGGACGGGCGCATTCCACGGTTTCGAGATGGTGGTGGCGTCGTCCAACAACGGTGCCGTCGAGAACATCAGCTTCGAGATGCCCGCGGCCGACGCCATCGACACAGGCACCTTTCGGCCCGAATACTTCACCGACATCGCATCTGCGCTGCTCGGCTCGGGTGGCGCTGCGTCAACCGACGCGTGGGGTCTGGTGGCGGCCAGGCTCGGTCGTAAGAGTTACCGCACCGGTTTCATGAGCACCGTGTGGTTCGGCGACAAGGCCACCGGCACCCGCGGGCTACAGGAGATCCTCAAAGAGTACGAGACCACCGGGCCTGCGCGGCCGTGGCGCGAGGCCGTCGCCGACTACCGCGCGGCACGTGACGCGGTCACCGCGATGATCGCCGATCGTCACCGCGGGTACGAGTGGTATCGGGAGCACGCGAATCGAGAAGCCGAACTGGGGTCGGTCGTCGACCAGCTGGCGGCGCACACCGACACACTCCGCACCGTCAGCGAAACCGAAGCTGTGCAGCGGCTTTCCGTCGACCGCATCTCGAAGGAACGTGACGGGATTGCGGCGGAACTCTCCGCGCACGATGCGCGACGCGTCGTGTGGTGGCGGATCGGCCGGAGCGCGCGCGAGGAACGGCAACGCTGGAAGTTGCACCGTACCCGTCTTGCGGATGCCCACGCGGCGTGGGACACCGCATTCGGTGAGGTGTTCGCCGCGCATCAGCACACGGTGCACGCGCTCACCGAGCTGCAGGCCACGCAGGCACGTCTGTCCGCGCATGCCGATGCAGTTCGTACTCGACGAGACGAACTGCAGGGTGCGCTCCGGGACGTGTCGACGCGGTGGGGTGCTGCGGTTCCCGGCCCGAACTGGGCCGACGAGCACGCCAAGGAACTGGCTGCTCCCTGGTCGGATGCGGAACTGAACGAGGCACGATCGCGGTTGTTCGTTGCTGCACTCGACCTGCACAAGCAGTTCCTCACGCAGGTGCCCCGGCAGATGCGCCAGAGCTTGCACGGGGCGATGGACGTCGTCACCGGAAAAGCCCCGTCCGACCTCGATTCGGCCGCGGTCGCCGATGCGTGGCGCGCGCTGTTCTTTGTGGTCCCCCTCGTGTCGACGACCTTCGCGTCGTTCGATCGGGTGTTCCGCGGCATGGGCCGCGAATCCCTCGGCTGGTTGCTCATCGACGAAGCGGGGCAGGCCACACCGCAGAACCCGGTCGGTGCCATCTGGCGGGCGCGGCGCACTGTGGTCGTCGGCGACCCGCTGCAACTCGAACCCGTGGTGACACTGCCGTTCCGAGGGCAGCAGGCGTTGCGAGACGCGTTCGGGGTGAGTGAGCGGTGGCTGCCGGTGTTGTCGTCGGCGCAGACGCTCACCGATCGCCTCACCCGCTGGGGCACCACTCTGCCCGGTGACGACGAACCGATCTGGGTGGGGGCGCCGCTACGGGTACATCGACGCTGCGCGGATCCGATGTTCTCCGTCGTCAACACCATCGCCTACGGCGGAACCATGATCCACGGTGGCACACCCGAACCGGTCGGTGAGCTTCCGCCGTCTCAGTGGTACGACGTGACGGGCACGGCCAATGGACATTTCATCGAGGCAGAATTCGATCGTCTCCTCGAGCTTCTCGACGACCTGATCGATCGCGGACACGGCATGGACGACGTGATCGTCCTCAGCCCGTTCCGTGACGTCGCCCGACGTCTCGACGGACTTCGTTCCCGCTACGACGGCATCACCGCCGGAACCGTCCACACGGCGCAGGGCCGGGAGGCGACGGTCGTCGTCCTCGTGTTGGGCGGCGACCCGGCGCGCGAGGGTGCGAAGCGGTGGGCGTCGTCGAAACCGAACCTGGCGAATGTCGCGGTGAGCAGGGCGAAGCAACGGCTGTATGTGATCGGGGATCGCTCGGCGTGGTCGCGGCATCCCCGGTTCGATGTGTTGGCCGGGGAACTGGCTCGTCACTCGGAGGAGTCGTGGTCGGCGAAGGGATGATCGTCGGGTGAGGTGGGGATCAGAGCGGTCGTCAGGGTGACGGGCACGGTGCCGTCCTTTCTGTTCTCGGTACGGTGCGAGGAGTTCGGTGAGACGTGTCTGCAGGTCGACGAGACCGTCGTGGTCGACGAACAGCGGGGGCTGCGCGAAACCGAAGTGAGGGCGACGAGCTCGACGAGCTGTTGATCAGCTGCGCGAGCGCGGATATCGCGACGGAGTTGGCACATCGACGCTGACAGCATTATTCGATGTGCGAAATCTCAGTCGGTGTATGCGAATACGAAGACACTACGGTGTGCCGGGGTCGATGGCGGTGGGCCAGCCGGGGTCGAAGGGTTCGACGGGCGGGGGGCCGGAGACGGGTTCGGTGAACGGTGCGTCGTAGTCGAAGCCGGGCATGGCCGAGTAGCAGTTCCTCCAGGGGAGGCCGTGGTCCAATCGGCGGTCGGTGAACGGGCGGACGTCCCAGCCGTCGAAGACGTTCCAGGTGGGGTAAGGCATTCTGTTGGCGTAGTCGAGTTGCGGCGTGGACGCCGTGCTCCAGTTGGTCCGTTGGACGCGCAGTGATTGGTATCGGTAGCTGTCCTTGCGCATCCATCCGGTGTCGGTCGGCCGGGCCGTGCTCATGTAGTCGTTGCAGATGTGGACTTCGGTGGCGGGGTGTCCGTTGTAGGTGACGGTGCGGGCTTCGAGGAGGTGGTGGTCGGCTGTTCCGGTGCGGGGCGTGGGGGAGGTGAACCGGTCTACGGTGACTTTGTCGTAGCCGGGATAGGCGGTGGAGATGTCGGCGGTGCGCCAGTAGCTCCATTCGCTTTCGGCGTAGGCGCGGGCGACGTGGATGTCGGGTGCGTCGAGGTCGATGTCCGGTGGTGCGTACCAGCGGTGGGACATGATCTCGGCGTCGGCGGCGAGTACGGCG
>NZ_JAIYEP010000020.1 GCF_020515525.1 Rhodococcus yananensis
GTAGCAGTTGCTCCAGGGCAGGCCGTAGTCCATGCGGCGGTCGGTGAACGGGCGGACGTCCCAGCCGTCGAAGACGTTCCAGGTGGGGTAGGGCATGCGATGGGTGTAGTCGAGTTGCGGCCTGGACGCCGTACTCCAGTTGGTCCGTTGGATGCGAAGTGATTGGTATCCGTGGCGGTCCTTGCGCATCCATCCGGTGTCGGTCGGTCGGGCCGTGTTCATGTAGTCGTTGCAGATGTGGATTTCGGTGGCGGGGTGTCCGTTGTAGGTGACGGTGCGGGCTTCGAGGATGTGGTGGTCGGCTGTTCCGGTGCGGGGGGTGGGGGAGGTGAACCGGTCTATGGTGACTTTGTCGTAGCCGGGATAGGTGGTGGAGATGTCGGCGGTGCGCCGGTAGCTCCATTCGCTTTCGGCGTAGGCGCGGGCGACGTGGATGTCGGGTGCGTCGAGGTCGATGTCCGGTGGTGCGTACCAGCGGTGGGACATGATCTCGGCGTCGGCGGCGAGTGTCGCCAATGGGTCGGTGGTATCGGCAGGGTCGGAGTCGGTGTGTGCCGGTCTCGACGTACAGGCCACCATCACCAACGTGCACGACACCAGCAGGACAGCGAACTGTACGGCTTGCGAACGTCGCTTCGTGCGGACAGGTCTCCCCTTCATCGCGGGCCGGTTTCTCGTGGGGCGTCCCGAACCGCCGGCACTATCTGGCCGTAGCCGTCGAGGTAGTAATTCCGGTAGTCACTGAGATCGACATCGAAGGTCCGAAGCGCGTTGTCGGAGGCGCTGGTGATTTCCGCTGTCGATACGTCACTGCCCGGATACTGCACCACGCCAGCACTATCGACCATTCCTAGTTCGTCCAGCCCCTCCAACGCTCGACTGTCCTGCGGTAGTCCGTGCTGAGCGACAGCGCTCTCCAGGAGAAAATACGAGTTCAGTGCGCTGTAGTCGCTGAACTCCCCGGTGAACGGTGAGCTCTCCACATCGTCGAAGGTCGGGACGAACGCGCTCTGAAGTGAGTTGCTGTTGACATCCATCAGCAACCCGACTGTCGCGCTCAATCGCGGATCGAGGGCGACCAGATTGCGGATCACCGTGTAGTTGGTCGAGTAGGTATCGGCTCTCCGCTGCTGCGCGAAGTCTTCACGTGCTTTGTTGTCGTCGAACATCTCATCGGCAACGTTGTAGATCCCCTTGTCCACCAGGGCTTGCAGACGCCCTGCCATCTGCGCGGGTGTGTGGGAGATGGTCGACGGATCGGCGTATTCGGCGGCGAACGCTCGAGTGAAGGTAGTGGCCGCGTTGCCGAAGGTTGCGCTCGACTCGGGGTCGGTGGCCATCAGCGTGAAGACACGCTGCGCATGATGGAACCTGTCGGTCTCCTCCAGATCACCCCGTGCCCATGCGCCGGAATTGTCTTCCTGGATAAGTTCGGGAACGTACCCGTACAGCCCGTTGGCGAATCCGCGCACCAGATGCGGGTTGACTTCCCCGACGTTCGACGTGTTCTCTCCGTGCACATCCATCGACCGGTCATAGTTCTCTTCGTGTGAAAGATACTGCGCGAGAGCAAGTGCCGATGTCTCTGCGCGGTCGATGCGTGCGGTGTCGCCTTCATTGCGGGCCGTGCTCATCTCGTCGGTCATCCAGTTGGCAAGTTTGCCGACCGATTCGCCGCCGTCGTCCCAGGTGTGTGTGAACAGCGGCGCGAGGAGGTCGTCGCGCTGTGTCTCGGGGTGTCCGTCGCCGTCCAGGTCGCCGGTGAGAATTCGCATGCTCACGTCACGGTTGTTGGTGGCGAGATCGAGCATCGATTCGGCGGGTCGGGTTTCGGTGAACGGGGTTCCGTAGCTGGGCTTCGGTTGGAGAGCTTCGGTCTCCTCGGCCGAGGTGATCTGGAATACCGCGGTTTCGACGAGATTGACGCCGAGCTCCGCCCCGGGTACGGCGCCGCCGCTGCCCGCGAAGTCCCAGAAGTCGGCAGCGCGGAGGGCCGTGGCGTGGTAGCCGGCGAAGTCCGTGTTGTTCAGGGCATCGCGGTGCGCCTGCGCTGCCCTGCCCGGTTGCGACTCCAACTCGGCTCGCACACCCGCGGGAAGCGAGTCCAGATACTCGGGCAGCGTCGGTGGAACCCGATGGCCGGGGGCCCTCAGCTCGGCGAGGTCTCGAACGTTCTGCGGGAGGCGATCCCAGCCGCCGTGCACACCATTGACGTCGCTGACGTTCTCGTTGGACAGAAACATCAGGCCGTTCGCCAGGTTGTCGCGTGCGCGAAGGGAGTCCGGACTTCCGTCGTTCGCGAGCTGTTGCTCGAGTTCCAGAATTCCGTCGATACCGGCCGTCGCGTAGAAGGTTTCGAAGTAGGTGAATACTTCTGCCGGCAAGCCGGTGACGGTGTTTCCCTTCGCCAACTCTGTAAACATGCTCGGATCGATCCCGGTGGCAGCAAGATTGGCCCTGAATCGGCCGAGATCCTCGCGTGTGATCGTGCCGTCGGAGAGCCTGGACCAATCGTTCGCGGCATCGTCGGGTGTGAAGGTTGCCGCCTTGGGGGTGACATCGATCAGATCGGAGACACAGGACTGTATCCGTCGGGCATTCTCGGAATCGACACTACCGATCGTACTCAGTGCCTCCGCGATCATGCTCCAATGAGCGGCAGCGTCGGGTGCTCCATCGGCGACACCGGGGAAGTCCACGCCTTCCGCCACACCGTCGTCGCTGACCACGAAACCGGCTTCTTCCGCGTCGGTGATCTTGTTGCGCGCAGCCTGGAACGCGAAGTCCAGCGCGTCGTCGACCAGGTCGAGCGTCGATGCGATGTTCCCGATCTCTTCGACGACCTTCTTGGCCGCGCGGTCTTCGTTGTCGAGATGGTCTTCGGCAGCGTTGGCGGCAATGCCGCGCCACGCAGGCCACAGTTCCTTCGCAGTCGCACGGATTCGGTCGCGAGCGCCGGAAAGCTGTGATTCGACATTCGAGGTGGCGTCGGCCGGACCTTGGAGACCGTTCGGGACCCACTCGCGAACGTCCGTGACGGTCGGGATCACGGCCGTACCGCCTTGTTCAGTTCGTCCCGAAGATACTCGTCGGCCCTCGTGTAGTCCTCGCAGGCGCGGTCCAAAGTGTCGTGCAGTGCCCACGCTCGGTCGGCCAGCAGCAACAGTGCTCGTCGCGTTGCCTCCTCGGCTGAACCGAGCGCAACGGCGATGTCCGATTTCTTCAGGTATGTGTGTGCGTCGTCGACGCGTATCCCGGTCGTGTCGATCGCGCTGACCTCGGTGGCGTGCGCGTCGAAACGGTCGGACACTGTCCGGATCTGCGGAAGGTCCGCTTCGAGCGTGTCCGGCATCCCCATCTGTTTCCCCCTTGGTCGGACGTCGTGTCCGATGTGCGCAAGACTATAGCGAAGGCCGTGAGCCTCCCCGCAACCCCTGCGTCGCTGGTCACCACCGTCGTCACGATAGCGAGCAGCGAAAACAGTAGCGGTAAAAGGTAGTTGGGTCGCTGTGGGGCAACGGAGACAGGCGAAGGAGAGAGTCGATGAGCAACACGCGCCCGCACACCGTGACCGCGGATTGGTTGTACGAGCAGCTCGGTGACGAGGACCTGGTGATCGTCGATACCACCGTGCACCTGACGATGCCCCCCGAAGGTTCGGTGCACATCGACCCCGGCCTCGACACCTACCTCGAGGCGCACATCCCCGACGCCGTGTACGCGGACCTGTTCACCGACTTCTCCGACCACCGCGCGCCCATGCCGTTCACGGCAGCGTCGTCGGAGAGGTTCGCCGCGGCGGCCGGCGCGGTCGGGATCGGGCAGGGCCGGCGTGTCGTGCTGTACGACCAGGGAAACGGCATGTGGGCGGCCCGCCTGTGGTGGCAGTTGAGGCTCGACGGGTTCGACGACGTCGCCGTGCTCGACGGCGGATTGTCGGTGTGGCGTGCCGACGGTTATCCGGTCGCGGAGGGACAGGTCGTTCCGCACGCCGCGATGTTCGTGCCACGTCGGCGGCCGGAGATGCTGTGTTCCGCCGAGTCGATCGCCGCTGCCCTCGACGATCCCCGCATTCTGATCATCGATGCTCGCGATCCCGCCACCGGTCGCGGCGACAATCCGTCGTATCCGCGGCGCGGCCACATTCCCGGCAGCGTCACCATCGCGTACGGCGATCTCGTCGATCTCGAGACGGGAAGGCTCCGGCCCACCGACGAATTGCGTGCGGTGTTCGAGGAAGCGGGGGCGCTGGATCCGGAGGTGTCGCCGGTGACATACAGCGGCGGCGGGATCGCCGCGACCGGTGTCGCACACGCGCTGGCGGTGGTGGGGCGCACCGATGTCGCCGTGTACTGCGGGTCGCTCGACGAGTGGGCGGGCGCCGACTCGTTGCCGTCGGTCGAGGGCCCGGAGCCACGCTGAGGTCGACGGTGGTTTCGGGCGGGCCCACCGGGCCGGACTCGACCGACGGGTGCGGGGAGTGGTGTGTCCGATCGCACCCGACCGGATCCGTTCACCGCGTGGTTGCCGAACCGACACCGGGCGGGTTTAACTTCTCGGATGGGTGTCCGGATCGGGGAAGGTCGATGTATGAGGCTGCGTAGGTTCGCGAGTGCACTGACGATGGCGACGGCGGTGACGATGTCGGCGCCACTTGCGTATGCACAGCCGGCGGCGGACGTCGCACCGGTTGTCGAACCGTTCTCGGTGCAGGAACTCCTCGGTCCGTACCCGTCCGACCTGCCTGCCCGTGAGAACTTCATCTCGGTGCTGGACGGATTCACCGCGATCCGCGATACCCGACCGGACCTGATTCGACGAAACCTCGACCTCACCGTCGAGATCAACAATGGTGCGTCGGCGGTGGAACAGCAGCGCGCGCTGTTCGACAGCAACCACGAGCGTCTGCTGTCGTTGTCGGAGGGGCTCGGTGCGGGACTCGGCGACGCATTCCGTGTAGCCCTCCGCGACGGCAGGTTGCCGAAGACGCAGGCACTTCTCGGTGGAGAGGTGGGACGTGCCGTCGGTGTCACCAATCTGTCGTTGCTGGAGAAGTCACATTGGGACAACCCGCGTCCGTTCGAGGTGGCTCCGGAGCGTATCCACTACTACTTCGGGGACGGCGTCAGCGGAGCTGCCGATCCGTACGTGGAGGTCGGGGGCACGAGTTCGTATCCGTCGGGGCACACGTCGAGTTCGTACCTGAACGGAATTCTGTTGGCGGGCATGCTTCCTGAACTGGCGCCGCAGATCCTGACCCGTGCGTCGGAGGTGGGCAACAGTCGGATCGTCCTCGGAGTGCACTTTCCCCTCGACGTGATGGGTGGTCGGATCATGGGGCAGGCCGCGGCCGCGGATCGGCTGAACGACCCGCGGTTCGCCCGGCTGGTCGACGAGGCCCGCACCGAACTCCGCGGGCAGCTGGAGTGGTCGGTCGGGATGCCGTTGGACGAGTACATCGCCACCGACACCCCGTACCGGGAGCTCGACACCGCGCTGGCCGAGTTCCGCGACCGGATGACGTATGGATTCGACCCTCTCGAGCCGGGCATGGTCAACGATGTCCCGGCGGAGGCGGCGGTGCTGCTGCGCGGTATCGCGCCGGCGCTGAGCGACGACGAGCGCCTGGATATTCTGCGGCAGACTGCGATTCCCGCCGGATACCCTCTCGACCAGGTGGGTGTGGACGGCGGCTGGCTGCGCATCGACCTCGCCGCGGCGACCGCGGCGGCCGCGACTGCCGCAGGAACCGCCTGAGACACACCCCGACCCGTGCGCACTTCTGGTGGCTCCCGCTACCAGAAGTGCGCACGGGTGGGGGCTCTCCTCGACGATGTCGACGAGGACCAACTCGTCGCAGTCGCGCGCCGCTACATCGTGCCGATGCTGGATCCGCCGTGTTCGGAGTGAGTGCCGTTCGCGACAATGGTCGGTATGGAGAGCAGATCGCTGCCGGTGTACGGTGCCGGGGAGGTGGACGTTCCGTTCGTCATCGCGGGGACGGGTGAGCGGATCCTCCGCGACACCCGTTGGGAGGAGCACTCGCATCCCACGCACGAACTGCTGTGGCACGAGCGCGGGGCCTCCAGCGCGACCATCGGTTCACGGACGTGGACGATCACCCCGTCGATCGGATTGTGGATTCCGGCGGGCCGATTGCACTGGGGCGTGATGCCTGCTGGAACCTGGTACAGAGCAGCGCATTTCGGTGTCGACGCAGTGACGCCGCTGGGGGAGGGGCCGGTCGCGGTCGTCATGACACCGCTTCTCCGTCTGCTGCTGGATCGGCTGACCGAACCGGAACTGTCGGCCGAATCGCGGTCACTGACCGAACAGATGGTGCTCGACGTGCTCGCCCCCGCAGACCACGAACTGTTGGTGCAGGTGCCGTCGTCGCCGCTGGTGAGGCCGATCGTCGACGCGATCGTCGGGGATCCCGGCGATCCGCGCACCCTGGCCGACTGGGCTGCGGCGCTGGGGGTGAGTACCCGCACGATCACGCGGACGTTCCGGGCGGAGACGGGACTGAGCCTGGGGCGGTGGATCGCGGCGGTGCGCGCGCAGCATGCGGTGATGCTGCTCGGTCGCGGCGCGGACGTCGACGACGTCGCCGAGCGGGTCGGCTACCGGTCGGCGAGTGCGTTCGGGGTGGCGTTCCGTCGCGTCACCGGGACGACGCCGGGGAGTTTCCGCGCGGGGTGATCGATGTCCCGATCGCAACAGCGAGTGTCCTGAACGAGCGATTGCGTCGCGCTTTCCCGCCCGTTACGGTTTAGGCAAACCTCACCTAAAGGGCGCATTTCCGTGCGCGCCGACGAGGTCCCCCGTACGAGAGCGAGTTCTGTCACCATGCGTTCGAAGCGCCTTCTGACGATGGCCGCGGCCACGGTCGCGGTCGCCCTGGGGCTGTCTGCCTGCAGTTCCGACACGTCCGAGACGACCGACACGTCGGCCGCCGACGCCGGCTCGTCCGGCTACCCGGTCACCATCGAGCACGCGTTCGGCACCGTGACCCTCGACGCGAAACCCGAGCGTGTCGCCACGGTCAACTGGGCCAACCACGAGGTGCCGCTGGCGCTCGGAGTGGTACCGGTGGGCATGGCCGCCGCGAACTTCGGTGACGACGACGACAACGGTATGCTCCCGTGGGTCGAGGAACGCCTCGACGAACTCGGTGCCGAACCGCCCGTGCTGTTCGACGAGACCGACGGCATCGACTTCGAGGCGGTGTCCGACACGGATCCCGATGTGATTCTCGCCGCGTATTCCGGTTTGACGCAGGAAGATTACGACACGCTCAGCCAGATCGCTCCCGTTGTCGCCTACCCGGAGGCACCGTGGGCGACGTCGTGGCGCGACATGATCGAGCTCAACAGCGCCGGCATCGGCATGGCCGCCGAAGGCCGGGAACTCATCGCCACCCTCGAAGGGGAGATCGCCGACGAGGTGGCGAAATATCCTGGGCTCGAGGGTAAATCGACGATGTTCCTCACCCATGTCGACACCTCCGACCTGAGCCAGGTCAGCTTCTACACCGCCGACGACACCCGCGCCGCGTTCTTCGAGGACCTCGGTCTGAGCACCCCGAAGAGCGTTGCCGAGGCCTCCACCGGCGACGAGTTCTCGCAGAAGGTCAGCGCCGAACAGGTCGACGTGTTCGACGACGTGCAGATCATCGTCACCTACGGCGACCAGGCGCTCGTCGACGCACTGCAGGCCGATCCGCTGCTGTCGCAGATGCCGGCCGTGCAGAACGGGTCCATCGTGTTCCTCGACGGCTCCGGCCCGCTCGGCACCGCCGCCAACCCGACACCGCTCGCGATCTCGTGGGTGCTCGGCGACTACGTGAACCTGCTCGCCGAGGCCGCCGCCAAGACACCCCGGCCGTGACCGAGACGGCCCTCGCACCGGACGCACGCGACCCGCGGCGTCCGGTGCTCGTCCGGTCCCTGTGGCCGATCGTCGCGCTCGCGGTGCTGCTGGCGGTGACCGTCGCGTCGATCACCATCGGTTCCCGGGACGTGGAGTGGAACGACATCGTCGCCGCGCTCGGCGGCGCCACCGACAACATTGCGCAGGGCGCCGTCGCCAAACGCATCCCCCGCACGGTGCTCGCCCTCGTGGTCGGCGCCGGACTCGGATTGGCCGGTGCCGTCATGCAGGGCGTGACCCGCAACCCGCTCGCCGACCCCGGCATCCTCGGAGTGAACATGGGTGCGTCCCTCGCCGTGGTGTGCGGCATGACCTGGTTCGGATTGTGGACACAGACCGCCATGATCTGGGTGGCGATCGGCGGTGCCGCCGCGGCAGCGGTGTTCGTCTACATCGTCGGTTCCCTCGGACGCGGCGGACCCACACCACTGAAACTCGCGTTGGCCGGCACCGCGACTTCCGCCGCGCTCGTCTCGTTCATCACCGCGATCACGCTTCCGCGCAACGACATCGCCGCGAACATCCGATCGTGGCAGATCGGCGGTGTCGGCGGAGCCACCTTCGACACCATGACGCAGGCCGTGCCGTTCCTCGTCGTCGGATTCGTGCTGTGCCTGCTGTCGGCCCGCAGCCTCAACTCCCTCGCGCTCGGCGACGACGTCGCCGCCGGACTCGGCGAACGTGTCGCTCTCGCCCGCGGCGTGTCGTCCCTGGGTGCGGTCCTGCTGTGCGGTGTGGCCACCGCGCTGGCCGGCCCCATCGGGTTCGTCGGACTCGTCGTCCCGCACCTGTGCCGGCTGGTCGTGGGCATCGACCACCGGTGGCTGCTGCCGCTGTCCGCGGTCACCGGCGCCGCGCTGCTGACCGCCGCCGACGTCCTCGGACGCATCGTCGCGCGGCCCGGCGAGATCGACGTCGGCATCATCACCGCGCTGGTCGGCGCGCCCTTCTTCGTGTACATCGTCCGACGGCAGAAACTTCGCGAACTGTGACCGCACTCCTCGACACACCGACCCTCGACACCGACGTCGTCGCCCGCAACCGCATCCGACGCGGTCGCCGGCGTCGCATCGTCATCGCCGTCCTGACGCTCCTGGTCGTCGCCGCGTTCGCGGCGAGCCTGGTGTTCGGGAAGACGAACTACCCGCCGTCCGATGTACTGCGCGTCATCCTCGGGCACGACGTGCCCGGCGCGTCCTTCACGGTCGGAAGACTGCGGCTGCCGCGCGCGGTACTCGCCGTCGTGGCGGGCATCTGCTTCGGCCTCGGCGGTATCACCTTCCAGACGATGCTGCGCAATCCACTCGCCAGCCCCGACATCATCGGAATCAGTTCGGGGGCGAGCGCCGCGGCGGCCTTCGCGATCATCGTGCTGTCGCTCGGGGGCACGCAGGTGTCGGTGTTCGCGATCGTCGTCGGACTCGGTGTCGCACTGCTCATCTACGCGCTGTCGTTCCGCAGCGGCGTCGCCGGCACCCGGCTGATCCTCATCGGTATCGGGATCGCCGCGATGCTCGACAGCGTCACCGCGTATCTGCTCAGTACTGCCGGTGCGTGGGACATGCAGGAGGCGATGCGTTGGCTGACCGGCAGCCTCAACGGCGTCGGCTGGTCGGCGACCCTGCCGGTGGTGGTGGCGCTGGTCGTGCTCGGACCGGTGCTGCTCCTGCAGAACCGCAACCTCGCGATGCTCCAACTCGGCGACGACGCCGCTCAGGCACTCGGGGTGCGGGTGGAGCGCACCCGCATCATCGCGATCGTCGCGGCCGTCGGGTTGATCGCGTTCGCGACGGCGGCGGCCGGACCGATCGCGTTCGTCGCGTTCCTGTCCGGTCCGATCGCCGCGCGCATCGTCGGGCAGGGTGTGTCGCTGGTGATCCCCGCCGCGCTCGTCGGATCATTGCTGGTGCTGGTCGCGGACTTCTGCGGGCAGTACCTGTTCGACACCCGCTACCCGGTGGGGGTGGTCACCGGCGCGCTCGGTGCCCCGTTCCTGGTGTATCTGATCATCCGTTCCAACCGTGCCGGAGGTTCCCTGTGACCGACGCTCATACCCTCGTCGTCGAGAATCTCGAGCTCGGCTACGGCAACCGGACCGTTGTCGACGGACTCGACCTCGCGGTGCCACCGGGCCGGATCACCTGCATCGTGGGTGCGAACGCGTGCGGTAAATCGACCCTGCTGCGGTCGATGTCGCGGTTGCTCGCTCCGCGTCGCGGGCATGTGCTGCTCGACGGCAAGGACGTCCACAGGCTTCCCGCGAAGCAGTTGGCCCGCACTCTGGGGTTGCTGCCGCAGACACCGATCGCACCCGACGGCATCGTTGTCGCCGATCTTGTGGGCAGGGGACGGCATCCGCACCAGCGGGTGCTGTCGCGGTGGAGCCGGGACGACGACGCCGCTGTCGCCGATGCGCTCGCCGCGACCGCCACCACCGAATTGGCGGAGCGGTCGGTGGACGAGTTGTCGGGTGGGCAGCGACAGCGGGTGTGGATCGCGATGGCGTTGGCGCAACAGACCGAGGTGTTGCTGCTGGACGAACCCACCACCTACCTGGACATCAACCATCAGGTGGAGGTGTTGGATCTGCTCACCGATCTGAATCGGTCGCGGGGCACCACGATCGTGATGGTGTTGCACGACCTGAACCTCGCCGCGCGGTACGCCGATCATCTGGTGGCGATCGCCGGTGGGCGTATCCACGCGGTCGGGGATCCTGCGGAGGTGCTGACCACGGAGACGGTGCAGGCGGTGTTCGGGCTGACCAGCCGGGTGATCGACGATCCGGTGTCGGGTCGGCCTCTGGTGCTGCCGGTGGGGCGGTATCACGTGGACGACGTGACCGTCTGACCCCGACCCGTGCGCACTTCTGGTAGCTCCCGCTACCAG
>NZ_JAIYEP010000021.1 GCF_020515525.1 Rhodococcus yananensis
GCCCGCCGCGTCGGTCACGACGCGACGGGCGCCGGAGTCGGGATCAGAAGAAGCCCTGGGCCTTCGGCGCGTAGGACACCAGGAGGTTCTTCGTCTGCTGGTAGTGGTCGAGCATCATGTGGTGGTTCTCGCGGCCGATGCCCGACTGCTTGTACCCACCGAACGCGGCGTGCGCCGGGTACTGGTGGTAGGTGTTCGTCCACACGCGACCGGCCTGGATCGCACGACCGGCCCGGTATGCGACGCCGCCGTCGCGAGACCACACACCGGCGCCGAGACCGTACAGGGTGTCGTTGGCGATGGAGATCGCGTCGTCGAAGTCGCGAAACGAGGTGACGGACACGACGGGGCCGAAGATCTCCTCCTGGAAGATCCGCATCGCGTTGTCGCCCTGGAAGATCGTCGGCTGCACGTAGTAGCCGCCCGACAGGTCGCCACCGAGATCGGCGCGCTCACCACCGGTGATGACCTTGGCACCTTCGCTCTTGCCGATCTCGATGTACGACAGGATCTTCTCGAGCTGGTCGTTGGAGGCCTGCGCACCGATCATCGTGTCGGTGTCGAGCGGATCGCCCTGGCGCACCGCCTTGGTACGGACCGCGGCGAGCGACAGGAAGTCGTCGAAGATGTCCTGCTGGATCAACGACCGCGACGGGCACGTGCACACCTCGCCCTGGTTGAGCGCGAACATGGTGAATCCCTCGAGCGCCTTGTCCTGGTAGTCGTCGTCGGCGGCGAGGACGTCGGAGAAGAAGATGTTGGGGCTCTTGCCGCCCAGTTCCAGGGTGACGGGAATCAGATTCTGCGACGCGTACTGCATGATCAGCCGGCCCGTGGTGGTCTCACCGGTGAACGCGATCTTGCGGATGCGGGGGCTCGACGCGAGCGGCTTACCGGCCTCCACACCGAAGCCGTTGACGATGTTGACCACGCCCGGGGGCAGCAGGTCACCGATGATCGAGATCAGGTGGAGGATCGATGCGGGGGTCTGCTCGGCCGGCTTGAGGACGACCGCGTTGCCGGCGGCCAGCGCGGGCGCAAGCTTCCACACCGCCATGAGGATCGGGAAGTTCCACGGGATGATCTGGCCGACGACGCCCAGCGGCTCGTGGAAGTGGTAGGCGACGGTGTCCGAATCGATCTCCGAGAGCGATCCCTCCTGGGCGCGGATGGCTCCCGCGAAGTAGCGGAAGTGGTCGATCGCGAGGGGAATGTCGGCGTTGAGGGTTTCGCGGATCGGCTTGCCGTTGTCCCACGATTCGGCGAGCGCGATCGATTCGAGGTTCTCCTCGATACGGTCGGCGATCCTGTTGAGGATCAGGGCGCGCTCGGCAGGCGAGGTCTTACCCCAGGCCGGTGCGGCGGCGTGCGCCGCGTCGAGAGCGAGTTCGACGTCCTCCTCGGTGCCGCGGGCGACCTCGGTGAACACCTGCCCCGTCACGGGGGTGACGTTCTCGAAGTACTGCCCCTTCACCGGGGGAACCCACTGGCCGCCGATCCAGTTGTCGTACCGCGACTGGAAGGACATGAGTGCGTCGGGTGAGCCGGGGCGGGCGTACACGGTCATGGTGCATCTCCTACAGCGTCGAGCATCCGGTATGTGATGCGGGACACTACGGACGCGGACGTTGCAACTACGTTGCGAGCTGCCCGTCCAACCGGTCCAGTTTCGCTTTCACCTGCGTGAACTGCGGCGATACCGGATCGAGCGTGCTCAGGTAGGCGGTCCACGCCGCGATGTCGTCGCGTCCGTGAACCGACGACGTCCACCGCGCGAGCAGCTGTTCGTCGCCGTCGCGCAGGAGCGCCGCCTGCACCCGGGTGCGCAGGTCGTCGCGGATCTCCTGGACACCCGGCGCGTCGGAACCGGGCAGGACCGGGCCCGAGTACCGGCGCACCGCGCCGGCGGTGTCGCCCCGGTCGAGGGCCGCACGCACCTCGGCTACGTCGGTGACGAACTCGGTGAGCAGACGATACGGACGCGACCCGAGGTGTTCGGGCCCGAGCACCTTCCGCAGACGGGACATCTCGGCGCGGATCGTGACGGAATCGAGTTCCGCCTCGTCGAGGAGCACCGCGAGCTGGTCGGAGGTCAGCCCCTCCGGGTGATCGGCGAGGATCAGCAGGATCTCGGCGTGCCGCTGCGAGAGTGTGGTGCGGCGACCGTCCAGGTGCACGGTGGGTCTCCCGGCACCGAACGTCTCGACCCGGGCGGACGGCGACGGGAACAGATGCGGAGAGGTGATCAGGTGCAGTCGCAGCTCCGCTTCGGCCGCCGCCACCGTCGCGCGCACCAGCTGCAGCACCTCCGGCGCGGCGACCCTGGGGCCACCGGTGATGTCGATCGCCCCGAGGATCCGTGCACTGATCGGATCGTGGACCGGACCCGCGGAACAGCTCCACTCGTGGACCGTGCGATTGAAGTGCTCGGCACCGAATATCTGCACCGAATGATCCAGCGCCAGAGCAGTTCCGGGCGCATTCGTGCCGACCGCGTCTTCGCTCCAGTCGGCACCCTCGACGAAGTTCATCGTCAGTGCGCGGTCACGCGCGCCGTGATCGCCCTCGACCCAGAGCAGTCGTCCGCGCTCGTCGCTGATCGCGACGAGGAGCCCGGCGTCGGCACCGTCGTCGACGAGGAGTTTGCGGACGACCGGCCTGATCAACCCCATCGGGTGCCCCGCTCGGTACTGTTCGAGATCGACGCCGGTGAGCAGACCCGGCTGATCGACCACGTCGGGATCCACCCCGCGGTGGAGGCTGCGCAGCCAGGAGTCGCGGACCACGGACCGCACGTGGTCGATACGTCGCTCCCCCAGCGCACCGACGAAGGTGTCGTGCGCGCGGGACACCCGCCGCGCATGCGCAGCGGCGTCGTCGCCCGGGCGCAGCGCCACCCAGGGGTTCGCCCACACGCCGCTCGTCGCGGTGTCGGTCGTCGCGGATCCGACGTGATCGGTCATCTACCGGGGACCTCCTTGCCGATACTGTAGTCCGGATCACACCGCGGGTGGGCGGTCAGGTCCCGTGATCAGTGCACTCGGCGGAACGGCGAGCCGTCACCACCGCCCCGCGACGCGGTGGGCCAGCATGACCGCGGTCGCGTGCGGACCGCGACTCGGTACCTGCGGGAACACCGAGGTGTCCACGACACTCAACCCCTCGATCCCGCGGACGCGGCACCGGTCGTCGACGACCGCCCCGTCGTCGTCACCCATGCGGCACGTACTCGACAGATGCACGGACGTGCCCAGGTGCGCGGTCAGCCAACGGTCGTCCGGTCCGCCGGGTGCCGCGGCGTCCGGGTCGATGCTGCCGACGTCGAGTACGTCCCCCATCCGGGCGAGCACCTCCACGGCCGCGCGGACACCGGCGCGCAGATCGTCGCGGTCGGCGGGATCGGCGAGATACCGCTGGTCGAGTGTCGGCGGAGCAGACGGATCGTGCGGGTCGAGCACGATCCGTCCGCGGCTGCGGGGCCGGGTGAGCACCACCCCCAGCACCGGATCGTGCACCCCGCTGCCCGGGACGGCCGACCCGAACGGCACGGTGTACGGACGCAGTTCGACGGGACCGGTGTGGAGCACCGTCTCGAGCAGCGCCGACCCCGGCGGCCGCTGCTGCGCGGTTCGGTAGCGGTAGCGGATCGTCACCTCCGGATGATCGCTGGAGCTTCCCCCCACCCCCGGCAGGTCGTGCCGCACCTCGATGCCGAGCCGACGCAGTTCGTCGGCGGGTCCGATGCCCGACAGCATCAGCAGTTGCGGCGAGCAGACGGCGCCCGCACACAGAACGACGTGGTCGGCATCGACGCGGTGGACCGCGCCCCGCCGGTCGGCGACGTCGACGCCGCGCGCTCGGCCCCGGGCGACGACGATCCGGAGCACGCGGTGATCCGCAGCGACCGTCAACTGCGGCCGGCCGAGCGCCGGCTGCAGATGCGCCCGTCCCGGTCCGGTGCGCACACCGTCGCGGACGTTGAGCGGGACCCGGCCCACCCCGTCCGGGCCCGGCGCGTTCAGGTCGTCGACCACGGTGTGCCCCACCGCGGCGGCGGCGGCATGGAAGGATCCGGACACCGGCTGCAACCGCTCCCACGACACCCGTGACACGGGGATCGGCCCGGCGTCACCGTGTTCGCGACCGCGGAAGTCCGCGTCGGTCTCGATCTCCCGGAACGAAGGCAACACCCTCTCGTACGACCAGGAGTGGGGCCACGAGTCGAGATCACGGTCGCGGGCACGCACGAAATAGGCACCGTTGACGGCCCCGGAACCGCCGAGCACCCGGCCGCGGGAGACGACGGTCGCTGCGCCCGGCGACAGCCGCGTCGGGTAGGTCGACGTCCACTCGCTGCCCGGCCCCACCGGAACCGTTGCCACATCCAGGATCTCGTCGGGCACGTCGTCGAGCGACGGAAATCCTCGGCCGGACTCGATCAGGAGAACGGACCGGTCGGGATCGTCGCCGAGCCGTGTCGCGACCACACTGCCGCAACTGCCCCCGCCGACCACGACGACGTCGGCCCGCCGGGGCAGCACGTCAGAGCCTGATGTCGGGAACCAGCGCGGACACGTCACGCGCGTCGATCGCGCCCTTCCACAGTCCCGTGCCGTAGGCGGCGTCGTCGAGCCGCTTCAGCAGCACGTACCGCAGCGGTCCGAGTCCGTCGACGTCCCGGTGCCCCCACCAGTCCCACAGTCCCTCGGCCACAGCGAAGGCCACGACGGCACGCCGGATCCTCCGCGAGAACAGTGCACCCACGAACGTCACCGGCCAGTAGTGGCGACACACCGCCGACGCCACCTGCCACAGTCCCCCCGCGAATCCACGCGCGGTGAGCGCGAGAGCGATACGGCTGGGCCGGTCGAGTTCGGTGAACATGCGGCGCACCCGCAGCAGGGTCACGATCTGGGTGAGCACCGCGGCGACCACCCCGATGCGGGTGAACGTCGCGAGCGCCGCGCACCCGAGGAGCGTCCACAGCGACATCGCCATCGGCGGCACCGACCCGGCGTGCCTCGCCGCCAGCGGGGCTGCACCGGTGCCGTAGAAAGCTTTGCGTGTCAACCAGTTCCGGAATCGGATGCGGTGGTCGTGTGCGACCTGCGAGACCGGTTCGTATCGCAGTCGCCAGCCGTCGGACTGCAACCGCAGGCACAGGTCGACGTCCTCGGCGACATGCAGCGCCTCGTCGAACCCACCCGCGTCGACGACCGCGGCACGGCGCACGAGCATCGCGGCACTGGGCACGTACGAGACGGGGCTGCCCGCGACCACCGCCGACTCGCGTCGCCCCAGGTCCAGCGACGACCGGGTGTGCTCGTACCGTGCCAGTGCCCCGGTGTCGGGTTCGAGCGCGATGATGCGCGGCGCGGCCAGCACGACCGCGGGGTCGGAGAAATGCCCGAGCAACGCCTCGAGCCACCCGAGCCGCGGAACGACATCCGAATCGAGAAACGCCACGAACTCGGTGTCCGCCACCCTCATCCCCGCGTTGCGCGCCGCGGCGGGCCCTCGGGGAACCTCATGGCGGATCACGGTGACGTGCCCCGCCTCCGGCGCCTCGACCGGGGACGCGGACCCGTCGTCGACGACGATCACGCGATGCCCCTGCAACACACCCAGCAGCCGTCGCAGGCCCGCCTCGTTGTCCTTGACCGGGACGACGACGGTCACCTCCGACATCGACGGCAACGCTGCGGGTCGTGGATGCCCGATGCCGGAGTCGAGAAGCCTGCGCGCGACCACCGCGGTCTGCGAGTCGACGACCTCGAGGTAGTCGTCGTCGATCATCGTCGCGGCGACCGGCGCGAGCTTGAGCATGCGGGTCGGGGACCCCCCGATGAGGACACGTCCGGCAGCGAAGCGACGGACACGCGGATCGATCCGCACCTTGAACCCGTCGGGGAGCCGGGCCCGTCGGGTCCTGGTCACGGTGGGTGCACTCGCCTGACTCACCGAAGTCGTCCTTCCGTTCCCGGTTGCCAGCGAGCAACCTGCTCGCTCGCCTGCTCCACGAGGCGGGCGAACAGGCGCGCCCCCTCGGCTGCGGTGGCCTCGCGGGGGTCGCCCAGAATGCCACTCTCGGACACCGCGACGATACCGGCTTCCCGCAGTCGCGGCATCAACGTCGCGATCGGTTCGGTTGCGCCTTCCACGGCTCGGGACATGTCCACCGTCTCCGGCGCCAGGTGCAGCATCAGGCCGGTCTCGGTACGTCCGGCATGTGGGTCGCCGCCGGGCACCGCGCACGCGAGCCACGCCGCGTCACGCCCCTCGTAGCGCAGCAGCGACACCGCTTCCGCCAGCGGACGGCCGTTGCCGCCGTGGCCGTTGACGAACAGCACCCGTCGCGCCCACCGGCACGCCGACCGCCCGTACTCGACGATCAGCGACTTCGTGGCCTCCGCACCGATGGACACGGTGCCCGCGAACGCCTCGTGCTCACCGCTGGACCCGTACGGCAACGCGGGCGCGAGCACCGTGCCGGGCAGCGCCGCGGCGACGGCCCGGGCGATCCGGGTGTCCGTGTCGAGGGGAAGGTGGGGGCCGTGTTGTTCGAAGGCACCGATGGGTACGACGACCGTCCACCGGTCGCGTTCGACGTCCGGCCAGTGGGCTGCGGTCAGGTCCCGGGTCACCGGTCCGATGCTAGGGGTTGGGGGCGTGCCCGACGCAACCCGGGCGGTGGACCCGGGACGGTGGCCGAGGGAGCACGGCGCTATGTTTCCGACGTGCAGATCGAACCCCGCCCGTTCGACGATCCCGACGTCCGATCGCTCGTCGACGAGGTGCAGGCCGAGTACGTGCGTCGTTACGGTGGCCCCGACGAGACCGTGCTCGTTCCCGGCGAATTCGCCGCGCCGACCGGCGCGTTCCTGCTCGCTCACGTGCACGGCCGGCCGGTGGGGATCGGCGGGTGGCGCTCCCCGACCCGCGCCCACGGACTGCGCGACGGCGACGCCGAGATCAAACGCATGTACGTGCGCGCCGATGCTCGACGCCGGGGCATCGCCCGTCGCATCCTGGAGGCGCTCGAGCGGTCCGCCGCGGAGTCGGGGCGCAGCCGGATGGTGCTCGAGACGGGAACCGCGCAACCCGAGGCGATCGCGATGTACGAGACGGCCGGATACACGCCGATGCCCGAGCGCTACGGTCGGTACGCGGACGAACCCTCGTCGCTGTACTACAGCAAGGAGTTGCCGCCGATCCGGCGGGCGACCGACACCGACCTGCGTGTGCTGCAGGAGATCGAGCGATCCGCCGGGCTCGTCTTCGCCGAGATCGGCATGGACGCGGTCGCCGAGGACGAGCCGCCGACTCCGGACGAACTGCGCGCGCACCTGGGGCGGTGCTGGGTGTGGCACGACGGCGACGACCGTGCGGTCGCGTATCTGATACTGGACGTCGTGGACGGTGCCGCCCACATCGAGCAGGTGTCGGTGCACGCCGATCATGCGCGGCACGGACTCGGACGCGCGTTGATCGAGCACGCCGCCGGTTGGGCCCGCGACCACGGATACCCGCATCTGACGCTCACCACCTTCCGGGACGTCGCGTGGAACGCGCCCTACTACACGCGCCTCGGGTTCACCGTCGTCGACGACGCGCGGCTCACTCCGGGGCTGCGTCGTCTGCTCGCGGAGGAGAGCGCTCGCGGGTTCGCGTCGTGGCCGCGGGTGGCGATGCGGCGCCCCCTCTGACCCGTGCGCACTTCTGGTAGCCCCCACTACCATAAGTGCGCACGGGTGCCGATCGCCCGGGCCGCATCGTGGCCCTCGACGATCGCCGCGTGCAGGCGGCGCGGGGTCACCGCATCGCCGACCCGGACCACCGGAACATCCACCTGCGACAGTGCTTTCCACAGGTCGTCGACGGGTTCCTGGTGCGTCGCGACGACCACCGCGTCGACGATCGTCTCGTCGACCCTGCCGGTGGGATGGTGCGCGAGAGACACCGCGACAGCACCGTCGGCGTCGTCGCGCACCGCGGTGACGGCGACGTCGGTGACCAGGTCGATCCGTTTCGCGTGCGCGCGACGGAGCCAACCGTCCATGTCGAGTGTCAGGCCGAGGTCCTGCCCGACGATCATGCCGGGGGTGCAGACGGTGACGACGCACCCGCGGTCGGCGAGGAATTCCGCGACGGACGTGGCCTGGTGGAAACCGAGTTCGTCGACCACGAGAACGCGGCCGTGCACGCCGACCCGCTCGTCGAGGACGTCCCGCACGTCCACGACGTGGTCGGAGCGTCCCGCCCAGTCGGGGCGGCGTGGACGCGCACCCGTCGCGACGATCACCGTGTCGGGTCGCAGCGACCGCACCGCGTCGACGTCGGCGGCGGCACCGACCCGCACGTCGACCCCCAGCCGTCGACAGTGCGCGTCGAGACTCGTCACCGCACCGAGCAGTTCGCGGCGGTGCGGGGCACGTGCCGCGGTGCGGATCTGTCCCCCGGTGACGGTATCGCGTTCGAGAAGGGTGACGGCGTGGCCGCGTTCGGCAGCGGTCGCCGCAGCCTGCAGCCCGCCCGGCCCTCCACCGACCACCACGACCCGCCGCGGTGACACCGGGTCCGGCACGGGGCCCTCGCGACCGGCCGTCGCGTTGACCGCGCAGCCGATCCACCTGCCCAGCCCGACCCGCCCGATGCACTCCTGGTTGCAGCCGATGCACGGGCGCACCCGATCGTCGCGGGCGGTCACGGTCTTCGATGCGAAGTCCGGGTCGGCGATCTGTGCGCGGACGGCACCGACGAGATCGCACACCCCCTCGGCGAGGGCGGCGCGCACCTGGTGGGGACGGGTGAACCGACCGACCCCGACGACGGGCAGCGACACCGCGGCGCGGATCGCCGCGGGCACGAACAGGGAGTAGCCGTGCGGTGTGGACATCGGTGCCTCGACGAGGTGCAGGGTCTCGGTGGCGACCCCGACGGAGGTGTTGAGGTAGTCGACGTGCCCGGAGTCCTCGAGCAGACGCGCGACGCCCACCGCATCGTCGATGTCGATGCCGCCGTCGGTGCCGTCGTGCCCGCTCAGCCGAACCCCCACGACCCGGTCGGGGCCGAGTGCCGCGCGGACGGCGGCGACGACCTCGAGCAGTGCCCGCGCCCGCCCGGTGAGGTCGCCGCCGTAGCCGTCGGTGCGGGTGTCGGTTCCCGGCGCGAGGAACGCCCGGAGGATCGATGCCTGCGAGCACTGGATCTCGACGCCGTCGAACCCGCCGTCGACGCACCGGTACGCGACCTCCGCGTACGCGTCGACGAGTTCGGCGATCTCGGCGGTGTCGATCGCGTGCGGCACCTCCCGGAACAGCGGGTCGGGGTCGGGCGACGGCGCCCACAGCACTCCCCGCGTGTACATCGAACTGCCCTGCGCACCGTTGTGGTTGAGTTGCGCCAGAATGCGCGTGCCGTGCCGATGCACCGCCGCGGTGAGTCTCCGGTATCCGGGAAGCACCGCATCGTCCCAGCCCCGGATGAGTTTCTCGTACGGGCGGTCCGACGGGTGGACGGTGTGTTCCTCGGTGACGATCAGCGCCGCACCGCCGCGGGCGCGTGCCTCGTAGTACGCGACGTGCCGGTCGGTGACCGTGCCGTCGGCGGAGAAGTTCGTCAGGTGAGCGGGAAACACCATCCGGTTGCGCAGCGTGACCGGGCCGAGCCGCAGACCGTCCCGCGGCTCGACACCGGTCGTCGTCTGCGCCACCCGATCAGACCTTCGAGTTCCCCTGGTCGAGGGCCATCTGGCTGCCGGTGATGGTCTTCGCACCGTCACCGGCGAGGAACAGCACAGCGTTGGAGATGTCGTCGGGGTCGGCGATGGGCTTCTCGGTGAGGATCGGCACGAAGCTCGGTCCCCACGACGGGTGCTTCTCGAACAGTTGCAGGACGCTGACGTCGGTTCCCATCGGGGTGTCCACCCCGTACGGATGGATGGAGTTGACTCGGATGTTGAACTCGCCCAACTCCTTCGCAGCCGCCTGGGTGAGTCCGACGAGGCCGAACTTCGCGGCCGCGTAGTTCGCCTGTCCGGGCATCGCCTTCAGCCCGGCGACCGAGCTGACGACGATGATCGACCCACCGTTTCCGGCGTCGATCATGGCGGGGGCAGCTGCCTTGAGGGTCTTGAACACGCCGGTGAGATTGATGTCGATCAGCTCCTCGAACTGATCGTCGGGCATCTCCCAGAAGCGGTTCCAGGTGCAGATTCCGGCGTTGGCGACCACGACGTCGAGCCGACCGAACTGGTGCACGCCCTCGTCGACGACGGCCTTCAGCGCGGCACTGTCGCGGACGTCGGCGACGCGAGCGATGATCTTTCCGCCGGCTTCTTCGACCAGCCGGACGGTTTCGTCGAAGTCCTCCCCGGTGGCCTGCGTGTAGGTGGTGTAGTCGGAGACGGGGCGGGCGATGTCGACGCCGATGATCGAGGCGCCTTCCCGCGCGAACCGCAGCGCGTGGTTGCGCCCCTGCCCTCGAGCGATACCGGTGATGAAGACGACCTTGCCGTCGAATTCGCCCATGTGTGCGGCCCTTCTCTCACGTTCGGAACATGCCGGACTGGAACACGTTGCATATTGCCATCACGCTACATCGAGACGGCAAGGTCGTGTCCCATCCGGATCGCATCCCGCACCGTGCGCGGAGCCACACAGTCTCCGATCGAGACCGTTCCGGGACCGCACAGCGAACGATCGGGGAGACGCGGCCCGCAGTCGACGAGCACCGCGCCGGCGACACGCGTCCGCGCACCGGAGACCCGATCCTCGAGCACCACCCCGTCGGCCGCGACCGTCACCGGGCGCACCCCGAGGTGGCGAATCACCCCCGCACGCTGCAGCCGAGTGTTCGCCCCGACGAGATCCCCCGTGGGCGCCAGCCGCGATCCCGCGATCGGGTCCGGTGTCGCGTAGTGCACCTCACGACCGTCCGCCGCGAGACGTTCGGCCACACCCACCGCGATCGGCCCGCCCGACGGATCCCACACCACGACACACGCACCGGGAACTCCGTCCGACAGGTCGCGCGGATCCATCCGCACACCTCCCGCCTCCACGCCGAACGAAGGCGGCCGGGGCACACTGCCGACCGCGACGACCACATCCGTGCCCGACGCACCAGCCGACGCGACGTCCGACGCACCGAGCGTCACCCGGGTGCGCACGTCGACGCCGAGTGCGCGGCACCGCGCGGTCGACCAGTCGAGCAACGCTCCGTATCCGGTGGCGCGTGCCGACCCGCCCGTGCGGGCCTCGCGCTCGACGAGGGTGACGCGGTGTCCCCGCTCGGCGAGCACACGCGCCGCCTCGAGGCCGGCCGGTCCGGCGCCGACGACGAGCACGTCGCGCGCCCGCGCGGGATCCGGCGGCCGCGGCGCGCCCTCGCGTCCCGCCTCCGCGTTCGCCGTGCACCCGACCGGCGGGTTGCGGAAGTCCCGGACCAGGCATCCCTGATTGCAGCGCACGCACGGCCGCGGCTCCCGCCCCGCCCGCACCGCACCGACCAGATCGGGGTCGGCGATCTGCGCGCGGGTCATCTCCACGAGGTCGCACACCCGCCCGTCGAGGAGTCGACGCGCGTGTGCGGGTTCGACGACACCGCCCTGCACCGCGACGGGCACGGTCCCGCCGACGGCGCCGCGCATCGTCCGGCAGAGTTCGTCGTTGTGACCGGCCGGGGTGTGCGCATCGGGCCGGTAGGTCTCGGGGGTGAACGGTCCGCCGCGCACCACCGTGAGCAGATCCACCGTCGGAGCGACCTCCCGCGCCACCTCCGCCGCGTCCGCCGGCGTGATTCCGCCCCACGGCGCGTTCTCGTCGCAGCTCAGCCGCAGCGCGAGGATCCGGCCGGGACCGAGTGCGTCGCGCACCGCCGCGAGGACCTCGCGCAGCAGCAGCACGCGGTCGGTGCCGTACCGGTCGTCGCGCCGGTTGGTCAGACCCGACAAGAACTGGCGCAGCAGCGAGGTCGGCCCGGCGTCGAGTTCGACGCCGTCCGTTCCGGCATCCGCGGCCATCTGCGCGGCCGCACGGAATCCCGCTGTGACAGCGGCGATCTCGCCGACGGTCATCTCCATCGGGAGTTCTCGACCCACGGGATCCGGGACGCGCGAGGGCCCCCACAGAGGCGCCTGCGTCCACGCACTCGACCCCTGCAGCCCGGTGTGTCCCAGACCCGCGAGGACGAGCGCACCGTGCACGTGGCAGCGCCGAGCGATCCGGGACCATCCCGGTCCGCACCGCTCGGCGAGCGGTGCCCGCTCGTACGGGTGGTCGAGGCCGTGCACCGACGCGATCTCGGTGACGACGATCCCCGCACCCCCCGCCGCGCGCCGCGCGTAGTACGCGACGTGACGGTCGGAGAACGCGCGCCCCTCAGCGAGATTCGTCTCGTGTGGGCCGAAGATGACCCGTGACGGAGCGGTCCGCCCGGCGAGCGTGACCGGCCCCGTCAGCGTGTGCGTCATCGTCCCGTGTCAGACCCCGAGATCGCGGCGGAAGCCCTCGGGCACGATCACGTCGTCGCGCGTCAGTTCGTGGATCGAGGTCTTGCCCAGCCCCATGAGCGCCGAACCGATTCCGCCGCTGAGGATGTCGAGCACGTTCTCGACTCCGGCCTGACCGTTGGCGGCGAGACCCCACAGATAGGCACGGCCGATCATCACGGCCTTCGCGCCGAGCGCGAGCGCCTTGACGACGTCGCTGCCACGCCGGATCCCACCGTCGAGGAGCACCTCGACGTCGTTGCCCACCGCGTCGGCGATCGCGGGCAACGCCCGGATCGGCGCGGGAGTGCCGTCGAGGTTGTTGCCACCGTGGTTCGACACCGAGATCGCCGTGACACCGGCGTCGACGGCCCGCTTCGCGTCGTCGACACGCATGACGCCCTTGAGCACGAACGGTCCGTCGCCCCACTGCTCGCGCAGCCACGCGACATCCTCCCAGGTGGGCAGCGGCGTGGTCATCCACTCACCGTATGCACCGAAGAACGTGGGTGCCGTGCCTCCGGGCAGCGTCAGGTTGGGGGTGGTCAGATCCGGGACACCGCCCGACCTGGCCCACTCGAGCAGCCACTGGGGTCGGGTGATGCCCTCCGGCGCGAACTTGACCATCGCCTCGAGGTTCATGCGTTCGGGGATGGCGGGACTACCCCAGTCGCGACCGTTGGAGAACGACCAGTCCAGGGTCATGATCAGGCCCTTGGCACCGGCGGCGCGGGCACGTTCCATGCGCTGGACGAGCACGTCGCGGCTGCCCACCCAGTACATCTGGAACAGGGTCTTGTCGTTGGCGGCGGCGACGTCCTCGATCGACTTGGACGCGAACGAGCTGAGCCCCATCGCGACGCCGCGGGCGGCTGCGGCCCGCGCGACCGCGACCTCGCCGTCGGGGTGCACCGCCTGCACCCCGGTCGGCGAGATCATCACGGGCATCGACACGTCCTGGCCCAGGACGGTCGTGCCCATCTCGCGTTTGTCCGACAGGCCGGCCACGTGCGGCGCGAACCCGAGCTCACGGAACGCGGCCGTGTTGTCGTCGACGGTCAGGCCCGCCTCCGAACCTGCGACCAGCGCGCCGTACACGGACTTGGGCAGCCGCTTGCGGGCGCGCTCCTGCGCGACCGCGACGGTCTCGAACCAGGGGCTTCGAGCCCAGGGGTTCTGCAGCCAGGAGGGCTTGGCCATCGTGTGATCTCTCCTCGGATCTAGAAGCCTGCGAGCGGATTCTCGTCGCAGAACTTGGCGGGGGGTTTGGTCAGCAGCGTCAGCGGCACGGGCGCTGCGGGGGTGCGACGCTCGGCGCGCTTGCCGGTGCGGGAATGATCGACGCTGGACTGAGGGACGGTGCGGTCGGCCTCGAGCGCGGATTGTCCGTGTCCCTGCACGCATTCGGGGTCCGGTCCGTCCATCGGCAGTCCGGTGAAGAACTTCGCGGCCATGCAGCCTCCGCGGCAGGAGTCGAAGAAACTGCAGGAACTGCACGCTCCCGCGGACTGGGGTTCGCGCAGTTCGCGGAACAACTCGGAGTTCTTCCACACCGACGCGAACCCACCATCGGTGACGATGCTGCCGGCGAGGAAGTTGTCGTGGATCGCGAACGGGCAGGCGTACACGTCACCGACCGGGTCGATCAGGCACACCACGCGGCCGGCACCGCACAGGTTCAGGCCCGGTAGCGCACCGGCACCGTCCGATCCTCCGAAGGCGGACAGATGGAAGAACGAGTCGCCGGTGAGCACGCCCTCACCGTGCGCGACCAGCCATTCGTAGAGCTGACGCTGCTGTTCGTGGGTGGGGTGCAGGTCGTCCCACACGTCCACGGCGCGACCCGACGGGCGCAGCCGCGTGATGCGTAGGGTGGCGCCGTACCTGTCGGCGAGTGCCTTGAACTCGTCGAGCTGGTCGACGTTCTGCCGGGTGACGACGACGGAGATCTTCGCGTCGCGGAAGCCCGCCTCGGACAGGTTCTCGAGCGCACGCACGGCCATCGCGAACGAACCGGGGCCGCGCACGGCGTCGTTGACCTCGGCGGTCGCGCCGTCCAGCGAGATCTGGACGTCGACGTAGTCGGACGCGGCCAGTCGCGCGGCGACCTTCTCGTCGATCCGCACACCGTTGGTGGAGAACTTCACGCCCACCTGGTGTTCGGTGGCGTAGTCGACGAGTTCCCAGAAGTCGGAGCGTACGGTGGGTTCACCGCCGCCGATGTTGACGTAGAACACCTGCATTCGCTGCAACTCGTCGATGATCGACTTGCACTGTTCGGTGGTCAGCTCACGCGGGTCGCGTTTACCCGACGACGACAGGCAGTGCACGCACGACAGGTTGCACGCGTAGGTCAGCTCCCAGGTCAGGCAGATCGGCGCGTCGAGACCCTTCTCGAACTGGTCGACGAGACGGCCGACCCGGGGCGGGGCGGCGGGAGCGGCGGGCGGTTCGAGCAGAGACGTCATAGCGGGGTCCTTGCTGGGTGTGGGCTGTTCGGGCGGCGCAACTCTCAGGCGGGGACGATCATGTGCGAGTCGGCCAGTGTGCGCAGGGCGCGCAGATAGGGCCGTTCGGCGGTCTCGTCCACGCCGTGTGCGCGCAACGCGGCTCGCACCGATTCGTGGTCGCCCAGAGAGCGGACGACGCCGACGATCACGGTGTTCTTCAGGAACGACAGTTTGCGGGTGCCGAAGTGGTAGAGCAACGCCCCGAACGGCTCGGGGCGAAGCGCTACCTGCGGGTGGAGCCGCCAGGTGGCACCCGGGTCGAACGTATCGGTGCTCTTCTTCTCGGGGGACACGTCGATGGCTCCGGGGGCGGTCATGATCAGTACACGCCGCACATGCCGTCGATCGACACCTCTTCGACGAGGGATTCCTCGACCAGCTCGGACTCGATCACCGCGTTGTCACGATCGGACATGCTTCCTCCTCGGTTGGACCCCTGTGCGTTTTCACTGCCACAGCGGGGTTGCACTGTGACTCGGATTACCAATGTAATGGCATCCGGTGCACAATGTCACGCAGGAGGGAACGAATCGCATGCGCAGTCGCCGGAAACCGTCCGCTCGGGTAGGCCGCCGCCCGTCCACCACGAAGGAGAACCTGGCCGCGATCGGGATCGAGTTGTTCACCGACGTCGGATTCGATGAGACGAGCATCGACGACATCGCGGCTGCCGCGGGCATCGCGCGACGCACCTTCTTCCGGTATTTCCCCTCGAAGAACGCCCTGGCCTGGGGCGACTTCGACGGGCATCTCGCCCACATGCGCGCCCACCTGGACGCCGTCGACGACGACCTGCCCCTGAGCCGGGCCCTCACGACCGCGCTGCTGGATTTCAACACCTTTCCCGCCACCGAGACCGCACGGCACCGCGCGCGGATGGAGCTGATCCTCGGCACTCCCGCGTTGCAGGGGTATTCGTCGGTGATGTACCAGGGCTGGCGGGGGGTCATCGCCGCGTTCGTGGCAAAACGGATCGGCGCGGAACCCGACGGCCACATCCCCCGCACCGTCGGCTACCTCATGCTCGGGGTCGCCCTCGCCGCGTACGAGCAGTGGCTCGCCGACCCCGACGCCGACCTCGAAGAACTTCTCACCACCGGAATGCAGGCGGTCACCCGGGGGCTGGACTACTGTGACCCCCACTCCCCCGATTCCACTCCCGGACAGGCCGACCCGTCATGACCGTGCTCGATTCGCTCGCCCCCTGCCCACCCGGTCGTTGGACGCACGACCACGTCACCGTCGAACACGTCGACTCCGGACCATTGACGTTGCGGCGCAGCGACGGCCGACTCCGCGTGACGCACTCGCTGACCCCCGCCGATCTGAGCGAACGGCTCGTCGCGGGCGTCACCGCGTCGGTGCAGGACGCCGACTTCGGCCAGGAGGAATTCGAACTGACGATGGTCGGGCTCGTCCGCTCCACCGTGCCGGGCGCCCTGGACTCGTGGTCCGTCTACTACCGCAATTCTCTGCGCGAACTCCTCGATGGAACAGCAGATTTCGCGCCGATCCATGATCGTGCGGCCGAACTCGTGCGCGGCAGCGTACTCGACCTCGGCTCCTGCTTCGGCTTCCTGCCGCTGCGCCTGGCCGGGGCCGGTGTCCCGGTGACCGCCACCGACATCCTCCCCGGCACCATGCGCCTGCTCGACGCGGTCGCGCCCGAGCTGGGTGTCGCGCTCGAGACCATCGTGTGCGACGCCACGCACGTGCCGGTCCCCGACGGCAGTGCCGACACCGTCACCGCGATCCACCTGCTCGAACACGTCGACGACACGATCGGCGACGCCGTCGTCGACGAGGCACTGCGCGTCGCTCGGGAACGCGTCGTGATCGCGGTGCCGTTCGAGGACGAGGCGACCGCCTGCCACGGGCACGTGCGCACGTTCGATCCCGAGGCGCTGCGCGCGCTCGGCGAACGTACCGGTCGCGACTTCGACGTCGTCGAACATCACGGCGGATGGCTGATCCTCGACGCGTCCTGACGGTCAGATCAGGCCGCGCTTGCTGGCCGCGTACACCGCCTCGGCGCGACGACTCACTCCGAGCTTGCGCATGATGTTGCTGACGTGGAACTTCGCGGTGGTCGCGGAGATGAACAGCTGCTCACCGATCTTCGCGTTCGACATCCCGGAGGCCAGCAGCCTCAGCACCTCCACCTCGCGACCGGTGAGTTGCTCGGCCTGCGCCCCCTGACCGTTGAGGGACCGCACGACCGCCGCGGCACTGCGCGAATCGAACGCGCTCTCACCGCGCGACACCGCGCGGATCGCCCGCACGAGTTCGGTGGTGTCGACGTCCTTGACGACGTAGCCGCGCGCTCCCGCGTGAACGGCGCGCACGACGATCTGCTCGTCGAGGAAGGTGGTGAGCACCAGCACCCCGACACCCGGGTGTGCCGACGACAGTTGCCCGCACAGCGCCAGCCCCTCGTAGTCCGACCCGGCCGACAGTTTCAGATCGAGCAGCACGATGTCGGGGCGCATCCGCTGCACGAGATCGAGCGCCTCGACGTGCGTCGCCGCCTCCCCCACCACCTCGAGGTCCGGCTCACGGTCGAGGATGGTGCGCAGCCCCTGACGCAGGATGGCGTGGTCGTCGACGAGCGCGATCCGCACCGCACTCGACTGGACGTACTGATCCGGCAGGCTCATCGACGCTCTCCCTTACGGTCCGGAGCAGCGTTGCACTGCACCGGGATACGGACAGTCACCCGCACACCACCGAGTCTTGCACGGCGCACCTCGAGGGATCCGCCGAGTTCCCGCGCGCGGGCCTGCATGTTCGCCAGTCCCCGATGCCGACCGTCGAGGTCGTTCCCCGCGGCGAGGGCGAGCATCACGCGCATCTGCGCGGGATCACCGTCACCGTCGTCCGCGACCGACAGCGATACCCGGTCCTCGTCGTAGACGAGACGAAGGATCGCTCGGGTGGCGTGCGCGTGCACCGCCGCGTTGAACAGGGCCTCACCCGCGATCCGCAGCAGCGAATGCTCGGCTTCACCCGGCAGTTCGACCGGGGTACCGCCGACACGCACCGCGATGTCCAGTTCGCCCGGCATGTGGGCGACACTGAGTTGTTCGAGCATCTCCGGCAACGACGACCGCTCGGCATCCGAGGGATGGTTGAGCGCGTAGATCGCGGTACGCAACTGCTCGACCGCGCGACGTGTCAGTTCCTTGGCCAGGTCGAGTCGTTCCCCGCGTTCCGGGCCGGGAATCTCGCTGCGGCACACCTCGATCTGCATGCCGGCCGACAGCACGGCCTGCGTGACGCTGTCGTGCAGTTCCCGAGCGATCCGGTGCCGTTCCTCGTCGAGCGCCTGCTGCCGCTGCGCCGCGCCGAGTTGCCGCTGGGTGAGTGCGAGTTCGCGGAGTGTGGCCTCGAGTTCCTCGTTGCGCGCCTGCAGGTCTGCGGCGGATCGGTTCGCGTCCCGATACGCCTCCTCGGCGCGTTCGAGAAGCAATTGCCCCCGCTGGTAGAGCGCCGAGTTCTGCAGCGCCACCGCGGTCTGGCTGGCGAGGATCGACAGGACGGCGCGATCGGTGGCGTCGAGAGTGCGCGACCTCGGTGTCCACGCCGCGATCGCACCGGTGACTCCCCCGTCGAGAACGATGGGGACGCACGCGTGGTGATCGTCGACCACCGGCGACGTGTCGATGGCGCCGCGCCGGGCCGCATCGAGCATCGCCACCACCTCGTCCGGCAACGGCGGCCCCTGGACGTCGTCGACGAGGAACGGGGTGGCGTCGGGGCCGAGCACCAACCGTCGTGGCCCGGCGTCGGGCAGGGTCCCGTCGGCCAGCGCGAACGCCACCCAGCCCGCACTCAGGTGGGCACGGGCCGCTTCCGCGACGGCGCAGATCAGGGTCTCCGGACCTTCGACGGTCCGCACGAGTGCCCGGGAGATCAACTCCAGGGCGTGCACGACCCGTTCGAGACGCTCGGCGGCGCCGCGGTACTGGGGATAGAACGTCGGCTTGCCCGACCGGAGCCCGGTCAGCGCCGACAGGTCATGCGCGTTCACAGCGCGACCCGGAACAACTCGAGCATCTGCTCGTGGGTGGCCGGTCGCGGGTTGGTGGCCATGCACGCGTCGTGCAGCGCGCCGTCGGCCAGGCGCGCCAGGTCGTCCTCCCGCACCCCCAACCGACGCAGGCCCCGCGGCACCCCCACCTGCCGGGCCAGATCGTCGACGCGGCCCGCGACGGCGGCGACGGCGGCGTCGGCGGGTCCGTGGGCCTCCTCGAGTCCGAGGGTGGCGGCGATCTCGACGAACGGTGCGGGATCTGCGGCGCCGTTGAAGCGGATGACGTGTGGGAGCAGCACGCCGTTCACCACGCCGTGCGGCAGGTCCAGCAGTCCCCCCACCTGATGGCTCATGGCATGGGTGGCACCGAGGATCGCGTTGGTGAACGCCAACCCTGCTTCCAGGCTGGCCTGGGCCATCGTGGCCCGGGCCGGCATGAACATCGGCTCGTCGATGGTGCGGACCAGGGTGCCGGTGACCATGCCCACCGCCCTCAGCGCGTGGTGGTCGGTGAGCGGATTGTGAGCGCGGGACACGAACGCCTCGATGCCGTGGGTGAGTGCGTCGAGCCCCGTCGCGGCGTTGAGATCCTCCGGCATGGTGGTGAGCAGCCGGGGATCGATCACCGTCAGATCGGGCACGAGCGATCGCCCGATGATGGTGATCTTGGTACCGCGCAGGGTGTCGGTGACCACGCAGAACTGGGAGACGTCGGCCCCCGTACCCGACGTGGACGGGACCATCACCATCGGCGGGATCGGCACGGCCACGCGATCGACACCCTCGTAGTCGAGGATGTTCCCGCCGTTCGCCGACAACACCGCGACCGCTTTCGCGGCATCGATGACCGATCCCCCGCCGAGCCCGACCAGCACGTCGCAGCCCCGTTCCCGATACACCTCGTACCCCGCGGCGACCTCGTGGTCCTTCGGGTTCGGGGTGATCCCCGACCACACCGTCGGCGCGAGCCCCTGGTCGCACAGGTGCCGCACCAGCTCATCCGTCCATCCCGCCTCGATGAGTCCGGGATCGGTGACGAGCATCGGCCGGATCCCACCGAGCCGCGCCGCAGCATGCGCCGCCTCGACGAGTGATCCTTCGCCGAACACGATCTCGGGCGCGTGGAACTTCACGAGAGCCGGAGGTGCGCCCGCATGCCGCGGATGTTCGCCCTCGGCGTGTTCCGGGATGACGACGGCCACTGCTCACCTCTGACAAGTCCGCGCGATTGTGTGACACAGCTTACCGTCGACCGGATGCCGGACGTCCTCGGCCGCGACGCGGGCCGGATCGAATCGATCACCTCCATCCGAAGTCGTAGACGGATGCCCTCTTTCCGCCGATGCGCCGAGGCCGCGAGAACGGTCGGATGGACGGTGTGAAGACACTCGTCAATGCCGCGTTCGGGTACGCCGTCGCCGGTCTTGCGTCGGGCCTGTACTACCGGGAGCTGACCAAGGCACAGGACTTCGACGGCCCGACCCAACTGTCCGTCGTGCACACCCACCTGCTGGTGCTCGGTGTGCTGTTCCTGCTGACCGTCGCGATCCTCGAACACCTGTTCACCCTGTCGGCCGGACCGCTCCACCGCTGGTTCACGATCACCTTCCACTCGGGCCTGATCCTGACGGTGTCGATGCAGCTCGTCCACGGCACCATGCAGGTGGTCGGGACGGAGGCGTCGGCCGCGATCTCCGGTATCGCCGGGATCGGCCACGTGCTGCTGACCGTCGCGTTCGTCGTCTTCTTCCTCGGGCTGCGCACCGCGATCGGCCGACCACGCGAGCGGGTCGGCGTCGACGGCCGGTCGGGTTCCGCCGTCGGGGACGGGGGCCTCGCATGAGCGGCACCGATCTCCGCCCGGAGAGTCGCTCCACAATCGTGCTGGTACGCACCTTCCGCCTCGTCGCGATGCTGGAGGCGGTGACGTGGTTCGGTCTGCTCGTCGGGATGTACTTCAAGTGGGTCGCCGGCACCACCGAGGTCGGTGTCCGCATCTTCGGTTCTCTGCACGGTGCGGTCTTCATCGCGTTCGTCGTACTCACGATCGCGATGTACGTTCGGCTCGGATGGCGCCCGCGGACCCTGATGCTGGCCCTGGTGTCGTCCCTGCCACCGTTCGCCACCGTCGCCTTCGAGGTGTGGGCCGCCCGCAGCGGACGGTTCGTTCCGGGAACCGACCGGTACTCCGACTTCCCGTCCCGCTACCCCACCCCGGTGCGATGAGCACGCGCGATTCGGGATCCGGCGATGCGAGACCGGGTGATCACGGTGCGGGCGCACGCTTCATGAGGCTCCTGTTCGGCTCCCGACGCCGGGCGGCCGTCGTCGTGCTGCTGTGGATCCTGCTGGTGGGTGCACTCGCGAGTGTCGCACCCGCGCTGGAGGACGTCGAGAACAACGCGGGAGCCAACGATCCACCCGCGTCGTCGGAATCCGTACAGGCCGCCGAGCTGGCGGCCCGTGAGTTCCCACGACAGGAAGGGACTCCCGCGATCGTCGTCGTTCGCGGCGCGGACAGCACCGAGACGACGGCGGCGGTGGACCGGATCGTCGCGAGCATCGACGGTGCGCGAGCCGACAATCCGTCCATCGCCGCCGTGATCACCGCCGGAGGCTCCGACCGTGACGATCTGCGCACCGCCGACGGCACAGGAGAGATGATCGTCGTCCCCGTCACCGGCGACCCGACCGACACGACGTTCCAGGACACGGTCGGCACCCTGCGCGAACTCGTGGGCGCGGCGGCAGGCTCCGTCGACGCCGCGGTCACCGGCCCCGCGGGGATCGCCACCGACACCGTGAAGGTGTTCAGCAGCGGCGACAAGATCCTGCTGTTCGGCACGATTCTGTTGGTCGCCGTGATCCTCCTGCTGATCTACCGGTCACCTGTCCTCGTGGTGGTGGCGCTCGCCGGGGTGGGTGTCGCGATGCGACTGGCCGAGACGGTGGGCGCGATGACCGCCGACGCCGGCTGGGTCGACGTCAGCTCGCAGACGGCCTCCATCATGACGGTGCTGCTGTTCGGTGTCGGCACGGACTACGCGCTGATCGTCACCGCCCGCTACCGGGAAGCGCTCGCCGTCGAAACGGACCGCTCGGCGGCGATGATGCGCGCACTGCGCGGCATCACCGAATCGATCGTCTCCAGTGTCTCGACGATCGTCCTCGCCATGCTCGCGCTGCTCGTCGCCGTCTCACCCGCCCTGCGCGGGTTCGGCCCGTACCTCGCGCTCGGCGTCGCCTCGATGGGGCTGGTCGCGTTCACGTTCACCCCCGCCCTCATGTTGCTCTTCGGTGGCAGGCTGTTCTGGCCGTCCTCCACCCGGGCGGCGGCAGGCAGGGTCGGGGGCAGGATCTGGGAGCGAGTTGCGGACCTCGTCGAACGGTCGCCGCGAACGGTGGTGCTCTCCACCCTGATCGGGCTTCTCGTGATGACTGCGGGCTTGGCCGGCTACCGGGAGAGTTTCGATTTCATCAGCGGTTTCCGGATCGACACGCAATCCGAGCAGGGTCGGGACATGATCGCCGACGCGTTCGGCCCGGGCGAGATCGCACCGTCGACCGTGTACGTCACGGTGCCGGACGGCACACCCACACCGGACTGGACCGCGATCGGCTCCCACCTCGCCGACGTCGACGGGGTGGCGCGGACCGGGGCGCAGCCCGCCGTCGGTTCGAACGGCACCACCGCCGCGTTCGAGGTCGTCTTCACCGACAATCCCTACGGCCCGGAAGCCCTGGACCGTGTGGACACCCTCGCGGCCACCGCGGAATCCGCGGCGATCGCCGCGGGCATCGACGACGCGCGCGTCGTCGTCGGCGGTGAGAGTGCCCACGCCGCCGACATCCGTGCCGCGCTCGATCGTGACAACCTGGTCGTCGCAGTGCTCGTCCTCGTGATCGTCGCCGCGGTCCTGGCGTTGCTGCTGCGGTCCGTTCTCGCACCCCTCTACCTGATGGGGACCCTCGTGCTGTCGTTCACCGCGACCCTCGGTCTCACGACCTTCATCACGGTCACGGTGCTCGGCGACGCGGGAATCGGGAACCGGGTCACGGTGTACATCCTCGTGTTCCTCGTCGCGTTGGGTGTCGACTACACGATCTTCCTGATGAGCCGCTACCGGCAGGAGTCGACGACGCACCCGCCTCGGGTGGCGTTGCGGATCGCTCTCACCCGCACCGGCGGGGTGATCTCGTCCGCCGGCCTCATCCTGGCCGCGACGTTCGCCGTGCTGACCACCCAGCCCATCCGCGAGCTGTTCCAGTTCGGGCTCGCGATGGCGATCGGGATCCTCCTCGACACCTTCGTCGTCCGGCCGCTGCTCGTTCCCGCGATCATGCGGCTGCTCGGTGACCGAGCCCTGTGGCCGTCGGTTCCGCGGGTCGCGGATCGCCCCGAGAAGGTACCGGCCCGCCTGTGACCGGCCCACCGGCGGTGTGCCCCGGCCCGGATTCCGGTCCGGGGCACACCGCACGCGTGCGGCTACCGTATGACGTGATGGTTGAGGAATCCTCGTTCGTACAGGTGGGGCGACTCCGTCTGGGACTGCACGTGCTGATCGTGGTTCTGGCGTTGATCGTGCTGCTGCGCGCGGTAATCCTGTCCGAGCCGTCGGCCGGATGGATCGGCGCGCTCACGGCCCTGTTCGTCGTGGTGCACATCGTGGGTGCCGGGTCGTCGCCGACTCCGACGACCCGATTCGTCTGGTTGGGGTCGCTGTGCGCATTGTGGGTCGCCATGGCGCTCCTCGGCGCCGACGCGGGATACGTGTCGTTCGGGCTGATCCTGCTCTTCATCGCCGAGATGTCGGTGGGTCCCGCGATGGCGGCGGTCGCCGCGGTCACCGTCGTCGATGTACTGATCGGTGCCCGCGACGGCCGATGGGGCGGTGCGCTGGTGGGGTCGTTGCTCGGTGCCGTCGTCGGTGTGGTCGCAGGACTGGGATTCCGGGTCCTGTTCCGCGAGACGGAGAAACGGCAGCGCCTGATCGAGGATCTGCACCGGACCCGTGCGGAACTTGCGGAGACGGAACGCTCGGCAGGTGAACTGGCGGAGCGGGAGAGGCTCGCGCGGGAGATCCACGACACCGTCGCGCAGGGCCTGAGCAGCATCCAGATGCTGCTGCACGCCGCGGAGACCGAGGACCTGCCTCCGGGCGCCGCCGACAAGATCGTGATGGCCCGGCGCATCGCGTCCGCCGGACTCACCGACACTCGACACCTGATCTCGGCGCTCTCGCCCGCCGATCTGGCCGGGAGTTCGCTCGTCGACGCGCTGGCGAGGGTGTGCGATCGGGCGACGGCGGGCACGTGCCGGATCCGGTTCCTGGTCGAGGGCACTCCCGTGTCCCTGCCGATGCCGGTGGAGTCGGCACTGGTGCGGCTCGCGCAGGGCGCGGTGTCGAACGTCGTGCGTCACGCCGATGCGCGCCACGGTGTCGTCACCCTCACCTACGGTGCCGACACCGTGCACCTCGATGTCGTCGACGACGGCCGCGGGTTCGACGTCGACCTCCTCGACGACCCGGGTGCACACAGCTTCGGGCTCGATGCGATGCGCACCCGGGTCGAGGAACTCCACGGACGGTGGGCGGTCGAATCCGAGCCCGGCCACACCGCGATGACCGTGACCTTTCCGCTCGCGCACCGGGAGGACACACGATGATCCGGCTCGTCCTCGCCGATGATCACGCGATCGTCCGGGCCGGCCTCCGGGCACTGCTCGAGCGGCACACCGACATCGACATCGTCGCCGAGGCCGCGACCGGCGACGAAGCGATCGCGCTGTGTCGGGACGAGTCCGTCGATCTGGTACTCATGGATCTACGGTTCGGGTCGGGACCGAGCGGGGTGGAGGCGACGCGTCGGATCCGGGCTCTTCCGGACGCACCGCACGTTCTCGTGGTGACGAACTACGACACCGACGCCGAGATCCTCCGTGCGATCGAAGCCGGCGCCAGCGGCTACCTCCTCAAGGACGCCGCGCCCGCCGAACTCTTCTCCGCCATCGTCGCGGCCGCGGCGGGCGTCGGCGCACTGTCGCCCGCGGTGGCCTCGAAGCTGATGGCCCGGATGCGCGATCCGGGTGTGACCCTCACGCCCCGCGAGACCGAGGTGCTCGAGTCCGTGGCCGCGGGTCTGTCGAATCGAGAGATCGCTCGCCGGATGTTCCTCAGCGAGGCGACGGTGAAGACCCACCTGACGAACGCGTTCGGGAAGCTCGGTGTGCGCTCGCGGACCGCGGCGGTCGCGCAGGCACGCGCGCGAGGGATCATCGGCACTGCCACCGATCGTTGACCCGACACGGTCGTCGGGCGGCCCACCGGCTGCCCGGATCATCGCAGGGCGTATCCGAGTTCTGCTGCGCACGCAAGCAACTGGGTTCCGTCACGGGCGACCACCACTTCGTCGCACACGTCGGCGTACTCGGGCATCGCGCACGTGGCCTGCGCCCAGTACCGTTCGGGTTCGGGCGTGATCCACGCGAGCCGGTGGACGCGCCGGCGCAGTTCCCGGAGGCGATCGGTGCGCGACGGCAGCCCGTTGCAGCGACCGTCACCGACGACCAGCACGGAGGTTCGCCTGTCGACGGATCCGAGATGGTCGACGAGGAGCTCGTCGAACACCCGGCCGTAGTCGCTGCTCGCTTCGAGATCCACCGCGGGATGCGCGAGCACCGCGGCCAGCGCGCCGTCGCCGTCCGCGGCGAGCAACTGCCGGGTGACGTCGACGGGTCGATCGACGAACGCGACGACACGGCAGCGGTGTGCGCGGCCGTGCATCGCCTGTGCGAGCCGCAACGTGAACGCCGTGATCGGGCGCACCGACAGCGACACGTCGGCGAGGACGAGCAGCCGCACCCGGTCGGGACGCGGCGCCCGCACCACGAGATGGAAAGGCACTCCGTCCGTGCGCATCCCGGCGCGGGCGGTGCGCCGCATGTCGAGTCGGCCGCGGGCCGGTTCACGCGGGCGCAGCCGCGCGGGACCGCGCATACGTCGCAACACCTCGTGGCAGGCCAGTTCGATCTCGGCGCGGTCGATACCCGCGGTGTCACGGGATTCGGGTGCCTCGACGTCGTCGGTCACGGGAATCACGGCCGACAACGCGGCCACGAACGCTTCGACGGCCTCGACGAGACGACCGAGTTGCGCTTCGGTGAGCGCTTCGTCGGGAACGTCCCCGTCGTAGGTGCGGTGCGGATCGTATGCGTCGAGCCACGCGAGGATCGACCCCGGATCGTCCCAGGACAGCGAGCCGACGACCGCTGCCCCCGGATCCGCGGACAACTCGCCGACGGTGCTGGATCCGGCACGGTCGACGTCGACGGTGTAGGTGACGCCGCGCCGTCCCGAGTCCGCTCCGGTGTCGACGGACAGGTCGGCGTCCGAGGACGTCATCGACACGTCGTCGTCCTTGTGCGGGTTGAAACCCTTCTCGGTCTCGGGGGTGTCGAAGTGGTCGCCGACCTCGGCGGCGCGTTCGTTGTAGTCGGCGTACCGCGCCACGGACGGGTCGTCGTCGATGTCGAGGGTGGTGGGCAGGGCATCGGCGAACAGTGCGCGTGCGGGATCCCGGTCGGGCTCGGCGACGACCGCGTCGACCGCGCCGAACAGTTCGTCGAAGGCACGTTCGAAGCCCGCGCGCTCGTGCGGGTACTTGGCGCACACCGCGCGCAGACACGACCGCAGCGCCTTGCGGTCGGCCGCACCGACGAGCCCGAGGACCCTGCGCACCTCGATGGTTTCGGCCGGCGACGCGGCCACCCCGTGAGTGCGCAGCAGCGACGCGAACACCGCGGAGACGACGTCCAGTGCTCGGGTACCCGGGTGGCCCACGCGGACCACCGGGTCAGCGCCGCGCACCGCTGACCGCCGTGTCGCGACCACCGCCCCCGTGACCGCCTCCCCCTCTGCCCCGGAACACCGCGGTGGTGGTGTTCGCGGGCCGAGCGGCGACGGTGGCCCGTTCCACCGGGGCGGGCGAGGACACCCGTGCAGGATCGGCCCCGTCCGGTCGCCCGCGGGCGAGTTCGACGTCGCCGGTGTACTTGAGCAGCGTCGAGAACAACACGTCGCGCAGATCGGTGAACGGATCCGCCTCTGCCGCACCGTCACCCAGGACGGTGGCGGCGCGGGCCGCGTCGATGACCTCGGAGACGGACGGACTCTTGCGCAGGGGCAGGTCGCGCAGTGTGTGAGCGAGGTCGACGACCTTCCCGGCGGTGTCGGGTCGCACCTCGGGAGCGCGGGCCGTGACGATCTCCCGTTCACGCTCGGGTGTGGGGTATCCGACGTGGAAGTGCAGGCAGCGACGTTTGAGCGCCGGGGACAGTTCTCGGGTGTCGTTGGAGGTGAGGATGACCCAGGGCACGGAGCGGGCGGTGAACGTCCCGACCTCGGGGATGGTGACCTGCCGTTCGGCGAGGACCTCGAGCAACAGGGCTTCCATCGACTCCTCGGTACGGTCCACCTCGTCCACGAGCAGCACCACCGGTTCCGGCGAGAGCACGGCGTCGAGAAGCGGACGGACGGAGAGGAACTTCTCGGAGTACAGACCGAAGTCCTGGTCGGCGAGGAACCGTGAGGCGTCGGCGATGTCGGTGTGCCGCCCGAGCAGTTCGCCGATGCGGTCGCGCAGCATCTGCACGTGCAGGAGCTGTTTGGCGTAGTCCCACTCGTACAGCGCGCGACTGTCGTCGAGCCCCTCGTAGCACTGCAACCGTACGAGCCGGCGGTCACCGGCGGCGGCGAGCGCCTTGGCCAGTTCGGTCTTGCCGACTCCGGCCGGCCCCTCCAGGAGCAGGGGACGTTCGAGTGCGGTGGCCAGGTGCACGACGGTCGCGAAGTCGTCGTCGGCGATGTAGTCGTGCCGGCGCAGCGCGTCCGCGAGTTCGGCGCCGTTGGCGAAGGTGGTCATCCGGGTGGTCCTCCGGTGCGGGCGGGAAAGGGGATGGATCGCGCCCGGGGGTGGGCAGGGGGGCAGGCCACCCCCGGGCGCGGAGTCGCGACGGTCAGTACGACCGGTTGATGCAGTGATCGACGACCGGGATCATCGAATCGACGGTGACCTCGCGCGGGTTGCCCGGGGTGCACCAGTCGTCCTGGATGTGCTCGGAGATCGCGCGCACGGTCTTCTCGTCGCCGGTGATGACCTCGCCGCGGCCGGCGTACTTCCTGGTGTTCATCTGGTTCTTGTCGTACGAGTCGACGCGCACCTGCCCGAAGTTGTCGGGGATGCCGACGTCCTTGGCGAGCCGGATCGCGGCGTCGACCGCGGCATCGGCGGCCTGCACGGTGGTCATGTTGCGGGTGTCGACGCCCATCGCGGTGGCGATGCGGGCGTAGTGCTCGTAGCGCGACGGCAGGTTGTACTCCCACACGCGCGGCAGGGCGATCGCATTGTTGAGACCGTGGTGGCTGTCGAAGAAGGCGGAGACGGCATGCGAGATGGAGTGCACGATACCCAGGCCCCCGGAGTTGAACGCCTGCGCAGCGATGTACTGAGCGTTCATCATTCCTTCGCGGGCCGCGAGATTGCGCGGCTCGAACGTGGCCTCACGCAGGTTCTTCGCAACCAGTTCGATGGAGTACAGGGCGTTTCCGAGCGACGGTGCGAAGTCCAGGCGCGAGACGTACGGCTCGGAGCCGTGAGCGAGGACGTCGAAGCCGCAGTACGCGGTGAAGTGCTGCGGGCAGCTGTAGTAGAGCAGCGGGTCGTCGATCGCGAGGGTGACGATCGTGGCCTCGTCGAAACCGACCCATTTGTGCGGGTGGTCCATGTCGGAGGTGTCGGTGATGACGTACGCCCAGGATGTCTCGGAACCGGTGCCGGCGGTGGTGGAGACGGCGATGTGCGGCGGGTTCTCCTTGTTGGTGGACTTGGCGAAGCCCTCGAACTCGTTGATGTTGCGGCCGTCGTGGGCGATGACGACGCGGGCGCCCTTCGCGGCGTCGTGACTCGAGCCGCCCCCGACGGAGATGATCGAGTCGCACTTCTCCTTCTGGTAGACGGCGGCGGCCTCCATGACGTTGTAGTCCTTGGGATTGGACTCGACCTTGTCGAAGAGAACGACCTCCACACCCTGGTACTCGATCTTCCCGATGAGTTCCTCGATGATCCCGGAGCCGCGCAGGCCGGTGGTCATCAGGAGGGTGCGCTTGAATCCGAGGTTCTTGGCCTCCACGCCGATGATGTCGTGGGCACCGACACCCATGAGCGCGCGCGGGAAGGGGTGGAACTCCTTGATCGGGAAGTCCCAGATCTGGTTGAGCTCGATTGCCATCGTCGTTCTCCTCGTCGAGATGCGGGTCCGCCGGAGCGGTGGTGTGATGCAGGCCTCATCTGCGACCACCATCGGTGACGCCCGCGCCCGAGGAGAAGGGGCGGACGGCGAAACCGTCCGGTCGCGGGCAGTCATCCACCCGATCGGGCAGGTTCCGTCCCACTGACCGGGTGGGCGTTCGGCCCGGCCGTACGGCCCCGGTACCGTTTCGCACCGGGGGTCCGACTGATACCCTGACAATTAGAACACGTTCTAGAACCGTGGCGTGTCCGGATTCCGCCCACGGAAGTTTGCACGAGAGGACGACACACTCATGACGACAGTCGAGGTGCCCCACGGCTCGCGATCGGTGATCCTCACCGTGTCCGCAGTCGTCGAGGAAACCGCGGACAGCCGCTCGATCGTCTTCTCCGTGCCCGACGACGCGCGCGCCAAGTTCGACTACAAGCCGGGCCAGTTCCTGACACTGCGCATCCCGAGCGACCTCACCGGCTCCGTCGCCCGGTGCTATTCGCTCGCGAGCTCCCCCTTCACGGACGACGCACCGAAGGTGACGGTCAAGCGCACCGTCGACGGGTACGGTTCCAACTGGCTGTGCGACCGCGTCGCCGCCGGCGACGCCATCGAGGTGCTTCCCCCGGCCGGCGTCTTCACCCCCAAGTCGTTCGACCACGACTTCCTGTTGTTCGCCGCCGGCAGCGGGATCACGCCGGTCATCTCGATCCTCAAGTCCGCACTCACCCAGGGCTCGGGGAAGATCACGCTCGTCTACGCCAACCGCGACGAGAATTCGGTGATCTTCGCACGGGAACTGCGTGAACTCGTCGAGAAGAACCCGACGCGCCTGACCGTGGTCCACTGGCTCGAGTCGGTTCAGGGACTGCCGTCGGTCGACCAGTTGGCCTCGCTCGCCGCCCCCTACACCGACCGCGAGGCGTTCATGTGCGGGCCGGGCCCGTTCATGGACGGTGTGCACCAGGCTCTCGCCAACGCCGGGATGCCCCGCACCCAGGTCCACGCCGAGGTGTTCAACTCGCTGTCCGGCGACCCGTTCGCCGACCACGCACCCGCCGAGATCAGCGACGAGGAAGCCGCGGACGCCGCGACCGTGGAGGTCGAACTCGACGGCGAGGTACACAACCTGTCGTGGCCGCGTTCGCAGACGCTCGTCGACATCATGCTCGCCGAGGGAATCGACGTGCCCTACTCCTGCCAGGAGGGTGAGTGCGGTTCGTGCGCGTGCACGGTCGTCGAGGGCAAGGTCGAGATGGCGCACTGCGATGTGCTCGACCCCGAGGACATCGAAGCCGGATACATCCTCGGCTGCCAGGCCAAACCCGTCACAGACCATCTGAAGATCGAGTTCTGATCGGCCCGGGTCGACACGTCACGACCCGGATCCGGCACCGGTGCCCGTTCCTACCGCGAGGTGGGAGCGGGCACTTTCTCGAGCAGCACCCGCCGCGGCCTCGGTCCGCGCACGAGCACCGCGGCACCCGACGCGAGCGCGACGACCGCCACACCCACGCCGTACCCGACGGCGGTGACGGTGAGACCGAACGCGCCCGCCGACGCACCCGCGATCATTGCGGGCACCGAGAACGCCAGATAGCAGACCGTGAACGTCGTGGCGAAGATCCGGCCGCGTTCATGGGGGCGCCCCATGCCGCCGATCACGTTCATCGCACCGACGAACACCGAACCCCACCCGACGCCGGCCACCGCGGTGGCCGCGAAGTACAGCCCCACCGACTCGACGAGCACGCTCGCGACCACCGCGAGGACACCGGCGGCGAGCAGTACGACACCGGTGAGGACGACGTGTCGCGGTAGGCGGCCCGTCATCACCACCGCCGCGACGGTGCCCGAGCCGAACATCGTGGCGATCGCCAGGCCCGCGACGAACCGGTCGTCGATCCCGAACACGGCATCGACGATGGACGGGCCCAGCGACATGTACAGTCCACCGAGCGCCCATGCCGACATCAGGCACGGCAGCACCAGAAGGAACCGGCCACGCACCTCCCGCGGCACCGACGCACTCGGCACCAGACTGCGCACGGCGGCGCCCACCGACGTGAACCCGGTCGCGGGTGAGGTCTCGGGAACGAAGAACAGTGCGACGGCCAACCCGACGGCGAGTACCGCCACCGATGCGTAGGAGAGCACCGTCGGGAACGGCGCGAACTCGACGAGGAGCCCGGCACCCGCCGCGCCGAGAGCCAACCCCAGTGACGGTCCGATGCTGTTGACGAGCGGCCCGATCTTCGGGTTCGGTTGCAGATCGATCACCGCGGCGGCCAGGGCCCCCGTCGCCGCCCCGACCGCGACGCCCTGGAGAACCCGGGCTGTGATCAGCCAGGTGACGTCGTCGGCGGCGATGAACACCAGCATGCTCGCGGCCAGAACGAGCAGCGCGGTCCCGACGACCGGGCGCCGCCCGATGCGATCGGACAACGACCCGACGGTCAGCAGCATCGTGAGCAACGCGAGCACGTACACCGCGAACACGACGGTGAGCAGGGCTGCGGAGAATCCCCACATCTGCTGATAGACCGGGTACAGCGGCGACGGCGCCGACGACGACGCAGTGATCGCGAAGGCTCCGAGCCCCACCACCACGAATCCGAAACTCCTCCGGGCGTCCCGTGTTCGGGTGGGCCGGCTCATCGAACCTCCTGTCGTGGGGGCACACGTCGACAATCCCAACATCGTTTGCATTGCGAATATTTCACCGTGGTCACGATCACCCCGGAAAACCCCGCCCACCCGGCCGAACCTTTATCCCACCGCAACGCGCAGACATCTTGACCGACCGGTCGAACAGTCCTATACCGAGAGATAGGGGACAAATCCGTCAGAGGAGGCTCACCATGTTCTCCGACAGTCGGCTGCAGGACTATGTGGCCGTCGTTCTCGGCGCGTTCGCCGCGCTGTCACCGATCTGGCTCGACACCAGCGACAGGGCCATGTGGTCGCTGATCGTTCTCGGTGTCCTCGTCGCACTGTGCGGCATCGCCCAGATCGCCAGCCCCACCATGGCGTCTCTCGACTACGCGATGGGGCTCTTCGGAGTGCTGCTGTTCCTGTCGCCGTGGGTGATGAACTACACGGCCTTCAGTGGCGCATCGTGGACCGCATGGATCGTCGGTGTGCTCACCGTCGTCGTCGCGGTCGCGGCTCTGCCCGCAATGAGCACCCGCATGCACGGTGGTGGACTGGCACCCCATCACTGACCGACCGGTAATCCACCCGTGGGCCGGTCCCGACCGGCCCACGGTTCACACCCGGGAGAACCCGGTGAACGCCCACGGCCGCCTGTCGGGACACCCGACGACAGCGCGCTCGCGCATCCTCGACGCCGCCGAGGCCCTGTTCTCCGAACGTGGCTTCGACGCCACCGCGGTCACCGCGATCGCCGCCACCGCGCACGTACCCAAAGGCTTGATCTTCTACTACTTCCCCACCAAGGAGGCGATCCTCGGAACACTGATGGCCGAACGGCTGCCCACCGAACCGCTTCCCGATCTCACCACACTCGTCGAGCCCGGTGATCCCGCGACCAGCCTGGTGAATCTCGACACCGCGTTGAATCTCGGGCACCACGACTCGTCGATGCTTCGGGTGATCATCTGGCGTGAAGCCGAACGACGTTCCGACGCGCGCATGCACGTCCGATCCCTGCGCGACTACCTGCACGACGCGACGATGCGCATCCTGCAGGCCAGCACACCGGTACCGGTGTCGATGAGCGCACTGCGTGCGGCGGCATCGACCTGGGTGTCGGCGATGCTGTCCGCCGCGACCACCGATCGCCTCCTCGCCCGCGACGGTGCCACCCGCGCACGCGACGACCTGCGCAGCATCGCGCGACTCGTCGCCGCGGGAATGTCCGGGATATCCGGGGCTCCGGGTGCCCTGGCCACGCTGGGACGGTTCTGGCTCGGGCGGATCTGGATCCCGGTGATCACAGCGGCCTGACGAGCACGATCCGTGCCCCGGCCGGCTCAGAGCGCGACGTCCGGCACCGACCCGAGCAGCACCCGACCGTCCTCGAACGCACGCACCCGTTCGGGCAGTTCCCCCGCTGCGCCGCTGAGGAACACGTCGACGCGCCCCGTGCCGGTCGAGGCCCGACCGAGCGCGTCGATCCTGCGCAGTGTCTGGCGTGCGACGGCGTCGGCGCTGTCGAACAGGCGCACGTCCCGCGGCAGCTGTTCGGCGATGCTGTCGGCGACGAGCGGATAGTGCGTACACCCCAGGACCACACCCTGCACCCCGTCGGGGGTCTGCTCTACCGCCGCGGCGATCGCGGTCGCCGCGGCGGCGCGATCACCGCGGTCGATCGCATCCGCCAGACCGTGGCACGCGACACCCACCACGTCGCTGCCGTCCGCGAACCGCTCGACGAGATCCGCCTGGTAGGCGCTGGCGGTGGTCGCCGCCGTCGCCCAGATCGCGACCGACGCGCACGCCGCGGCCGCCGGCTTGATCGCGGGAACGGTGCCCACCACGGGAATGCCGTCGCCGAGTTCGGCGCGGACGTGCTCGAGCGCCGTGACCGACGCGGTGTTGCACGGCAGCACCACCACCTCGGCTCCGCGGTCCACCGCGCGCCGCGCCGTGGTCACGACACGCTCGGTCACCCAGCCGGGATCCTTCGGACCCCACGGCGCACCGTCGGGGTCCATCGACAGCATCAGATCGAGATCGGGCCGCAACCGCCGCAACCGCGCGGACGTCGGCAACAGCCCGAAACCCGAGTCGATGAGCGCAACGATCACCCCACGAATCTAGCGTGTCGCACGGGACACGGTCGCAGACGTGCGGCCACCCGCTGATCGAGCCGGCGCCGACACACCTCAGGCGGGCGCGAGCAACTCTTCGATCGGGGTTCGGGCGGCGATCTTGGCGCGGGTCTTCATCACCTGCCCGGGCAACCCCGCCCCGACGACACCGACCAGCCTGCCGTCCCGCTCGTAGTACGCGAGGAACTTGCGTCCGTCGTCGCGCACGATGTGCACGGTGTCGTCGCCGCGCACCGCACCGAGTCCCTGGATCTTGATGTCGTACTGGTCGCTCCAGAAGTACGGGACCTGCCCCACCGCGCCCGCCTCGCCCGTCAACAGTGCCTTCGCGAGCACCGCCGCCTGCTCCCCCGCGTTCGTCCAGTGCTCGACACGCTTGCGACCGCCGTCGGGCAGCTGCCACGCGGCGACGTCGCCGACGGCCCACACGTGCGGATCCGACGAGCGGCCCACCCCGTCGCACACGACACCGTTGTCGAGTTCGACACCGGATCCGTCGAGCCAACCGGTGACGGGTGTCGAACCGATCCCGAGGACGACGAGGTCGACCTCGATCTCCGTACCGTCGCCGAGGACGGCGGTGGTCACCCGGTCGTCACCCCGCAGTTCGGACAGGCCCACCCCGGAACGCACGTCCACGCCCTCGTCGGTGTGCAGGCGCGCCACGAGCGCCCCGACGTCGGGGCCGAGGACCGATGCGAGGGGCGCGGCCTGCGGTTCGACGAGCACGACGTCGACGCCGCGCGCCCGCAGGCTCGCCGCCACCTCGCAGCCGATGAACCCTGCACCGACGACGAGCGCGCGAGAACCGGAGACGATCTCCGCGCGCAGCGCACGGCTGTCCTCCAGAGAACGCAGCACGTGGACTCCCCGCAACGACGGCAGGCCCGGAATGCGACGCGGCCGCAACCCGGTCGCGACGACGAGCTCGTCGTACCCGAGTTCGGTGCCGTCGTCGAGTGTGAGGGTTCGGGATGCGGTGTCGAGGGAGCGCGCACCCGTACCGAGCCGGAGTTCGATCCGCTGGTCGTCGAAGAACTCCTGCGGCTTCAACGTGGTGTCGTCTCGCTCACCGCGGACGACGTCCTTCGACAACGGCGGGCGGTCGTAGGGCAGATGGACCTCGTCACCGACGAGCACCACGGCACCGTCGTATCCTCCGCGTCGCAGCTCCTCCGCGGTGCGCACACCGGCCAGTCCTGCCCCGACGACTACGATCCGATCGCCTGCCACGTGGTGTTCCCTTCAGGTCGAATGCGTGACGGACGCCACGCGAACACATCGCATCTTCTTATCAAACAGACGTCGGCTCCGACAGACCCACATGCTCCCCGTGGTGAACACCGGTTCCGGAACCGACGAAGGTTGTGACACCGTGTGTCCATCCCTGATCACCTGTCACACGGGCATCAGCGGATACGCGGATAATGAGGGCGGCGAGCACCGCGCGCCGAACCGGTACACGCCGCGGCGCGTCACGCACGACAATCGGATACGACAACCGAATCGGAGGAATCCCCATGACCAGCGACAGCGGCGCAGCGCTCAGCCGCGTTCAGTTCGGAACGGGATCGTCACCCGGCCCGGTCGATGCGCTGGGACGCACGATCATCGCCGACGCCGTCGTCGCCAAGATCGCGGGCCTCGCGACGCGCGAGGTCGCCGGTGTCTTCGACATCGGCGCGGGCACCGCGCGGGTCGTCGGTGCGCTGCGCGACCGCATCCCGGGGGCGCGGATCAATCACGGGCAGGGCGTCGCCGTCGAGGTCGGCGAGAAGCAGGCCGCCATCGACATCGGGATCGTCGCGGAATACGGCGTGGCCCTGCACGAGTTGGCGGTCGCGATCCGGCTCAACGTCATCGCCGCCGTCGAACAGATGACGGGCCTCGAGGTCACCGAAGTGAACATCACCGTGTTCGACGTCGTCCTTCCCGACGAGACACCCGCACCGGATCCGAAGAATCGCGTGCGGTGAATCCGGACCGGATCGTCGAACTCGTCCGCACCGTCCCCGGTGTCGCCGATCTGCACGGCGGTGCCTTCGGGGAGGTCGCAACGTATGTCGGTGGGCGACGCGTGATCGGCCTCCGCGTCGGCGGTCGCGGCACCGACCGCGTCGAGATCCACCTGACGGCCGAGTTTCCCGCCGATCTCCCCGCGCTCGCGGACACCGTCCGCACCAGGGTGGCCGAGCACGTCGACGGTGTCGTCGACGTGGTCGTCGAGGACGTCGTCGCCGGTACCGGCGCGTTCGGTGTATCCGACAGCACACGGAAGCAGGTCCCCTCGTGAACCACACACCTCTGAGCAACACCGTCGTCGGTCTGATCGCCGGTCTGCTCCTCGCCCTCGCCGGAATCCTCGGTGGTGTCAGCGGACTGCTGTTCGCCATCCTGCTCGGCGGGATCGGTGCGGCGATCGGAGCGCACCGCGACGGCACACTCGACCTCGGCGCACTGCTGCGCAGCCGCGGCCGTGGATGAGGCCGGGACTGCCGCTGGGACCGGAGCCGAGGCCGCGTCACCCGCCGATCCCGCCGACGCCGATTCCGGGGCGCTGCGCGGCACCCTGACGATCAAAGATCGTGCGATCGAGCGGATCGCGGCGAATGCCGCACTGCAGGTTCCCGGTGTGGTCCGGCAGAGCGGCGGGTTGAGCCTGCTCACCGGACGCGAACTGCCGCGCGCCGACATCACGACGGCGGCGGGAGCGGTCGCGGTGAACCTGTTCGTCGCGGCCGAGTGGCCCTACGATGCCGCGGCCCTCACGCGGCGCGTGCACGATGTCGTCGAACGCCACCTCAACGACTACACGGGCACGACCGTGCACGAACTGAACGTGGTGGTGGTGTCGACCGCGCAACCCCGCGAGGACGAGCCGGCGGATCCGCCGGTGCCCGTCGAATACCACGAATCCGACATCGTCGCCGCCCGCAGCGGACCGCGCACCGACCTGTCGCTCGTCGCGCCGTTGGTCCCGCTCGCCTACCCGGCGGCAGCGTCGGTCGCCGCACTCATCGCGCTGGGCGCGCTCGGCGTCGCGTTCGTCGCGGCCCGTGAACTTCTGATCGTCCGCGGCGCATACGGCGGGGCACCGTGGCTGCGCAACTCGTTCGAATGGTTCGGCAGGTTGCACTGGGAACCGTGGATCGCGCCGGTCGCGGTGCTCCTCGTCGTCGTCGGTGTGGTCGCGATCGTCGTCGCACTCAAACCGCGCAAGCGCACACACCTACCCCTGTGTCTGTCGGGACCTGTCCCGACCGTGTGGATGCGCCGCACCGACGTCGCCCGCATGTGCAGCGCACGTGCCAGCGCGCTTCCGGGTGTCCTGACCGCGCGCACCGTCGTCGACCGCAGACGCGCACTGCTCCGGGTCCTGGCCGAGAACGGCACCTCCGCGACGGATCTCGTCGACACGTTGCGCGCCGAACTCGAACCGCAGTTGGCGCTGTTGGCCGACCCCGTCCCCCTCGTCGTGAAGGTCCGGTATCGATGAAGCTGCGCACCCTGCTCGTCAACCGGTTCTTCGCCTTCGTCACCGGCTGCACGCTGCTCGCCGCGGGGGCGTTCGCACTCGCCTGGCTGTGGCGGGTGCCGCTCGCGCGAGAGCAACTCGCGACACTGGATCGCACGGTCGTCACGGACATCCCGGATCAGCCGTGGTGGACACCGGCACTGTGGACGGTCGCGGGGGTGGGTCTGGCTGTCGGAATCGTGCTGCTCGTGGTGAACCTGTCGCGGCGCCGGCCGTCGACGGTGCAACTGTACGACGCGGTGACCGACGCGACGCTCGGCGTCGAACTCGGGCCCGTCGCCGCCGGTGTCGCCCGCGATCTCGAGGCGCTACCGGGGGTGCGGTCGGTGCGGGGCCGGGCCGTCGTCGAACGGCACCTCCCGACGCTGTCCGTGACCGTCCACGCCGAACCCGACATCGATGTCGCCGAACTCACCGCCGCAGCCGAGGACAGCGCCCGTCGCGCGGCAGCGGCACTCGGGGGCGCACGGGTCGCGACTCAAGTACTGCTGCACCTCGACCCCGCCCCCGACGTCCACTGAGCCACCCCCGCGTCCGAGCCACCCCCGCGTCCGAGCCCCCCGCGTCCGAGCCTCCCCCGCGTCCGAGCGAACGTATCGTCCGCTCGATCGATTCGAGTGAATGTACCGTTCGCTCCGACGGAGAGGTCGTGGGCTCGCGCGCGGGAGGTCGGAAACGCCGAACGGCGCCCACCCCGGAGGGTGGACGCCGAACGGACGTCGGTGAGTACTACCTCACTCGAGGATCCCGTAGGCGATGCCTACTTGATGATCTTCGTGACGCGACCGGCGCCGACGGTGCGGCCACCCTCGCGGATCGCGAAGCGGAGGCCCTCGTCCATGGCGACCGGCTGGATCAGCTTGACGGACATCTCGGTGTTGTCACCGGGCATGACCATCTCGGTGCCCTCGGGGAGGGTCACAACGCCCGTCACGTCCGTGGTACGGAAGTAGAACTGCGGACGGTAGTTGTTGAAGAACGGCGTGTGGCGGCCGCCCTCCTCCTTGTTGAGGATGTAGGCCTGGCCCTCGAACTCCGTGTGGGGAGTGGTGGTGCCGGGCTTGACGACGACCTGGCCGCGCTCGACGTCCTCGCGCTTGATGCCGCGGACGAGGAGACCGACGTTGTCGCCGGCCTGGCCCTGGTCGAGCAGCTTGCGGAACATCTCGATGCCGGTGACCGTGGTCTTGGTCGACTCGGGGCGGATGCCGACGATCTCGACCTCTTCGTTGACGTTGATCACGCCACGCTCGACACGGCCGGTGACGACGGTGCCGCGACCCGTGATGGTGAAGACGTCCTCGACGGGCATGAGGAACGGCTTGTCGGTCTCACGGACCGGGTCCGGGATGGACTCGTCGACAGCCTCCATGAGGTCCTCGACGGACTTGACCCACTTGGCGTCGCCCTCGAGCGCCTTGAGCGCCGAGATCGGGATGACCGGGGCGTTCTCGTCGAACTCCTGCGAACCGAGGAGCTCGCGGACCTCCATCTCGACGAGCTCGAGGATTTCCTCGTCGTCGACCATGTCGGCCTTGTTCAGGGCGACGAGGATGTAGGGAACGCCGACCTGACGGGCGAGCAGGACGTGCTCACGCGTCTGGGGCATCGGGCCGTCGGTGGCGGCCACGACCAGGATCGCGCCGTCCATCTGGGCGGCACCGGTGATCATGTTCTTGATGTAGTCGGCGTGACCCGGAGCATCGACGTGAGCGTAGTGGCGCTTCTCCGTCTGGTACTCGACGTGGGAGATGTTGATCGTGATACCACGAGCCTTCTCCTCGGGAGCCTTGTCGATCTGGTCGAACGCGAAGCTCTCGTTGAGATCCGGGTACTTGTCGGCCAGCACCTTGGTGATCGCAGCCGTGGTGGTGGTCTTGCCATGGTCGACGTGACCGATGGTGCCGATGTTCACGTGCGGCTTGGTCCGCTCGAACTTCGCCTTCGCCACTGGAATGTCCTCCTGGACTGTTGTTGCTTGCAGTATGCAGCAGTGCGGTTTGTATTACTTGGTCGTGCAGGCGACCGGGTCCAACCCGAAGGTTACTCGCCGGTGGCCTTGGCGATGATTTCCTTCGAGACGTTCGACGGAACCTCTGCGTAGGAATCGAACACCATGGAGAAGTTCGCGCGGCCCTGGGTCTTCGACCGCAGGTCCCCGATGTAACCGAACATCTCCGAGAGCGGAACCAGCGCCTTCACGACACGGGCACCACTGCGTTCCTCCATGGCCTGGATCTGGCCACGGCGGGAGTTCAGGTCGCCGATCACTTCACCCATGTAGTCCTCGGGGGTGGTGACCTCGACAGCCATCAGCGGCTCGAGGATGACCGGAGCAGCCTTGCGGGCCGCTTCCTTCAGCGCCTGCGAACCGGCGATCTTGAAGGCCATTTCGGAGGAGTCGACGTCGTGGTAGGCACCGTCGAGCAGCGTGACCTTCATGTTCACCAGCGGGTAGCCGGCGAGAACGCCGTACTGCATGGCGTCCTGCGCGCCGGCGTCGACCGACGGGATGTACTCGCGCGGAACGCGGCCACCGGTGACCTTGTTCTCGAACTCGTAGGTCGCGCCGTCCTCGCCGACGAACGGGGTGAGGGCGATGATGACCTTCGCGAACTGGCCCGAACCACCGGTCTGCTTCTTGTGGGTGAACTCGAGCTTCTCCACCGGACGGGTGATCGTCTCGCGGTACGCGACCTGCGGCTTGCCGACGTTCGCCTCGACCTTGAACTCGCGCTTCATGCGGTCGACGAGGATGTCGAGGTGGAGCTCGCCCATGCCGCCGATGACGGTCTGGCCGGTCTCGTCGTCGAGCTCGACGGAGAACGTCGGGTCCTCTTCGGCGAGCTTCTGGATCGCGATCGACAGCTTCTCCTGATCGGCCTTCGACTTCGGCTCGATGGAGACCTGGATGACCGGGTCCGGGAAGGTCATCGACTCGAGGACGATCGGGGCGTCCTGCGCGCACAGGGTGTCGCCGGTCGTGGTGTCCTTCAGGCCGATCATCGCGTAGATGTGGCCCGCGACGGCCTCGTCGACCGGGTTCTCCTTGTTGGCGTGCATCTGGAACAGCTTGCCGATGCGCTCCTTCTTGCCCTTGGTCGAGTTGAGCACCTGGGTGCCCGAGTCGATCCGGCCGGAGTACACGCGCACGAAGGTGAGCTTGCCGAAGAACGGGTGCGCAGCGATCTTGAAGGCCAGGGCCGAGAACGGCTCGTCCTTCGAGGGCTTGCGGGTCAGTTCCTCTTCCTCGTTGCCGACGGCGTGGCCGTGGACCTCGCCGATGTCGAGGGGCGTCGGCAGGTAGTCGACGACCGCGTCGAGCATGGGCTGGATGCCCTTGTTCTTGAATGCGGTGCCGCACAGCACCGGGTACAGCTCGGAGGCGACCGTCATCTTGCGGATGGCGCCCTTGATCTCGGCGATCGTGAGCTCTTCACCGCCGAAGTACTTCTCCATGAGCTCTTCGTCGGACTCGGCGACGGTCTCGAGCAGCTTCTCGCGGTACTCGGCGGCCTTGTCGGCGAGGTCGGCCGGGATCTCCTCGACGGTGGCCGCGGTGCCGATCTCGGTGGTGCCACGCCAGGTGAGCGCCTTCATCTCGACGAGGTCGACGACGCCGTCGAAGGCATCCTCGGCACCGATCGGCAGCTGCAGGACCAGCGGCTTCGCACCGAGACGGTCGATGATGGTCTGCACGGTGAAGTAGAAGTCCGCGCCCATCTTGTCCATCTTGTTGACGAAGCAGATGCGCGGAACGTCGTACTTGGCGGCCTGACGCCAGACCTGCTCGGACTGCGGCTCGACGCCTTCCTTGCCGTCGAAGACGGCGACGGCGCCGTCGAGGACGCGCAGCGAACGCTCGACCTCGACGGTGAAGTCGACGTGGCCGGGCGTATCGATGATGTTGATCTGGTTCTTGTTCCAGAAGCAGGTCACGGCGGCGGAGGTGATGGTGATACCACGCTCCTTCTCCTGCTCCATCCAGTCGGTGGTGGAGGCGCCGTCGTGGGTCTCACCGATCTTGTAGTTGACGCCGGTGTAGTAGAGGATGCGCTCGGTCGTCGTGGTCTTGCCGGCATCGATGTGCGCCATGATGCCGATGTTGCGGACCTTGTTCAGGTCGGTCAGCACTTCCTGTGCCACAGGTAAACCCCGCTCGTAGCTCGTGTCGGTCCAAGGGTGCGGACCACGTGTTCTTGTGTTGTCAGCCGGCCTTTACGGGACCGACACAATTGTGCAAGCAGCCGGCCGGGAGGTCGAATGGTGACGGACCTCCCGACCGGCGCCTGATCACCAGCGGTAGTGCGCGAACGCCTTGTTGGCTTCAGCCATCTTGTGGGTGTCCTCGCGACGCTTCACGGCGGCACCGAGACCGTTGCTCGCATCGAGCAGCTCGTTGGCCAGGCGCTCGACCATGGTCTTCTCGCGACGCTGCCGCGCGAAGGTCACGAGCCAGCGCAGCGCGAGGGTGGTGGAGCGGCCGGGGCGGACCTCGACGGGCACCTGGTAGGTGGCACCACCGACGCGGCGGCTGCGGACCTCGAGGGCGGGCTTGACGTTGTCGAGCGCGCGCTTGAGGGTGACGACCGGATCGGTGCCGGTCTTCTCGCGAGCCTGCTCGAGCGCCTGGTAGACGATGCGCTCGGCGGTGGACTTCTTGCCGTCCAGCAGGATCTTGTTGACCAGCTGGGTGACCAGCGGCGACCCGTAGACCGGGTCGGCGATCAGCGGACGCTTGGGAGCGGGACCTTTACGTGGCATCAGGCCTTCTCCTTCTTCGCGCCGTAGCGGCTACGAGCCTGCTTGCGGTTCTTGACACCCTGAGTGTCGAGCGAGCCGCGGATGATCTTGTAGCGAACGCCGGGGAGGTCCTTCACACGACCGCCGCGGACGAGCACCATCGAGTGCTCCTGCAGGTTGTGGCCTTCACCCGGGATGTAGGCGGTGACCTCGACAGAGCTGGTCAGGCGCACACGCGCGACCTTACGGAGAGCCGAGTTCGGCTTCTTCGGGGTGGTGGTGTACACGCGGGTGCACACACCACGACGCTGCGGGCTGCCCTTCAGGGCCGCGCTCTTGACCTTGGCGGCCTTGTCGCGGCGGCCCTTGCGGACCAGCTGATTGATGGTTGGCATCTATCGGCTTTCTCGTTGTCTGGAGCTGCTCACACGAGCAACACTGGCTGTTCTGAAATTAGGGATCCATCGGTTGGGGCAAGGAAGCAACTGCCCCGCACTCGCCCCCCGTGTGCACACGAGGTCGGGTGTGTCGCGTACCCCCACACAGGCAGCCGGAAACTCGCATCTGCACATGTTCACAGACGGCGCGTACGGCATCGCCTCGCATAGGCACACAGATCGGTCCGAACATGCCGGACACGACCTACAACGATACCCGGCGGCGCCGCATCAGGTCAAAGCGAGACGTCTGCCGACGAGGCATGCTCCGGTCACCGCCGTGCGCCGGCGGTACCGAACCCGATCCGGTGTGTGCACCGGCGTCAATTGCTGAGGTTGAGGGTGAGTCGTGCCAACGTAGCAGCGGCCTCGCACGGATCCGCACCCGAGGAGGTGTACTGCACCCACCACCCGAAGATGCCGGTCGTCGAATCACCGGCCGTGACACCGCACGACGACGCGTCGTTCGGCCTGCGCATCTGCAGGGCACGCCGCCCCTCGACCGTGGTGCCCTCGACGCTGTACCCGAGTTCCTCCCCCGCCTCGCGCTCGCGATCCAGCGAACCGGTCTCGAACCAGTTGAAGGTGACCTTCACCACCCCGGCCGGTCCGTCTCCCTCCCAGCGGCAGATCGCGCCGAAGAACCCGCGGTAGACCGAATCGACGCCCACCGTCTCGGCGATCTTCTGCTCGGTGACGGCGTCACACTCGGTGAGCAGGTCGGCGAACTCCGACGACGCCCCACCCGCACCGTTCCCCGCCGGGATCGGCCGACCCTCGATGCTGCGGCCGCACCCCGCCGTCACCAGCGCCGACAGCACGACGGCGCCCACCGCGACGGCGGTCCGCACCGGACGTCTCCGGGCGCCGGTCACCGCGACCGCTCCACGCTCAGCACCGCGAGTTCCCGGGCGACGTCGCACGGATCCGCGACCGGCGCGAACAGGCCGTAGGACACCGACCAGTGGATGAAGTCACCACCGAACTGCACTCCGATCTCGCACAACACGGTCCGCCCGTCCCCGTTCTCCGCCGAACCCAGGAAACCGGGATTCCCCCCGATCTCGACGTCCGCGGCGGGACGGCCGACCAGGTCCGAGCCGGCGCGTTCCCGCCCGATGGGGCTGCCGCGGTACCACGAGAAACTGACGCTCGGTCCGCCGACATAGATCTCCCACTCGCAGCCCACCGAGTTGCGGGTGACGGCCTCGAAGGAACCCAGGCCGAACCGGCCGGCCACTTCGTCGTCGGAGACCCCCGCGCATTCCGCGAAGAACGGCCCTGGTTCGGTGACGGACGGAGCCGTGCTCGTCGGCGCCGCCGTTGCGGCATCGTCCGAGGATCCGCAGCCCGCAGCGGTCGCTGCAACCACGATCACCCCGGCCGCAGCCAGTGCCGCCCTCCCCGTCCGCACGAACCCCTCCATGTGCACAGACCCTAACCGGTCCTGACGTCGCGCGCGCGTCTGCGACGCGCGTCGGCGAGGACCGCATCGAGTTGGGTCGCCCAGTTCCGGACGATCTCCGCGCGGCGACGCGAATCGTCGGTGAGCACGTCGGCCAGGCCCAGTCCGCGACCGAGATCGAGTGTCGCCTGGACCATACGGTGGACGACCGGATCGGCGTCGTCCTCGACACCGAGCTGCCGGACCGCCACACGATGCGCGACCCGGCCGAATCGCTCCTCGAGCGGAACGATGCGTCGACGCAACTCCTGATCCGCGGCGGCCGCCGTCCACACCTGCAACGCGGCCTTGAAGAGGGTTCCGCAGTACTGGTCGACGATCCGCGTCACGACCGCCTCGGTGCGACCCACTCCCGGCGCGGCGTCGAGGTCGCCGTCGTCGATCAGCGTCATCCGACTGTCGAACATGTACTCGAGTGACGCCGTGATCAGGTCCTCGCGCGTCGGGAAGTGGTGCTGCGTCGCGCCGCGAGACACGCCGGCACGTTCGGCGACGACGGATACGCTGGTCGCGGCCCACCCGGAGTCGGCCAGACACTCGATGGTCGCCTCCAACAGACGTTGCCGGGTCGCCCGGCTACGGTCCTGTTTGGGTTCGCGCATCATCCCGATCCTTCCTGGCGCGTCCGACCGCCGGACGGATGATGCACCACACCGGCCGTTCACGGTGGGGGCATCCCACAGCGCCCGTGCGGCGCGATCCGGTCCATACGAACATATCGTGTCCGGGTCGGGTGATTCCGGCCCGGGAAGAGACGGGCGGGGGTGGAGAACGCGCGCCCTGCGCGTTCGGACGGAGAAGGGAGCGATGCCACGGTGGCGACGCTGGTGACACGCGACGACTATTTCGATGCGGCGATCGAGATTCTCTCGACCACCGATCACGGCGGGCTCAAACAGGCCCCGCTGTGCGCACGACTGCAGGTCACGACGGGCTCGTTCTACAACTATTTCGGCAGCTGGGCATGTTTCAGAACCGAGTTCCTGCGACGCTGGCTGGAGCGGCAGACACTCGAACTCGCCGCGTCCGCCCGACGCGAGACCTCGCCCGCGCGGCGCATGGAGATACTGATCGATTTCGCGTGCGCGCTCCCCCACCGGGCCGAGTCGTCGATCCGCGGGTGGGCGCACAACGACCCCGAGGTCCGCGCCGTCCAGGAGACCGTCGACGAGCACCGCTACGCGGTGGTGCACGAAGCGGTGACCGCGCTCGTCGGCGACGACGACGCGGCCCGGGACTTCGCCAGACTCGCGCTCTACACGCTCGCCGGATACCAGCAGAGCCTGCCGATGCAGGACATCGAGACCCTGCGGTGGTCGCTGCGACGGGTGCTCGATCTGCTGCTCACCCACCACGGGCGGACGTGCATCGCGTGACCGCGTCCGGCCCGGCACGATCTCACCGGGTCCTCGCCCACGACGGAGGCCTCTTCTGCAGGAACGCCGTCATGCCCTCCACCGCCTCCGCCGAACCGAACAACCGCGCCGACTGCGCTGCGAGATCGTCACCGTAGCGGTCGAAACCCTCGAGGATCCTCGCGGTGACGAGTCGCTTCGACTCCGCGAGGCCCTGCGGGGAGCATTCCCGGATCTCCGCGAGGAGATCGGCCAACGCGGCTGCGGTGTCCCCGGTGGACAGCGTGATGAGTCCGTCCGTGACGGCCTCCTCCGGACCGAACCGCTCACCGGTGAGGAAGTACCGTGCCGCGGCTCGGGACGACAACCTCGGCAGCACGGTGAGGGAGATGATCGACGCCGCCAGACCCAGTCGCGCTTCCGTGAGCGCGAACGTCGACCCCGGCCCGGCGATCACGATGTCGCAGGCGCCGATGAGCCCCATACCGCCTGCCCGGACGTGCCCTTCGATGCACCCGAGAACCGGCTTGGGCAGTTCCAGGATCTGCCGGAGCAGAGCCGTCATGTCGCGGGTGCGTTCGGCTGCCGCCTCCTCCGGTGTACCGGACGATTCGCTCAGATCCGCTCCGGCGCAGAAGGTTCCTCCGGTGTGGGTGAGAACGACGGCGCGGACTGCCGGGTCGGCGGCCGCGTCGTCCAGTCCCTGCCGCAGCTGCGCGAGCAGCGGTGTGGACAGCGCATTGCGATTGTGCGGTGAGTCGAGGGTCAGCGTCGCGACGGTGCGGTCGACGTCGTACCGCACCACCACCGCGTCCGTCTGCTCGGTCATCGGGGGCTCCTGGATGTGCTCGATCGCCGGGTCTTCTAGTACGACCGTGGCAGACCGAGCGAGTGCTGGGCAACGAAGTTGAGGATCATCTCGCGACTCACCGGCGCCACCCGCGCGATGCGCGCGGCACCCAGCATCGCGGCGAGGCCGTATTCGGCGGTGAGTCCACCACCGCCGTGCGTCTGGATCGCCTGGTCGAGGCTCGCGATCGCGGCCTCGGCCGCCGCGTACTTGGCCATGTTCGCGGCCTCGGCGGCACCGAGATCGTCTCCGCTGTCGTAGAGCACCGCGGCCTTCTGCATCATCAGTTTCGCGAGTTCGACCTCGATCTTGCGTTGCGCGAGCGGATGCGCGATGCCCTGGTGAGCGCCGATCGGCTCCTTCCACACGGTCCGTTCCCGGGCGTACCGTGTGGCCGCGTCGAGCGCGTACCGCCCCATCCCGACGGCCATCGCGGCGCCGAGGATGCGTTCGGGATTGAGTCCCGCGAAGAGTTGCATGAGCGCGGCGTCGGGATCACCGACCAGCGCGTCCGCGGGCAGGCGGACATCGTCGAGGAACAGGATGAACTGACGGTCGGGTTCGACGATGTCCATCTCCATCGGGGTCCGGACGAATCCCGGAGTGTCCACGGGGACGATGAACAACGCGGGACGCAGCTTTCCGCTGCGGGCGTCCTCGGTGCGGGCCACCACGAGCACGGCATCGGCCTGGTCGACGCCGGAGATGAACACCTTGCTGCCCGACAGAATCCAGTCGTCGCCGTCGCGACGCGCGACGGTGGTGATGTTGTGCGAGTTGGAACCTGCGTCGGGTTCGGTGATGGCGAACGCCATGATCTTCGTGCCCGCGGCGAGCCCGGGTAGCCATCGGTTCTTCTGCGCTGCCGTGCCGTATCGGGCGATGATGGTGCCGCAGATCGCCGGGGACACCACGACCAGCAGCAGTCCGCAACCCTGCGCGGCGAGTTCCTCCTGGACGAGGGCCAGGTCGTAGATTCCGGCGCCCCCACCACCGTACTCCTCGGGAATGTTCACTCCGAGGAACCCGGCGTCGGCGGCTGCGCTCCACAGTTCGGTGAGCGGCTCCCCCTTCCGTGCCTTCGGCAGAACGTAGTCGACGTAGCCGTAGCGTTTCGCGAGGGTCGACACCGCGTTCCGCAGTTGGGTGCGTTCGTCGGATTCGATGACGCTCATGCTCTAACCTTCCGTGCCGGGGGTGGTCAGTGGTGCGGTCTCGTCGTGCGGTGTCACGACGGCGAGGACAGCGCCCACGGCGACCTGGTCGCCGACCGTGACGTCGAGCGAGGTGAGGATGCCGGCGACGGGCGCCGCGACGGTGTGTTCCATCTTCATGGCCTCCAGCCGCACGAGCGGGCTCCCCGCCTCCACCGCATCGCCGACCGCGGCGTCGACGCCGATCACCGATCCGGGCATGGGTGCGAGCAGCGATCCCGCGGGGATCCGCGCGGCGGGATCGGTGAAGCGCGGCAGGGCGGTCAACCGCACGGGGCCGAGCGACGAGTCGACGTGCACGGTCGCGTCGTACCGCGCGACCGAGAGCCGCCGGCGCACCCCGTCGACGTCGAGGGTCACCCGGTCGGGTGTGTACGCGACCACCCGGATGTCGTCGCGACCGTCCACCCGCACACCGTCCCGCGTGATCCGGTAGCGGACCTCGTGTTCGTCGTGCCCCGCGGCGAATCGTCTGATCTGCGGGTGCGACGGCAGATTCCGCCAGCCCGACGGCAGACCGGCGTTCACGGTCGCGGCCGACCGTTCCGCCGCCGACGCGGCGAGGGCGGCGGCGATCGCGGACACCTCCTCGGCGTCCAGGGACGCCAGCGGCTCCGAGAGTTCGGCGAGCCCGTGGGTGTCGAAGAATGCCGTGTCGGTGTCGCCGGCGCGGAAGGCGGGGTGCTGCAGCACATCGACGAGAAGGTCACGGTTGGTGACGAGTCCGTGGATCTCGGTGCGTGCCAGCGTCGAGGCGAGCAGCCGCACGGCCCGATCGCGGGTGGGTGCATACGAGATCACCTTGGCGAGCATCGCGTCGTAGTGCACGCCGATCTCCGACCCCGCGACGACCCCGGAGTCGATGCGTACACCGGTCCGCCGGAGCACGTCGAACTCGACCGCGGGCTGCGGCGGCACGAACCTGTGCACGACGCCCGACTGCGGTTGCCAGTCTCGGGCGGGGTCCTCCGCATAGAGCCTGGCCTCAACCGAACATCCCTGCACAGGGGGCGGTTCGGATTCGATCCGGTCACCGTCGGCGATGCGGAACTGGAGGTCGACGAGATCGAGGCCGGTCGTGCATTCGGTGACGGGATGCTCGACCTGCAGGCGCGTGTTCATCTCCAGGAAGTGGAACTCGCCGGTTCCGTCGGCGAGGAACTCGACGGTGCCGGCGCCCTCGTAACCGATGGCCCTCGCGGCGCGGCGTGCGGCGTCGAAGAGACGCTCACGCATGCCGTCGGTCGCCTCGACGAGCGGGGAAGGAGCTTCCTCGATCACCTTCTGGTGGCGCCGCTGGATCGAGCATTCACGTTCCCCCACGGCCCACACCGTGCCGTGCCGGTCCGCGAGGATCTGCACCTCGATGTGCCGTCCGGTCTCGAGGTAGCGCTCACAGAACACCGTCGGGTCGCCGAACGCCGACGCCGCCTCGCGCCGTGCCGCGTCGAGTTGTCCGGCGAGTTCGTCGAGGGTGCGCACCACGCGCATACCGCGGCCACCGCCGCCCGCGGACGCTTTGACGAGAACCGGCAGGTCCGCTTCGGTGAGGCCGACGGGGTCGAGTTCGGCGAGGACGGGAACGCCGGCGTCGGCCATGATCTTCTTGGCCTCGACCTTCGACCCCATCCGCTCGATCGACTCGGGCCTCGGTCCGATCCAGGACAGGCCGGCTGCGAGTACCGATCTCGCGAACTCGGCGTTCTCGGAGAGGAACCCGTATCCCGGGTGCACTGCGTCGGCTCCCGCCGCGAGTGCCGCCGCGATGACCTTCTTCCCGTCGAGGTAGGTCTCGGCCGGGGTGACACCCGGCAGTCGCACGGCGGCATCGGCGTCGGTGACGTGCGGGCTGTCGGCATCGGCGTCGGAGAACACGGCGATCGCACCGAGTCCTGCGCGCCGGCACGACGCGAACACGCGTCTCGCGATCTCGCCGCGGTTCGCGACGAGCACCGAGGTGATGGTCGATTCGCTCACGGGTGCCTCACATCCGGAAGACGCCGAAGGATTCGGCGCCGCTGATCGGTGCGGTGGCGACGGCCGACAGGCACAGTCCCACCACGGTGCGGGTGTCGCGGGGGTCGATGATTCCGTCGTCGTAGAGACGGCCGGACAGGAACATCGGCAGCGACTCGGCTTCGATCTGGTTCTCGACGGCGGCGCGCATCGCAGCGTCGGCGGCTTCGTCGAACTCCTGCCCGCGGGCCTGCGCGGAGGCGCGTCCGACGAGGGAGATGACCCCGGCGAGTTGTGCACCGCCCATGACCGCGGATTTGGCGCTGGGCCACGCGAAGAGGAAGCGCGGGTCGAAGGCGCGCCCACACATGCCGTAGTGACCCGCACCGTAGGACGCGCCGATGAGGATCGAGATGTGCGGGACCGTCGAGTTCGCGACGGCATTGATCATCATGGCGCCGTGCTTGATCATGCCGCGTTCCTCGTACTCACGACCCACCATGTAGCCGGTGGTGTTGTGCAGGAACAGAAGTGGGGTGTCGGCACGGTTGGCGAGCTGGATGAACTGCGCGGCCTTCTGGGATTCCTCGTTGAACAGGACACCGCGCGCATTGGCGAGGATCCCGACCGGATAACCGTGCAACCGTGCCCATCCGGTGACGAGGGAGGAGCCGTAGAGGGGTTTGAACTCGTCGAAATCGGAGTCGTCGACGATGCGGGCGATCACCTCCCGGGGATCGAAGGGTTGCCTGAGATCCTCCGGGACGATCCCGAGGAGTTCCTCGGCGTCGTACCGGGGTTCGCGCACCTCGGGTAGGGGCGCCGGACCCGCCTTGCGATGGTTGAGCCGGCGCACGATACTGCGGCCGATACGCACCGCGTCCTGTTCGTCGACGGCGAAATGGTCGGCCAGACCGGAGATCCGCGCGTGCATCTCGGCGCCGCCGAGCGACTCGTCGTCGGACTCCTCACCGGTGGCCATCTTCACCAGCGGCGGCCCCGCGAGGAACACCTTCGAGCGGTTCTCGATCATCACGACGTGATCGGACATACCGGGGATGTACGCGCCGCCGGCGGTGGAGTTGCCGAACACCAGGGCGATCGTGGGTATGCCCGCCGCCGACAGTCGGGTCAGGTCGCGGAACAGCCGCCCACCGGGAATGAACACCTCCTTCTGCGTGGGCAGATCCGCGCCCCCGGATTCGACGAGTGAGATCAACGGCATCCGGTTCTGGAGGGCGATGTCGTCGGCGCGCAGCGACTTGCGCAGCGTCCACGGGTTGCTGGTGCCGCCGCGGACCGTGGGGTCGTTGGCGACGATGACGCACTCGACGCCTTCCACGACACCGATGCCGGTGACGACACTCGCGCCGACGGGGAAGTCGGTGCCCCACGCCGCGAGCGGCGACAGTTCGAGGAACGGTGAATCAGGGTCGAGGAGCAGTTCGATCCGTTCGCGCGGAAGGAGTTTGCCGCGGTCGTGGTGTCGGCGCACGTACTTCTCGCCGCCTCCGCCGAGGGTCTTGGTGTGTTCGCTGTCGAGTTCCGCGAGGCGGGTGCGCATCGCGGCGGCGGCCGCGTCGAACTCCGCGGAGCCCGGGTCGAGGGTCGAGACGAATGTGCTCACGTGTGGTATCCCAGTCGTTTGGCGGCGAGTTCGGTGAGGATTTCGGTGGTACCACCCCCGATGCCGAGGATGCGCATGTCCCGGTACTGGCGTTCGACCTCGGATTCGGCCATGTAGCCGAGTCCGCCGAACAGTTGGACAGCCTGGTGCGCGACCCACTCCCCCGCTTCGACGGCGGTGTTCTTGGCGAAGCACACCTCGGCGATGAGGTCACCGTCGCCCGCGACCGCGCGTTCGGCAACGGATCGGGTGTAGACGCGGGCCACGTCGATGCGCCGCGTCATCTCCGACAGGGTGCGTTGCACCGCCTGCCGGGAGATCAGGGGGCGCCCGAAGGTCTCGCGGTCGCGACACCAGGCGAGGGTGAGGTCGAGGCAGCGTTGCGCCGACGAGTACGCCTGCGCGGCGAGCGCGACCCGCTCGGCAACGAAACCCTGTGCGATCTGTGCGAACCCGGTGTGCTCGGCACCGACGAGGTTCGCAGCGGGCACCCGGACGTCGACGAAGGACAGTTCCGCGGTGTCGGAGGCACGCCAGCCCATCTTGTCGAGCTTGCGCGACACCGTGAATCCGGGTGTGCCCTTCTCCACGACGAGCAGTGACACGCCACCCGCGCCGGGGCCGCCGGTGCGGACGGCGGTGACGACGAAGTCGGCTCGGCAGCCGGAGGTGATGTACGTCTTGGCCCCGTTGACGACGTAGTGGTCGCCGTCGCGGACAGCGGTCGTGGTGAGGTGCCCGACGTCGGATCCGCCGCCCGGTTCGGTGATGGCCAGCGATCCGATCGCGTCGCCGGCGAGGGTCGGCCGGACCCACCGGTCGAGATGGTCGGGATCGGCCGCGGCGATCAGGTGGGGCAGCGCGATCCCGCAGGTGAACAACGATGCGAACGCGCCGCCGGAGGCCCCGGCCTCGTGGAACGCCTCGCACACGGTGAGCGCGTCGATCGCATCGCCCCCGGATCCGCCGACGCTGTCGGGGAATCCTGCGCCGAGGAGTCCGAGTTTCGCGGCCTTCGAATGCAGGTCGCGGGGCAGCTGCCCGTCACGTTCCCAGTCGTCGAGGTGTGGGAGGACCTCGCGGCGCACGAACGCGGTCACGGTCTCGCGCAGGGCCCGGCGTTCGGGGGTGGTCCAGACGTCGCTGGGTGCTGTGTTCACGTGCGCTCCTCCAGGAGTGCGATGGGTATGTCGACGTGTCTGGCCCGCAACCATTCTCCGAGCCCCTTCGCCTGCGGATCGAAACGGGCCCGGGAGGCGACGCCCCGTCCGAGGATCCCTTCGACGACGAAGTTCACGGCTCGCAGATTCGGCAGCACGTGCCGCGTGACGGTCAGCGGCCGTGTCTCGGGCAGCAGATCCTTCAGCGTGTCGACGGTGAGTGCGTGTGCGAGCCACCGCCATTCGTCGTCGCTGCGAACCCACACGCCGATGTTCGCGTCGCCGCCCTTGTCGCCGCTGCGGGCACCGGCGACCGTGCCGAGCGGCACTCGACGGGTGGGTCCGGGAGGCAACGGGCTCGGCGGTTCCGGCTCGTCGACGGGTTCGAGGGTCCGGCCGGTTGCGGGCACCGGGATGTCGACGGCGGTTCCGTCGGGCATCACCGCGATGTGCGGCACCCGGCTCGCGTCGACGTGGGCGGCCGTGTAGACGCCGTAGGGGCTGCCCGCACCCGGTGGTGCGGTGACGAAGAATCCGGGATACCCGGCGAGCGCGAATTCGACTGCGGTGGAGGTGAAGGCACGCCCGACGATGTTCGGGTCGGGGTCGCGCACGGTGCAGCGCAGCAGGGCGCTCGCAGTCTCCTCGGTGTCGGCGTCGGGGTGGTCGGTGCGGGCGAGGACCCAGTCGAGTTCGGCGGGACGGACCGACAGGTTCGCCTCCATCTGCGTGCGCACCAGCGCGGCCTTCGCCTCGATGTCGAGCCCGGTGAGGACGAATACGACCTCGTTGTGGAATCCGGCGAGGGCATTGAGGCACACCTTGAGGGTCGGCGGGGGCGGCTCCCCTTCCACTGCCGTGATGCGGACGCGGTCGGGGCCGGTCCGTTCCAGGCGAGCGGTGTCGATGCGTGCGGTGACGTCTGGGTTCGCGTATCGACCGCCGGTGACCTCGTACAGCAGTTGCGCCGTGACGGTACCGACGGTGACGGCACCGCCGGTGCCGGGATGTTTGGTGATGGTGGCCGATCCGTCGGCCTCGATCTCGGCGATCGGGAACCCGGGTCGGGTGAGATCGTCGATTTCGGTGAAGAACGCGTAGTTGCCACCGGTGGCCTGGGTGCCGCATTCGATGACGTGGCCCGCGACGACGGCCCCGGCCAGGGCGTCGAAGTCGGTTCGGGACCATCCGAAATGGGCGGCGGCGGGCCCGACGATGACGGACGCGTCGGTGACGCGGCCCGTCACGACGATGTCGGCCCCGGCATCCAGACATTCCACGATGCCCCACGCACCGAGGTACGCGTTGGCGGTGAGTGGACGGGGGTCGGCGGCGAATCCCAGTTCGTCGATCCGGGCGATCAGATCGTCGCCCTCGACGTGGGCGATGCGCGGCGACAGTCCGAGTCGATCGGCGACCGTGCGCAGCGCCTCGGCAAGTCCGGCGGGGTTGAGTCCGCCCGCGTTCGTGACGATCCGGACCCCCCGGTCGAGCGCGAGCCCCATGCAGTCCTCTGCCTGCCGCAGGAACGTCTTGGCGTATCCGGACGCCGGGTCCTTCAACCGGTCGCGCCCGAGGATGAGCATCGTCAGTTCGGCCAGATAGTCGCCGGTCAGGTAGTCGAGTTCCCCGCCCTCGAGCATCTCGCGCATCGCCGACAGGCGGTCGCCGTAGAAGCCGGAACAGTTCCCGATCCGCACAGCACGGGTCATGCGTCCTCCTCCTTCTTCTTCTCCGGGCGGCCCGCGCCGGGTGGGCCGGCGAATGCCTGCGCCAGATCGAGCCAGGCCGCCGCGTCGGGCCCGTGCGCGGCCAGCGCGGTGTCTAGCCGATGCGTCCGCTGGGTGACGAGCCGACAGAAGTCCTCGGCGGAACCGGTCACCGATTGCGGGGCGTCCTCCGGACCCCACGTCCACATGCTGCCGTCCGGTGCCACCAGTTCGACGCGGAACACGTCGGCAGGTGGGGTCCGTCCGTGCACGACGAACGAGAAGTCGCGCGTGCGCACGCCCAGGTGCGCGATGTGCCGCAGGCTCGCGGTGGGTGCGCGGTGCACGCCGAGTGCGTCGGCGACATCCCCTCCGTGTGCCCAGGTCTCCATCAGTCGTGCCGTCGCCATCGACGGCGCGGACATGGGCGGGCCGTACCAGACGATCTTCGTGTCGGCCGGGACCCGACGGAGAGCCTCGGCCAGGTCGCGGCGGGTACCGCGCCAGTCCGCGAGGAGGTCCGCCGGGACGCGGGCAGCTTGCTCTGCGGCTCCTTCGTCGACGAATGTTTCGGCGTCGGCGATCTTTTCGAGTCCACTGACGAAGGCGTCGGGTTCGGTGACGGCGATGAGGGCGGCGCGGTCGGTCCACAGGAGGTGACCGATCTGATGGGCGATCGTCCATCCCCGCGCGGGCGTGGGCCGGCGCCAGTCGTCGGCGGTCAGGTTCGTGACGAGGGCGTCGAGGGCGTCGCCTTCGGCGCGCAGATCGTCGAGTAGCTCGGGCAACTCCACCATGCGACCAGGGTCACACGCCGACGCACCAAAATCAAGCATCGATGCTTGTTTTATGCGTCGATGCAGGTGAACGCCGCAAACGAACTCGCCGCAGCGCTCGCCCCCTGCGCGGCGGGGTCAGATTCCGTAACCGCCGTCCACGTCGAGTTTCTGGCCACTGATGAAGCCGGCCTTGTCCGAGGCGAGGAACAACACGGCCTCCGCGATGTCGACGGCGTGCCCGAACCTGCGCAGCGGGATGTTCCGCTTCGTCACCTCGAGCGCGCGATCGTCGAGTTCCCCCGTGGAGATCAGGCGATCGGCCATGCCGTCGACCAGCATGCCCGGGCCGACACTGTTGAAACGCACGCCGAACCGTCCTTCCTCGGCCGCGAATCCGCGCACGAGCGACTCGATCGCGGCCTTCGGTCCGGCGGAGAGGCCGTCCCGGACCGGGTACCGGGTGGTCGCGGCGGTGGTGACCGCGACCACCGACCCGGCCGAGCGCCTCAGTTCCGGCAACGCCGCGGAGACCACGTTGAAGAACGCCTTGACCTCGGCGTCGACGGCCGCGCCGAACTGCGCGGGCGACACCGCCGACAGGTGCACCATCGGAACGTGCGGACCCGCCGCGTGCACGACGGTGCCGAACCCCCCGAACTCACCGGTCACCGATTCGACCCACCGTGCCGTCGCGTCCGGATCCGCGAGGTCGAGCGCGTCGTACGCGACGGTCGCGCCCCGCTCGCGGAGTTCCGCGGCCAGCCGTTCCGCGGTGTCCGTCCGGCTGCGGTACGTGAATGCCACGTCGTGGCCCGCGGTGGCGAACGCACGGCAGATCGCAGCACCGATCCCGCCGGTGCCACCGGTCACGAGCACCGCCGGGTGCGCCGAGCCGTTCCCGCTCATCAGGCACCGATCCTGCGGTGCACGAGTTTCCCGACACCGTGCATCGTGCCGGTACCGGGGAACTCCCACACGATGTCGTCCGTCAGCAGGGCACCGTACTCGTCGAGGGTTCCGAGGCCCGGCGCGTGGGCGGGACGCGCGAGGGTGTCGGTGACGAGCGTGCTCCGCGCCGCCCGTTCGAGATCGTTCACTGCGGGTTCGTCCTCCTGTGTCGTCCGACGCCCGAAGGTATCGGGCGTCAGGGCCGTGTCGGAGATCCGATCCCGCCCAGCGGTCGAGCCCGTCTGTTCCGCACCACCATTCGGACCAGTTCCCCGGCCGGACCGGACAGCGCCCGCGGTGGCCGCCACACCGCACGGAGAACGCGCGACAGGTCGAGTCCGTCGACGCCGATCACCCGCAGTTGCCCTGCGGTCACGTCCTCGGCGACGGCGAGGGTGCTCAGGACCGCAGGCCCGACACCTCCGAGGACACTCGTGCGCACCGATGCCCCGCTGCCGAGTTCGAGCAGCGGCGCAGGCCGGTCGTACTCCTGCAGGGCGAGGTCGAGCGTGCGACGGGTGCCGGACCCCTCCTCCCGCACCACGAGCGGGGTGGCCGCGAGTTCCGCGACGGTGATCGGGCGGCGCCGGCGCGCCCAGCGATGATCGGGTGGCACGACGACGACCAGTTCGTCGCGCGCCACCTCCACACTGTGCAGCCCGGCGGGCACGCCGGGGCCTTCGACGAAACCGACGTCGCATCCTCCGGCAGCGGCGATGTCGCACACCTGCATCGAGTTGTGCACCTGCAGTCGGATCTGCACGTCGTCGTGGATCGCCCGGAATTCACCGAGCCAGCGCGGGATGAGGTGTTCGGCGACGGTCATCGATGCCGCGACGACCAACCCGGGATGGTGTTCGACGCTCAACGCGGCCGCCGCGTCGAGCAGTTGCCGGGTGTCCGAGAGCACCTCCCGCGCCCAGTGCGCGACCACCGTCCCCTCCGGGGTGAGCACCGAACCGGTCCGTCCCCGCCGGACCAGGCGTGTTCCCAGTTGCCTTTCGAGCCGGTTGAGGGCGCGGGTGGCATTGGGCTGCGCGATGCCCGCGGCTCGGGCGGCCGCCCCGAGTCCACCGTGATCGTCGATTCCGACGAGCAGTTCGAGCGCTGCGAGATCCGGCCACGAAGACATGCACGAATGGTATGTCCGCCGCGGCCGCCCCCGACTCAGCTCACCGCGTGGACCGCGATGAGTGTCACCGACGCCAGGGCGAGCGCGACGACGACGCCGGTGAGGACGGCGTTGCGCCACCACAACCCGTCCACTCGTCCTGCGACGAACCCGCGGACCCGTCGGCGGTGCCCCTCCCGTGCGGTCAACAGCAGCACGAGCACGGGTATCAGGAACACCAGACCGGTGATCGCGACGACGAGGTCCGGCCCGGGAACGAAACGCATGAATCCGAGCACGATCACGCCGAGGACCACCGCGGTGCGCAGCCACGCGAGGGAGGTCCGTTCGGGTTGCAGGCCCGGATCGTCGTGCCTCACCGGACGCTCACACGACGATTGCGACGGTCAGCCCGATACCCGCGACGGCCAGCAGGACTGCGACGAGGAATGCCGTCCACGGCAGGGGCAGCGGGCGAGCGGTGCGCATCGCGCGCTCCACACCGATCCACCGCAGCAACGCGACGAGCGCCAGGCCGGCGGCGAAGATCAGCAACCCGCATGCGATCACGGTACGGACAGCGGAGTCGATCACGTCGGCCGCGAAGGCCTCGAGTCCCACGGCGGCGGCGATGATCCCGAGGGCCGTACGGATCCACGCGAGGAAGGTGCGTTCGTTGGCGAGCGTGAACCGCGGATCCGGGTCCGTCCCCTCCCGGAACGCACGGGGCTTCCACCGCTCCTCGGTCGGCCTCACATCGACCGACTCTAGCGGGCGCACCCACCGTTTCCGCGTGCGGACACACCGTCCGGTCGGAGCCCGGCCGGTGCATCGCACGTGACCCGGTACGCCCCGTCCGCGAACCCCGACGTGGTGTACCGGACCGGTCAGCCCACCACCAGATCGGTACCGCGCGCTTCGATCGCGCGCGTCTTCAACGGCTTCTTCGCCGGACCTTCGACGGGAACCCCGTCGAGATCGAACACGCTGCCGTGGCACGTGCAGATGATGCGGTCGCCCTCGACGTCGGTGATGTTGCAGCCCTGGTGGGTACAGATCGCAACGAAGGCGTGGAAGTCACCGTCCGTGGGTTGTGTGAGGATCAGCCGGTCCGACTCCAGGAACACCCCGCCGCCGACGGGGACGTCGGCGACCGCCGCGACCACCTGGGCATCGGGGCCCGGGGGCTGCGTGGTGGTCGGCTCCGCCGCCCCGACTGCGTCATCGGATCCGGTGCCCGGACCGCACGCGGTGATCAGTCCGGTGGCCGCGACGGCACCGGCACCGCCGAGGAGGGCACGGCGGGTCACGCGGGGATCGTCGCGGGTGCTGTCGCTGGTCATCTGCAGATCGAGTCCGTTCCGGGTGCGTGAGTGTCCCGGTCAGGTTATCCCGGGAACGCGCGCGGGGCCGCGACACCCGTCACGGCCCCGCCCGACCTCGGACGCGTCGCAGCCCGGCCTCGGACGCGTCGCGTCAGTGCAGCGGCACCGCCGGGCCCTGCCCCTCCGGCTGCGCTGAACGCGTTCTGGGCAGGAACGCCGCCGGGATCAGAGCGAGGATCATGACCACGGTCGCGACGAGGAAGGTGCTGCCGAACGCGTCGGCCATGGACCCGAGGATCGTGGTCTGCACCTCGGGCGGAAGCTGCGCGAAGGCATCGGCGTCGGGCTGGACCGATGCCCCGTCCGGAAGGCCGTCGGGAAGCACCATGTGGCTGGTGAGGACCACCGACATCGTCGCGGTACCGATCGAGCCGGCGGACTGCTGGACGATGTTCATCAGCGTCGACCCGCGCGCGATGCCGTGGTCGGTCAGCGTCTGCAACGCAGCGGTCATGGTGGGCATCATCGTGCACCCCATCCCCATGCCCATGACGAACAACGCCGCGAGCAGAAGGACGTACGAGGTGTCGACACCCACCTGGGTGAACACTGCCATGCCGACGATGATCAGCGACAGGCCGACGAGCACGATCCTTCCGGGGCCGATACGGTCGACGAGTTGACCGGCGATCGGCATGGTGAGCATCGCACCGATTCCCTGCGGAGCGAGGAGCAGACCGGCCGCGAGGGTGGTCTCACCGCGGACCTGCAGGAAGTAGCTGGGGAACAGCAGACCCGCACCGAAGAACGCGATCGCGAAGACGGTCATGGTGAGCACCGCGAACGTGAGCTGTCGATTGCGGAACAGGCTCAGGTCGATCAGCGGATGATCGGTGCGCGTCGCGTGGACGACGAACCCTGCGATGAGCACGAGCCCGACGGCCGCGCTGACGAACACGCGGGGCGCCGTGACGGTTCCGGTCTCGGGGAGCGACGACACGCCGAACAGGAACAGTGCGAGTCCGGGCGACAGCAGGAGCATTCCGACGAAGTCGAACGATTCCGAGGGCTGCGGCGAATCCTTCGGGAGCACCACGTTCGCGACGACGAGCGCGACGATGCCGATCGGCAGGTTGATCAGGAAGATCCAGTGCCAGGTGGCGGCCTCGATGAGCCAGCCGCCGAGGATGGGGCCACCGATCGGGCCGAGCAGCATCGGGATTCCGAGGACGGCCATGACCCGGCCGACGCGGTGCGGTCCGGCGGCACGGGTCATGATCGTCATACCGAGCGGCATGAGCATGCCGCCGCCGAAGCCCTGGACGACGCGGAACGCGATGAGCGACGTGACGTCCCACGCCATGCTGCACAGCACGGATCCGGCCACGAACAGGACGAGCGCCGTGAGGTACAGCCGCTTGGTGCCGAACCGGTCGGCCGCCCAGCCGGTGAGCGGAATCACACTCGCGAGCGCCAGGGTGTAGGCGGTCATCGTCCAGGCGACGGTCGCGTACGTGGCCTGGAATTCGGACATGAACGTCGGGATTGCGACCGACACCACGGTCACGTCGAGAATCGACATGATGGCGCCGAGCACGACGACGGACGCGATCTTCAGCACCGCGGCATCGAGCTTCTCACCGTCTCGACCTGCTGTCTTCTCTGGTTGCTCGCTCATGCGATGCCTTCTGTTTCGGCGCAGGTGCATGCCCGCGGAAATTCGGATGGTGTGTGCGCAGGGGCGCGGCGACCGGCGTTGTGGACGGTGCCCGCGGCGGTGCGGAGTGCTCGGCGATCCTAACCGTCGCACGGCTGCGCCCCAACCCGTTTCCGGGCCGGGGCGCAGGATGGGGTGCCGCGGGGCGTCAGCGACGAACCAGGTCGAGCAGCGGCAGACGTCGGCGGCGTCGGCCCACCTCGCGCAGGACCGCGCGATCGGTGATCTTCACGCGCGGGCGTCCCTGCGCACGTCCCGCGGTACGTTCCGCGGCGTCGATGGCGCGCCATCCGGCGAGGTCCACCCGATCGGGCCGGCGCGCGGACAGCAGTCGGCGCAGGGCCTTGCGGTCACCGTGGGGCGCGGCGAGTCGTCCGGCGTCGAAATCGGCGAGCAGCGCCCCGACGGTCTCCTTGGCGCACGCCTTGTTCGTACCGATGACACCGCTGGGGCCGCGCTTGATCCAACCGGTCACGTACACACCGTCGGTGACACGGCCGGTATCGTTCGGGATCACACCGCGGCGTTCGTCGAACGGCAGGCCGCGCACCGGAACTCCCCGGTAGCCGATCGATCGCAGCACCAGCTCCGCGTCGATGTCGTCGAAGCGGTCGGTGACGTGGGCACTGAGCGTCCCGTCGTCGGCGGCGACCAGTTCGGTGTGCGCGATCCGGACCCCGCCGACCCGTTCGTCACCGAGCAGTTCCATCGGTGCCGACAGGTAGCGGAAGACGATCCGCCGATGGCCGGGCCGAGCCGGCCGCGACGCGTACTCTCGGGCGAGCTGCATGCGCATGGCGGCGGCGGGGTCCTCGGCGACGAGCCGCGTGCTGACCGGGTCGAGGTCGAGATCGGCCTCGTCGATCACCACGTCGACGCCGGCCAGGTCCGCCAGCGCGAGGAATTCCGGGTTGCTGTAGGCGGCCTGCGCGGGGCCGCGGCGACCCAGCAGGACGACCTCGCGGACGTTGCTGCGGCGCAGTGCGGCCAGGGCATGGTCGGCGATGTCGGTGCGGGCGAGTTCGTCGACGTCCATCGTGAGGATCCGCGCCACGTCGAGGGCGACGTTTCCGTTACCGACGATCACGACGCGCTCGGCCGACAGGTCGAACGTCCGGTCGGCGTAGTCGGGGTGCCCGTTGTACCAGGCGACGAATTCCGTCGCGGCGTGACTGCCCGGGAGGTCCTCACCGGGGATGCCGAGACGACGGTCCGCGGAGGCTCCCACCGCGTACACGACGGCGTGGTGGTGCGCGAGCAACTCGGCGTGGGTGATGTCGCGTCCGACCTCGGTGTCGAGGTGCAGGTCGAACGCATCGCGACGGAACGACCACTCGAACGATTCCGTGACGGATTTCGTACCGGGATGGTCGGGGGCCACGCCGGCGCGGACCAGCCCGAACGGGGTGGGCAGCCGGTCGAACATCTCGACCTCGACGTCGGAACGATCGAGCAGTTCCTGCGCGGCGTAGCACGCGGACGGTCCGGCACCGACGATCGCGACGCGCAGCGTCTCCCGGTCGCGGGGTGCGGCGGGCACCGGGGTCAGCGCCGACCAGCCCTCCGGCATGGGATGGGCACCGTAGTAGTCGGCGTTGATCTGCGCGAATCGTGCCTGGGACGGCTCGAGCCGGTCGTCGGGAACGATCGCCTCGACGGGGCACGCATCGGCGCAGGCACCGCAGTCGATGCAGGTGGCCGGATCGATGTGCAGCATCTCGGTGGTCGAGAACTCACGTTCCTCGGGCGTCGGGTGAATGCAGTTGACCGGGCAGACCGCGACGCAGCTCGCATCGTTGCAGCACGTCTGAGTGATGACGTAGGCCATGGGGACGTCCTCGGGAACGGGGCGGAACGACCGCCGAATTCATGTGACAACCAGTAACAGTTAATACGACTGTAGACGGGGTCACACCGGGTCCGCAAGACGCGCCGGTCCGGCTTTCCCCTTCGCGCGGACGAAGCCATACCGTGTAGCCATGATGCGTACCCTGATCCTGCTGCGCCACGGCAAGTCCGCGTACCCGGACGACGTGAGCGACCACGAGCGCCCACTGTCCCCCCGCGGCCGCCGCGAAGCCGGACTCGCCGGACGCTGGATCCGGGCCACCCTGCCCCCGGTGGACACGGTCCTCTGCTCCACCGCCACCCGCACCCGCAAGACCCTCGCCGAAGCCACCGCCGAGGCCCCCGAGGACATTCCCGTCGACTATCGCGACGCCCTGTACGGCGCGACCCCCGACGAACTCGTCGCCGAGATCCGCGACGTCGGCGAGGATGTCCGCACCCTGCTCGTCGTCGGACACGAGCCCACGCTCTCGGCGACGGCGCTGGCACTGGCCACCGACCTCACCGGTGACGCCGCACAACAGATCGCCGAGAAGTTCCCGACGTCCGCCGTGGCCGTCCTGACCGTGCACGGCGACTGGGCGGACCTCGCCCCCGGACACGCCGAGCTCGCGGACTTCCACATCGCTCGCTGAGCCGCGGGAATCCGACACCCTCCCGAGAAACGCCACGGCCCCGC
>NZ_JAIYEP010000022.1 GCF_020515525.1 Rhodococcus yananensis
ACCAGAAGTGCGCACGGGTGGGGGGGACGAGCGATCACCGGCGTTGCACCCGATGCTGACTCGCGCGGCGCTGTGCGCGGTTGCCGATGCCGCTGCTCTGTTCGGCCTCGAACCGGCCGTACGCATCGACGATGTCGGAGACCAACCGATGCCGGACGACGTCGCTGCTGTCGAGGCGCGCGAAGTGGATGTCGTCGATGTCGCCGAGGATCTCGGTGGCCGCGGCCAGGCCCGAGCGGGCACCACCGGGCAGATCGATCTGCGTGATGTCGCCGGTGACGACCATCTTCGATCCGAACCCGAGGCGGGTCAGGAACATCTTCATCTGCTCGGCCGTGGTGTTCTGGGCTTCGTCGAGAATGATGAACGCATCGTTGAGGCTCCTACCCCGCATGTACGCCAGGGGCGCGACCTCGATCACCCCGGCCTGGATGAGCTTCGGGATGGCTTCGGGGTCCATCATGTCGTGCAGCGCGTCGTGCAGGGGGCGCAGGTAGGGGTCGATCTTCTCGTGCAACGTGCCGGGCAGGAAGCCGAGCCGTTCGCCCGCCTCGACGGCCGGTCGGGTCAGGATGATGCGGGTGACCTGCTTGGTCTGCAGGGCCTGCACCGCCTTCGCCATCGCAAGGTAGGTCTTGCCGGTGCCGGCCGGTCCGACACCGAACACGATGGTGTTGGTGTCGATCGCGTCGACGTAGCGCTTCTGGTTGAGCGTCTTGGGCCGGATCGTCTTACCGCGACGGGACAGGATGTCGAGGCTCAGGACGTCCGCCGGCGACTCCGACAGTCCCTGGGTCAGCATCCCGACCGTGCGGCGCACCGCGTCGGGGGTCAACGGCTGGCCACGACGCACGAGGGTGACGAGTTCGCCGATCACTCGTTCGGCGAGAGCGACGTCGGCGGGGCTGCCGCTCAGCGTCACCGAGTTGCCGCGCACGTGGATGTCGGCTGCCAGAAGACCTTCGAGTGCGATGAGGTTCTCGTCGGCCGCGCCGAGCAGTGGAGCCGCCGTCTCGGGCGGGAGTTCCAGGCTCGAACGGACCGGAGTCGGGTCTACGTCGGGGTCGCGGGGACGGTCTGGTTCGCTCACGTGGACGGAACGGCCTGCTTTCGGTTCATCGACGGCACGACGGTCGTCGTGTCCCGACCAGTCTAGCGCTGCACCGTCACGGACTCGCCCGCATCACGTGGGTCAGCGACCGACCGCTCGTCGTCGAGCCAGCGGTGGGCCGCATCGAGTACCCGCCGGGCACGTCCGGCATCGACTCCCGCGAGAACGAGGACCGCGAGCGCGATGACTTCGCCCGCATCGTCGACGAACCCCAGGTTCACCTGTTCGAAGGTGGCCATCGTCAGCCCCTCCATCATGGCGACGAGCACGACGGTCGGTAGATGATCGGGCAGGACCCCGGACGCACGACCGCGCTCGATCGTGTCGAACATCCGGTTGCGGACCGGCGCGACGAGGTCGCTGATGCGTTCGTCCCCGACCTCCTTGCGCGCGAACGAGAGCAGCATCCGGTAGCGGTCACCGACCGGACTCATCCGGAGCACCCCCACGGCCAGGGCCAGCTCGACATCGTCGGGTTCGGGATGGTCCAGGGAGTCGGCGAGGGCGACACCGGCGTCCTCCGCGATGCCCTCGACGAGGGCCTCCCGGTTGGGGAAGTGCGCGTACACGGTGCGGCGCACGACACCTGCCGCCTTCGCCACGTCGTCCATGCTCGCATCGGGGTCGGCGGCGAAACACCGCATCGCGGCGTCGAGGATGCGGGAACGGTTGATGTTCGCGCGGTTGCGGGACTGCCGCTGCGGCTCCGACACGCTGAGGGACCTCTTTCGGACGATTCGGGGTACTCCCACCAGTTTAGTTGCACACGACTGTGCAAAGCCTTAAGTTGCACAGTGATGTGCAACTCCGCTCACGACCCGGGGGAACGATGACCACCACCGAGAACTCCGCCGCCCAGCTCCGCCCCGAGGATCCGTACTCCCGCCGCTGGGCGGGCCTGGCGGTCCTGTGCCTGAGTCTGCTGATCGTCGTCATGGCCAACACGGCGCTGATCGTCGCGGCACCGAGCATGCTGCGCGAGCTCTCCCTCACCAGCACCGATCTGCAATGGATCATCGACGGATACACCGTCCCGTACGCAGCGCTGATGCTCCTGTGCGGTGTCCTCGGCGACCGGTTCGGCAGACGCCGCGCACTGCTCGCGGGCCTCGGTGTCTTCGCGGCCGGCGCCGTGTACGGGAGCCTGGCCGACAGTGCCGTCGAGGTGATCGCGGCGCGCATCGTCATGGGTGTCGGCGCCGCCGTCATCATGCCCGCGACGCTGTCGCTGCTCGTCGCGATGTTCCCCGCCCATGAACGGGCCCGGGCCATCGCCGCATGGGCCGCCACGTCCGGCCTGGCGATCGCTCTCGGGCCGTTGCTGGCCGGATGGCTCCTCGAATCCCACGCGTGGGGCTCGACCTTTCTGATCAACGTGCCCATCGCCGCATTCGCGGCCGTCACCGCACTCGTCCTCGTTCCCGCGTCGAAGGCCGAGCACGTGACCCGCACGGACTGGCTGGGCGGCCTGCTGTCGGTGATCGCCGTCGGCGGCCTCGTGTTCGCCATCATCGACGGCTTCCACTTCGGCTGGGGCATCACCGCTCTCGGGTCCCTGGCCGCGGCGGTCGCTGCGAGTGTCGGGTTCGTGGTGTGGGAGCTCCGGCACCCGGCTCCGCTGCTGAACCTGCGCCGGGTCACCGACCGGACCGTCGGCGGTGCCTGCATCGCCGTCATGCTGCTGTTCTTCGCCGCGTTCGGCGTCATCTACTTCGTCGCGCAACAGTTCCAGTTCGTGCTCGGATACGGCCCGCTCGAGACAGGGGTGCGGCTGCTGCCCCTGGCGGTCGCGGTATCGGCGGGTGCCGCAGTGAGCAGCCGGCTCGCCCCGAGGATCGGTTCGCGTACGGTGATCGCCGGGGGCATGACGATCGCGGCCACCGGCGTGCTCGCACTCGTCGCACTGTCGTCCGTACCCGGTTACCCGCTCGTGCTCGCGTCGCTGCTCCTGCTCGGTCTGGGCATCGGTCTCGCCACCCCGCCCGCGACCGACCTGATCATGGCGAGCTTCTCCGAGAGCGAACTCGGCGCCGCCGGCGGCCTCAACGACACCGCCGTCGAGCTCGGTGGATCCCTCGGTATCGCGCTACTCGGTTCCGTTCTCGCCACGACCTACAGCGATCGGATCGCCGGGTTCCTCGCCGACCTCCCGTCGACGAACCTGACCGGCACCATGGCCGCGCAGGCGGAGCAGGCCGTCGAGGCCGCCCGCGACTCGGTGGGCGGCGCCGCGATCGTCGCGGACGAACTCGCGAAGAACCCGTTCGCCGAGTCCTACGCGCAACCCCTGCTCGACGAAGCCGCGACGGCGTTCGCCGCCGCCATCGCCGACGCGAGCCTCGTCGGTGGAATCGGGTTGGCCGCCGGTGCGGTGCTCGTCGCGGTGCTGCTGCCCGGCCGCGCCCACACACGGTAACCGCGTCGAATGGCGATTGCCGCGGGAAATTCCGCGCAGCTACCACCATTCTGCGTTGCTACGACCGAACCGATCCGATACCCGCGTCACCGTCGCGGTTCAGCAGCAGATCGATCGAGATCGCCCAGGCGCGCGTGGACGCGTCGAGGAAAGCGAAGTGGTCCTCGCCCTCGACGAGGTGCAGCGACACCGGATCACCTGCCGCTCGGGCCGCATCGGTGTAGCGCTGCGCCACCTTGACCGGCACCTGGACGTCCTCCGTTCCGTGCACGACCGCGACCGGCACCCCGATCGGCAACCGGTGCTGCGGAGACGCCGACCGGTACAGCTCCGGATCGGCATCGAACCGCCGGCCGAACAGGTCCTCGATGTAGTCGATGCGTCGGCCACGTTCCGCCGCCGACGCGAGGTCGAGCGCACCCGCCTGGGACACGGTCAACTCGGGCCGGATCTTCGTGTCCTGCCCGGCCAACCACACCGCGAGCTGGCCACCTGCGGAATGCCCGACCACCCGGACCCGGTCGAGGTCGACGTCGACGCCCGCGGACCGGGCGTGCGGCGCCACGACCGTGCCGAGCGCCTCGAGCGCGGCGACGACATCCGCGGACATCTCCGGCCAGCGACCACCAGCACCGATCCGGCGATACTCGATGTTCCAGGCGGCGACGCCGCGTCGCGCCAGTTCGGCAGCGAGCGCCGTCCCCAGGTTGAGGTGGTAGCGGCCGCTCCAGAACCCGCCGTGGACGACCATGACGACCGGTACGGGGCCGGTGGTGTCGGGCAGGTACAGGTGCCCGAACTGTTCGGGCTCCGGTCCGTAGGTCAGGCGAGTGCGCGGCATACCGCAAACGCTAGTGGAGGGGTCGCTGCGTCCAGCGGTCGGTCAGCACACCGACCGCGCCGAGCGCGACGGCCGCCGCCGTGGAGGTGCGCAGCACCGTCGGTCCCAGCGACACCGCGGTCGCGCCCACCGCGACGAGGCCGTCGACCTCGTCGTCGTCGAGGCCGCCCTCCGGTCCGACGACGAGCACCAGTTCGGAGGCATCGGCGAGCGGCAGCGACGCGAACGGGACGGTCGCGGATTCGTGCAGCACCGCGACGACACCACCGGCCGCGACGACACCGTGCACGAACGCGAGTGTGTCGGCGGTGCGGTGCAGTGGCTCCACGACGGGTACGTGGGCGCGGCGGGACTGCTTCGCCGCAGCGGTCGCGACGGCCCGCCATCGGGCGACACCCTTGTCCGCCTTCGAGTCCCACCGTGCGACGCACCGCGACGACTGCCACGGCACGAACCGGTCGGCACCGGCCTCGGTGGCCAGTTCGACGGCGAGCTCGGACCGGTCGGACTTCGGCAGGGCCTGCACGATCGTCACTCGCGGGCGCGCCGGTTCCACGGTTCGCCGCGCGAGGACCGCAGCGTCGAGGCGGTCCTTCGCGACGGCGACGACCTCGACATCGGCGATCCCGCCGCGACCGTCGGCGAACACCAGCCGCTCCCCCACCGCGATGCGACGCACCGTCGCGGCGTGCCGCCCCTCCTTGCCGTCGAGGACGGCGATCGCGCCGGCCTCGGGCAGCGGATCGAGATAGAACAGTGTCGCGACCACGCCGGTCCGCCTAGCGGGCGCTGAACGCGTCGCGCAGACGCGAGAACAGCCCGGAGGAGTTCTGTGACCCGTTGGTCACGACCTCGACGCGTTCACGGTCGTTGCTGCGACGGTAGTCCTCGAGCAGCTTGGTCTGCTTGTGGTCGAGCCGGCTGGGGACGACGACCTCGAGGTGCGCGTGCAGGTCGCCCCGCGCCGACGAACGCAGTTTCGGCATGCCGTGTCCGCGCAGCACCGCGACCGAACCCGGCTGGGTGCCGGAATCCACGGTCACCTCGACCGCACCGTCGAGGATCGTCTCGAGGGTGACGCTGGTGCCGAGCGCGGCGTCGACCATGGGGACACGGATGGTGCAGTGCAGGTCGTCGCCGTCGCGCACGAAGACGTCGTGCTGCTGCTCGATCACCTCGACGTACAGGTCGCCGGCGGGACCGCCGCCGGGTCCGACCTCACCCTGACCGGCGAGCCGGATGCGCATGCCGTTCCCGACACCGGCGGGAACCTTGACGGTGATCTCGCGCCGGGCGCGGACACGGCCGTCGCCACCGCACTTGCGGCACGGATCGGGAATGGTCTCGCCGGCGCCGCGGCAGGTGGGGCACGGCCGGGACGTCATGACCTGGCCGAGGAAGGAGCGCTGCACGGACTGGACCTCACCGGCACCGCCGCAGGTGGCGCACCGTACGGGCTTCGAGTCGCCGTGGGTGCCGGAACCGGTGCACGCGTCGCAGAGGATCGCGGTGTCGACGGTGACGGACTTGGTGATGCCCGTGGCGCACTCGTCGAGGGTCAGGCGGGTGCGCAGCAGCGAATCCGCGCCCGGCTGCACGCGGCCCCGGGGGCCGCGGCCGCCGCCGGCGGAGCCGCCGAAGAACGCTTCGAAGACGTCGCCGAGCCCGCCGAAGCCCGCTCCGGTGAAGCCACCGGCGCCCGCGGATCCGGCCGACGCGAGGGGGTCGCCGCCCATGTCGACGATGCGGCGCTTCTCGGGGTCCGACAGCACCTCGTAGGCCGCGGAGATCTCCTGGAATCGCACCTGCGCCGACTCGTCGGGGTTGACGTCGGGGTGGTGTTCGCGCGCCAACTTGCGGTACGCCCGCTTGATCTCCTGGTCGGTCGCGTCCTTGGACACGCCGAGCGTCCCGTAGTAGTCCCGTGCCACGTTAGGTTCTCGTCCTTACTTCTCTACACAGATGTACTTCGCTACACGTGTGCGGAGGTACTCAGCGACCGCCGAGCACCTCACCGATATATCTCGCAACGGTCGCCACCGCTGCGATCGTTCCCGGATAGTCCATCCGGGTGGGTCCGAGCACGCCGAGTCCACCGAAGACGGTGCCCGCGGTGCCGTATCCGGTCGAGACCACGGACGTGCTGCGCATCTCCTCGACCTGGGTCTCCTCCCCGATGCGGACCGTGACCCGCCCCGCATCGTGGCCGGCGGCGAGGAGCTTGAGGACCACGACCTGCTCCTCGAGGGCTTCGAGGACCTGCCGCAACGAACCGGACATGCCCGCTGTCTCGAAGTCCGCGGCGTTGCGGGTCAGGTTGGCCGTGCCACCGAGGACGAGGCGCTCCTCGGGATGCTCGACGAGCGACTCCACCAGCACCGTGGTGCACCGGATCACCGCGTCACGCAGGTCCTCCGGTGCGTCCTCCGCGAGTTCCGACACCGCGATCGACGCGGCCGCGAGCCGCTTTCCGCTCAAGGCGCTGCCCAGAAGGTCCCTCAGTCGCGCGAGAGCGTCCTCGTCGAGTACGTCACCGAGTTCGACGATGCGTTGGTCGACGCGGCCCGAGTCGGTGATGAGCACCAGCAACAGACGCGCCGGTGTCAGAGCGACCACCTCGATGTGCCGCACCGACGATGCGGACAGGATCGGATACTGCACCACCGCGACCTGGCGGGTGAGTTGCGCCAGCAGCCGGACGCCGCGGCGCAGGACGTCGTCGAGATCGACCCCCGACTCGAGGAACTGGAGGATGGCCCGACGCTCCGCCGCCGACAGCGGCTTGACGTCGGCGATCCGGTCGACGAACTGACGGTACCCCTTGTCGGTGGGGACACGGCCGGAGCTCGTGTGCGTCTGGGTGATGTACCCCTCCGCTTCGAGGACCGCCATGTCGTTGCGCACCGTCGCGCTGGACACCCCCAGGTTGTGTCGATCGACGAGCGTCTTCGAGCCGATCGGTTCCTTGGTGGACACGTAGTCCGCCACGATCGCACGCAGTACCTGGAATCTCCGTTCCTCGGTGCTCGACAACCCGCCCACCTCCGTTTCCGCCACGCGCACCAAAGGCGCGGTCGCCCCGTGGGTGCGGTCCAACCACGCTCCGTACCCGACCAGTCTAGTCGTGTCCCCGATACACCCCCCTCCGTGGCACCGACGGTCCCTTCGTCTCGCCCCTCCTCCCGCGCGCCCGTAGGCTGACAGCATGATCTTCAAGGGTGTCCGGGACGGCAAACCGTATCCCGATCACGGCCTGTCGCTCCGCGACTGGTCGAGGATCCCGCCACGTCAGATCAGGCTCGACGAGATCGTCACCACCACCAAGGTTCTCGAACTGGATCGTCTGCTGTCCGAGGACTCGACGTTCTACGGCGACCTGTTCCCCCACGCCGTCCAGTGGCAGGGCGTGCTGTACCTCGAGGACGGATTGCACCGCGCCGTGCAGTCCGCGCTGCGCAACCGACCGGTCCTGCACGCCCGTGTCTTCGACTACGACGTGCTGGCACCGACCGCCGAAGCCTCCGTGCCGGACGGGCCCGGCGCCCGGCAACCCGATTCGACCGAGACCGATTTCCTGCGCTGAGTCACCGGCCGTCGACACGCTCCCTCGTCGCCTCAGGCGGCCTCCGAGGCGAGGAGGATGTCGCGCACCACGGCGTCGGCGAGCAACCGGCCGCGGCCGGTGAGCACGAGCCGTTCGTCGTCTATGACGGCGAGGCCGTCCGCCACCGCCCTCGCCGCGGCCTGTCGTTCCGCCGCGCCGAGCACTTCGAGGGGGAGTCCGGTACGCAACCGGACGGTGAGCATCACACGTTCGGTGTGGATGTCGCCCGAACTCAGGGTTTCGCTGTCGGCGACCGGCAGGGCAGCGTCGGCGAGCATCGTCGCGTACCGCGCCGGGTGCTTGACGTTCCACCATCGGACGCCACCGACGTGACTGTGGGCACCCGGTCCGGCACCCCACCAGTCACCGCCGTCCCAGTAGCCGAGATTGTGTCGGCACCGCGCGTCGGGATCGTCGGCCCGGGCCCAGTTCGACACCTCGTACCACGTGAGTCCGGCGGCTTCGAGTCGCGCATCGATCCGTTCGTAGCGAGCGGCCAACACGTCGTCGTCCGGGGCCGGGATCTCGCCGCGACGGACCCGGCGTGCGAGCGCGGTTCCGTCCTCGACGATCAACGCGTAGGCCGACACGTGATCGACCCCGGCCGCGAGCACGGCGTCGAGGGAGGCCTCCAGGTCCGTGTCCCGTTCCCCCGGTGTCCCGTAGATCAGATCGAGGTTGACGTGGTCGAATCCGGCGGTCCGGGCCTCACGTGCCGCCGCGACCGGACGACCCGGCGTATGGGTCCGGTCCAGCACCTTCAGCACGTGTTCGGCCGCGGACTGCATGCCGAGCGAGACACGGGTGTACCCGGCATCACGGATCCGGCCGAAGAAGTGCGGCGAGGTGGATTCCGGATTCGACTCGGTGGTGACCTCCGCGCCCGAGGCCAGCCCGAACGCGGCACGCACCGCGTCCAGCACCTCGGCGAGACCGTCCGCTCCGAGCAGTGACGGGGTTCCGCCCCCGACGAAGACCGTCTGCGCCGGGGGCGCGCCTCGTCCCTCGCGGTCGAGCAGCGCGGCTCCGGCGTCGAGTTCCCGTTTCAGTGCGTCGAGCCACGACCGCGGGGACGCCGCCGTGCCGAGTTCTCCCGCCGTGTAGGTGTTGAAATCGCAGTAGCCGCACCGTGATGCGCAGAACGGTACGTGCACGTACACGCCGAACGGTCGGGTGCCGACGCCGACGAGCGCGGTATCCGGTAACGCCAGGACACCGCCGGCTTCGTTCCCACTCACGTCGTCCAGTGTTCCAGACCGGGGAACCGTCACCCCGGGCCGTGCCTTCGACAAGCCTCACGCCGCGCCTACCTCGACATTTCCCCCGTTTCGAGTGGAAATAGGACCCGGGATTGGTCCCCGGCCCCGATGACGTGGCACAATGGTCGCCATGACCGGACTCGGAGTGCGACTCGTGGCGCGACGCCACGTCGACTTCAAGCGTGTCTGCGCGTCCTGCTGTCTGCCCTGCGCCGCCTGTTCCTGCCCCGACTGTCGTTAGTCGGATCAGCCCCGGCAACTACCCCGATCCCGCCGGGTCGAGGCGTGCGCGCGTGAGGTTCAGCCCCCTCTGCGCACCGTCGGCCCGGATCATCGCGAAATCCAGGAGACCTGCGAATGTCGTCGACCACCGACGTCTCTCCCCCCGCCGCGACGGACGCTCCCGCCCGGCGTCGCCCTGCCCGACCGGCCAAGCGCCGCGCCGAAGGCCAGTGGGCTCTCGGTTACCGGGAACCACTCAACGGCAACGAGCAGACCAAGAAGGACGACAATCCGCTCAACGTCCGCCGGCGCATCATCGACACGTACCAGCACGTCGGTTTCGCCAACATCGACAAGTCGGATCTGCGGAGCCGGTTCCGGTGGATGGGTCTGTACACCCAGCGCGCCGAGGGTTACGACGGCACGTGGACCGGCGACGACAACGCCGATCTGCTCGAGGCCCCGTACTTCATGATGCGGGTACGCACCGACGGCGGGAAGTTGAACACCGCGCAGGTGCGGGCCATCGCGAGCGTGTCGAAGGACTTCGCGCGTGATACCGCCGACATCACCGACCGCCAGAACATCCAGTTCCACTGGGTCGAGATCGAGAACGTGCCGGAGATCTGGCGTCGACTCGAGGAGGTCGGCCTGCAGACCACCGAGGCGTGCGGCGACTGCCCTCGCGGCATGCTCGGTTCCCCGCTCGCCGGGCTCTCGCCGAACGAGGTGATCGACGCGTCTCCGGCGCTCGCGGAGATCAAGCGCCGGTACATCGGCAATCCCGAGTACTCGAACCTGCCGCGCAAGTTCAAGACCGCGATCTCGGGCCAGCCCGATGTCGTGCACGAGATCAACGACGTCTCGTTCGTCGGGGTGAACCACCCCGAGCACGGGCCCGGGTTCGACCTGTGGGTCGGTGGCGGTCTGTCCACCAACCCGATGCTCGCGCAGCGCACCGGCGCGTGGATCCCGATCGAGGACGTCCCGGACGTGTGGGAGGGCGTGGTCGCGATCTTCCGTGACTACGGCTATCGCCGGCTCCGGTCGAAGGCCCGCCTGAAGTTCCTCATCAAGGATTGGGGCATCGAGAAGTTCCGCGAGGTCCTCGAGACGGAATACCTGAAGCGGCCGCTCATCGACGGGCCGGCACCCGAGAAGCCGATCCATCCGATCGACCACGTCGGGCTCACCCGGCAGACGAACGGGCTCAACGCCATCGGCTTCTCCGCGGTCTCCGGTCGGGTGTCGGGCACGATCCTCGACACCATCGCCGACGCGATGGAGGAGGCCGGCACCGACTCGCTGCGACTGACCCCGTACCAGAAACTGATCGTCGTGGACGTTCCCGACGACAAGGTCGCGGGGGTGGACAGCGCCCTCGAAGCGGTCGGGTTGAGTTCGCGTCCGTCCCGCTGGCGGCGCAACCTCATCGCGTGCACAGGTCTCGAATACTGCAAACTGTCGTTCACCGAGACCCGCAGCCGCTCCCAGAATCTCGTGCCGGAGCTGGAGGCGCGACTCGCCGAACTGAACTCCGAACTCGACGTGCCGATCACCATCAACTTCAACGGGTGCCCCAACTCGTGCGCCCGCATCCAGGTCGCCGACATCGGGTTCAAGGGCATGCTCGTCGACGACGGTGACGGCAAGCAGATCGAGGGCTTCCAGGTGCATCTCGGCGGCAGCCTCGGATTCGACATCGGGTTCGGGCGCAAACTGCGACAGCACCGCATCCTCGCCCACGAGGCCACCGACTACATCGAGCGGCTCGTGCGCAACTTCATCAAGAACCGCAACGCCGGCGAACGTTTCGCCGAGTGGGTGGTTCGGGCAGACGAGGCGGACCTGCGATGAGCATCGACAGCCGGACCACCGAGGACCTTCGGAAGCTCGCCGCGCAGGGGGCGGCAAGTCTCGACGGCGCCTCCACGGACGAGTTGCTGCGGTGGACCGAGGAAACCTTCGGGGACTCGTACATCGTGGCCTCGAACATGCAGGACGGGGTGCTCGTGCACCTGGCCGCCCAGGTGCATCCGGGCGTCGACGTCCTGTTCCTCGACACGGGGTACCACTTCGCCGAGACCCTCGGTACCCGTGACGCCGTCGAGCAGGTGTACGGCGTCAACGTGATCAACGCGCAGGCGAAGCAGTCCGTCACCGAGCAGGAGGCCCTGCTCGGCAAGGACCTGTTCGCCCGCGACCCCAACGAGTGCTGCCGGCTCCGGAAGGTGGTGCCGTTGAAGGAGACCCTGAGCGGTTACCGCGCATGGGTCACCGGCATCCGGCGGGTCGAGGCACCCACCCGTGCCAACGCCCCGCTCATCTCGTTCGACGACGCGTTCGGGCTCGTGAAGATCAATCCGATCGCGGCGTGGTCCGACGAGGACATGCAGAACTACATCGACGAGCACGGGATTCTCGTCAATCCGCTCGTCGACGAGGGATACCCCTCGATCGGGTGCGCGCCGTGCACCGTCAAACCACTTCCCGGGGCCGACCCGCGCAGCGGGCGCTGGGCCGGCCGAGCCAAGACCGAATGCGGGTTGCACTCCTCATGACAGTTACCGAATCGAACCTCACCGACAGCCGGGTCCAGTTGGACGGCAACAAATTCGACACCCTCGACGCACTCGAATCGGAAGCGATCCACATCTTCCGTGAGGTCGCGGGCGAGTTCGAACGACCCGTGATCCTGTTCTCCGGCGGCAAGGACTCCACCGTCCTGCTGCACCTCGCCGTCAAGGCGTTCTGGCCGGCGCCGCTGCCGTTCTCGTTGCTGCACGTCGACACCGGCCACAACCTGCCGGAGGTGCTGGCGTTCCGCGACCACGTCGTGCAGAAGTACAACCTGCGCCTCCACGTCGCAAGCGTCGAGGAGTACATCGCCGACGGACGCCTCACCGAGCGCCCCGACGGCATCCGCAACCCGCTGCAGACCGTTCCCCTGCTCGACGCGATCACCTCGAACCGATTCGACGCCGTCTTCGGAGGTGCCCGCCGCGACGAGGAACGCGCCCGCGCCAAGGAGCGCATCTTCTCGCTGCGCAACGCGTTCGGACAGTGGGACCCCAAGCGTCAGCGTCCCGAGTTGTGGAACCTCTACAACGGCCGGCACGCCCCGGGTGAGCACGTGCGGGTGTTCCCGCTGAGCAATTTCACCGAGCTCGACATCTGGCGTTACATCGCCCGTGAGAACGTCGAACTCGCGAGCATCTACTACGCGCACGAGCGTCCCGTCTACCGCCGCGACGGCATGTGGATGACCCCGGGCGTGTGGGGTGGGCCCGCGGACGGCGAGGAACTCGAGACCCGGTGGGTGCGCTACCGCACCGTCGGCGACGGTTCCACCACCGGTGCGGTCCTGTCCGAGGCCGCCACCAACGAGGAGATCCTCGCCGAGGTCGCCGCATCGCGTCTCACCGAGCGCGGCGCCACCCGAGGCGACGACCGTGTTTCCGAAGCGGCCATGGAAGACCGCAAGCGAGAGGGCTACTTCTGATGAGCGATCTTCTTCGCCTGGCTACCGCCGGGAGCGTCGACGACGGCAAGTCCACCCTGGTGGGACGGTTGCTGTACGACACCAAATCCGTCCTGGCCGACCAGATCGACGCCGTCACCCGCGCGTCGGTCGACCGGGGCCTCGACACCCCCGACCTGTCGCTGCTCGTCGACGGCCTGCGCGCCGAACGCGAACAGGGCATCACCATCGACGTCGCCTACCGATACTTCGCGACCCCGAAGCGCAGCTTCGTGCTCGCCGACACCCCCGGCCACGTCCAGTACACCCGCAACACGGTCTCCGGTGCGTCCACCGCGCAGCTCGTGGTGCTGCTCGTCGACGCGCGCAAGGGCGTGATCTCGCAGACCCGCAAGCACGCGGCGGTGCTGGCGATGCTGGGCGTGCCCAAGCTCGTGCTGGCCGTCAACAAGATCGACCTCGTCGAGGACGCGGCCGCGGTGTTCGCCGACATCTCCCGCGAGTTCACCTCCCTGACCACCTCGCTCGGCTGGGCACCCGAGGACGTGCAGGAGATCCCGGTGTCGGCGCTGCACGGCGACAACGTCGCGACCCGCTCGGAGAACACCCCGTTCTACGACGGTCCGACGCTGATCGAATACCTCGAGTCCGTTCCGGTGGACGCCGATGTGCACGGTCGTCACGAGGTGGGCCTGCGGTTCGCGGTCCAGTACGTCATCCGGCCCCGCACCGCGGAGTTCCCGGATTACCGGGGCTACGCCGGACAGATCGGTGCCGGTTCGGTCCGGCCCGGCGACGAGATCGTCGTGCTCCCGTCCGGGGTGCGGACCACCGTCGAACGCATCGACACCGCCGACGGCGAACTCGACGTCGCGCACGCCGGACGATCCGTGACGCTGATCCTCACCGACGATGTCGACGTCTCCCGCGGGGACGTCCTCGCCTCCCCCGTCGACGCACCCGAACCGATCGGCGAGTTCGAGGCCACCGTCTGCTGGTTGGCCGAGAAGCCGCTGCGCCCCGGCGCGCGTCTGCTCCTCAAGCACGGCACCCGCACCACGCAGGCCATCGTCGGCGCCCTCGACGAACGATTCGACGAGCAGACCCTCACCTCCGAGGACAGCCCGGAATCGTTGGAACTCAACGAGATCGCGCGGATCTCGGTGCGGGTCGCCGAGCCGATCGCGGCAGACGACTACACCGTCAACCGTCGCACGGGCAGCTTCCTGCTCATCGACCCCGCGAACGGCAACACGCTGGCGGCGGGTCTGGTCGGCAACGCCCTCGCCGCGGTCGAACGCGGGGACAGCGTCCCCGCGTGATCCCGCTCGTCGCCGTCGCGCACGGCAGCCGCGACCCGCGTTCCGCACGGGCCGTCGCTGCCGCGCTCGCGGCGCTCCGGGCGCGTCACCCCGATCTGGACGTACGGCTGGCCTTCCTGGACCTGAACACGCCGTCGGTGTCGCAGGTTCTCGATGCGGTCGCCGCGGACGGTCATCGACGGGCCGTGGTGGTACCGCTGTTGCTCGGAAGCGCATTCCACGCGCGGGTCGACCTCCCCGCCCTGATCGCCGAATCCCGAGTCCGCAACGCCCACCTCGACGTGGTCGTCTCCGACATCCTCGGTGACGACCCACTGCTCGTCACCGCCTGCCGCGACGGCATCGTCTCGACGGGTGTGCCCGTCGACGACCCGGACGTGGGCGTCGCACTGTGCGCCGTCGGGTCACGTCGACCCGGAGCGGATGCGGCGACGCGCGGCGTGGCGCCGCGGGTGACGGCAGGTACGGCATGGCGTCGCCCCGCGGTGTGTTTCGCCACCGCGTCGCAGCCGTCGGTGACCGTCGCGCTCGAGGAACTCGTCCGCGCCGGTGCGCGCCGGCTCGTGCTCGCGCCGTGGATGCTGGCGCCGGGGTTGCTGTGGGATCGCGTCTGTGCCGCCGCGGAGTCGGTTGCCGACGTGGTGATCGCGCCGCACCTCGCCGACGATGAGGCCGTCGGCGAGGTCGTCCTCGCCCGCTACACGACCGCCCTCGAGCGGATGGGGCTGCTGCGCGCCGCGTGATGCGCATCGCACGGCCCGGCGTGGCGTTGCGCGAGTTCTCCTCCGGTTCACGTTCGTTCGCTACACACTGTACGAACGGGTCCGTACACCGCCGAGGAGAGATCGTGCAGAACGAACTGCGCCAGTACATCGACCGTCTCCGTATCGAGGGGTTCTCGGTGCGCGACGATCACGGCGAGGATCCGGATCTGATCGACATCCACGGCCGGGCGGTCGACACCTGGCGCGAGAACTATCCGTACACGAAGCGGATGGACCGCGCCATGTACGAGGTCGAGAAGTACCTGCTCCAGATCGAACTGCTCAAGTTCCAGGCGTGGGCGCGCGACAACGGTTCCAGGCACATCATCGTGTTCGAGGGTCGCGACGCGGCGGGCAAGGGCGGCACGATCAAGCGGTTCCAGGAGTACATCAACGTCCGGCACGCCCGGGTGGTGGCGCTGAACAAGCCGTCCGAACGCGAAGCGGGCCAGTGGTACATGCAGCGCTACATCCGACACTTCCCCACCGCCGGTGAACTCGTGATGTTCGATCGGTCCTGGTACAACCGGGCGGGTGTCGAACGGGTGATGGGTTTCTGCACCGACGACGAGTACGAACTGTTCATGGACCAGGTCCCGTCGGTCGAGAAGCTGATCGTCGACGCCGGTATCAGCCTCACCAAGTTCTGGTTCTCCGTCACACAGAACGAGCAGCGGACACGGTTCGCGATCAGGCAACTCGACCCGGTGCGCCGCTGGAAACTGTCGGAGATGGATCTCGAGTCCCTCGACAAGTGGGACAGGTACACCGAGGCCAAGGAGGAGATGTTCCGACGCACCGACAGCGATCATGCGCCGTGGACCACCATCAAGTCCAACGACAAGAAGCGCGCCCGGATCAACGCGATGCGCTTCTTCCTCGACCGGTTCGACTACGACGGCAAGGACCGGCAGGTGGTGTTCCCCGCCGACACCAGAATCGTGCAGCGCGGTAAGGACGCCGTCGGCGACTGAGCAGCGGTACACCCCGACGGCGCATCCGCTGACAAGACCGCGTGGTCTGGCACACACTGGTGGTGAGACCAAGGAGACCACCATGAGCACAGCATCGATCAAGCGTGGGATCGTCGCGGGGATCGACGGCTCCGACAGTGCGCTGGGTGCCGCACAGTGGGCGGCATCCATCGCGCATCTGCTGCACGAACCCCTGTACCTCACCCACATCGTCCCGGACGGTGCCGTCGACGCCGACAGCGATGCGGCGCTCACGACAGCGGCCGACGCCGTACACGCCGCGCGTCCGGACGTCGCCGTCGAACGCACGGTCGGATCGGGTCGCGCAGCGGACGCTCTGATGCAGAGATCGGAGAGCGCCCGCGTCCTCGTGCTCGGGCACACCACGACGACCGAGTGGGAGTCGATGATCACGCGCTCGAATGTCGTGCACACCGCCAACCACGCCCCGTGTCCGGTCGCGACCTGGCGCGGTGAACCCGCCCCGGCAGCGGTCGACGACCGACCGGTGGTCGTCGGTGTCGACGGAACCGACCTCAGCTCGAAGGCGGTCGAGCACGCATTCGAGTTCGCAGACCTGGCGGGGGCGCCGCTCGTGGCGGTGCACACGTGGAAGGAACACTCCACGCTCACCTACGGCGAGGCGTCGCGGTTCTCGGACTGGAGTGCCTTCCGTGAGCACCGCACCGCGATGCTCGCGGAGAACCTCGCCGGTCTGTCCGAGCAGTATCCCGACGTCGAGGTCACCTACAGCGTCGAACGGGGCAAGCCCGATGTCGTGCTGCTCGAGCAGTCCGCGAATGCGCAACTGGTGGTCGTCGGCAGTCACGGACGCGGCGCGCTCGCATCGGCCGTGGTCGGGTCGACCAGTCAGGGGCTGATCCACCATGCGAAATGCCCGGTGCTGATCTGCCGGAACTGACCTGCCCGTACTCGCTCAGACATCCGCGGGCACGCTCGCCTCCGCGGTGTCCGCCGTGGTTGCGCCCGCGGCGATGTGCGCGTAGACGGTCTCTCCCACAGCAAGGTCCAACGCCTGCCCTTCACCTCGGGTGATCTGGGCGAAGAAGGGTTCTCCCGTGTCGGTGTCCCGCAGCTCCACCCGAACCTCGAACCCCAGGCGCACCACCCGCAGCACAGTCGCGCGCACGACACCCGGCCCGTCCGGGCCCACGACGTGCGCGAGTTCCGGGTCGCGGGCGAGCAGGATGTCGTGGGGGCGAACCAGCCGCCCGCCCAACTCGGAAACTGCACCCAGGAAGGACATGACGAACCGGTTCGCGGGCCGGTCGTAGAGGTCGTCGGGGCTTCCCACCTGTTCGATACGTCCTCGGTTGAGCACCGCGATCCGGTCCGCGACGTCGAGCGCTTCCTCCTGGTCGTGGGTCACCAGCACCGTCGTCACATGCACGTCGTCGTGCAACCTGCGCAGCCACGCCCGCAGATCGGCGCGGACCTTCGCGTCGAGCGCACCGAACGGTTCGTCGAGCAGCAGCACCTGCGGATCCACCGCCAGTGCCCGGGCCAGCGCCATCCGCTGACGTTGACCGCCCGACAACTGAGCCGGGTAGCGTTGCTGGAACCCGGCGAGACCGACGACCTCGAGAAGCTCGTCGACCTTCGCGTCGATCTCCTTCTTCGGGCGCTTGCGGATGCTCAGGCCGAATGCCACGTTCTCGCGCACCGTCATGTGCTTGAACGCCGCATAGTGCTGGAATACGAATCCGATTCCGCGTTTCTGCGGGGCCACCCCGGTCACATCCCGGCCCGCGATGACAATGGTGCCGTCGTCGAGGTCCTCGAGACCGGCGATCGATCGCAGCAGCGTGGACTTTCCCGACCCCGACGGGCCGAGCAGCGCCGTGAGCGATCCGGACGGAATGTCGAGGGACACGTCGTCGAGTGCGACGAAATCGCCGTAGTTCTTGCGTGCCCCGGTCACAGTGATCATGATGTGGTGCTCCTCTTGCGGTCGAGCAGAGTCATCAGCAGCAGAACCACGACGGCGATGCCCATGAGAAGTGTCGCAGCGCAGTACGCGCCGAATGCGTTGTGGTCGTCGATGTAGCGGGCGTGCACCAGCAGCGTCAACGTCTGGGACACGCCGGGAAACTCGGACGAGACCATGATGACGGCGCCGAACTCGCCGAGTGCACGGGCGACGGTGAGTACGACACCGTAGGTCAGGCCCCAGCGGATCGTCGGCAAGGTGATACGCCGGAAGGTCTGCCACCGGCCCGCACCGAGTGTCGCGGCGGCCTGTTCCTGTTCCTCCCCGATCTCGTGCAGCACGGGTTCGACCTCGCGGACCACGAAGGGCAATGTCACGAAGATCGTGGCGAGAACCATGCCCGGAAGCCCGAATATCACTTTCACACCGGTCGATTCGATTCCGCCGAACCAGCCGTTGACCCCCCACAGCATGATCAGTGCGACACCGACGACGATCGGGGACACCGCGAACGGCAGATCGACGACGGCCTGCAGCAGGCCACGTCCACGGAAACGTCCGCGTGCCAATGCAAGTGCCACGACAATTCCGAAGACGACGTTGACGGGTACGACGATCGCCACGATGAGCAGCGACAGGTTCAGCGCGGAGATCGCGGCGGGCGTGCTGATCGACTCCACGAATGCCACGATTCCGTGTTCGAAACTGCGGTACAGGATCACGCCGATCGGGACGAGCAGCAGCACCGTCAGGTAGCCGAGCGCAACGGCACGCAGCGAGATCCGGGCTGGTCGGGAGAGTTTCACGCGTCGACCTCCTCACGTGCGCGGCCCCGATGCGCGATCACCCGGAGCGCAAGCAGCACCGCGAACGCGATGAGCAACAACACCACCGAGACGGCGGCGGCATTGACGGGCCGGTCGATCTCGATCTGCTGCTGGATGTACTGCGATGCCACCTGGGTGTGCCCGGGAATGTTCCCGCCGATCAACACGATCGAGCCGTACTCGCCGATCGCTCGGGAGAACGCGAGACCCACACCGCTGAGGATCGCGGGGCCGAGAGCCGGGAGCACGACCTTCCGGAAGATCGTGAAGTTTCCGGCCCCGAGGGATGCCGCGGCTTCTTCCACTTCGCGGTCCGTCTCGAGCAGCACGGGCTGCACGGACCGCACGACGAACGGGAGGGTCACGAAAGCGAGGGCGACGACGAGGCCGGGCCGGGTGGCGTTCAGGTGCACACCGAGGGGGCTCTGCGGCCCGTAGAGAGCGAGGAGCACGATGCTCGCCACGATGGTGGGCAGGGCGAACGGCAGATCGATCAGCGCGTTGACGACCCGTTTCCCGGGGAAGTCGTCGCGCACGAGCACCCAGGCGATGAGGGTACCCATCACCGCGTTGATCAGCGCGACGACGATCGAGACGATCACGGTGATGCGCAGCGTCGCCAGCGCTCCGGGGGCGGTGACGGCAGTGACGAATCCGGCGATCCCGTCCGCGAAGGCGTGGGTGGTCAACGCCGCCAGTGGTAGCAGGACCACGATGCTCAACCACAGTGTGGCTACACCGATTCCGAGGGGCCCGACCGCACCGGTGACGGTACGGACGGCGCGACGGCGACGGGGTGGTTTCGCGGCGGCCGCCTCGGTGCCCGGACCGACGGTGGTGGCGGTGGAACTCACGGCGCGGCGCTACTTCGTCGCGTTGTCGTAGATCACGGCGATCGAGCCTGATCCGTCGGCGAACAGTTCTTCGTCGACCGTGCTCCAGCCACCCAGATCGTCGATGGTCCACAGCTTCTCGGGCGTGGGGAACTCGTCCGCGAACTCGGCGGCGACCGCGGGGTCGACGGGCCGGAATCCGGCCAGCGCCCACAGTCGCTGGGCCTGTTCGGTGTAGAGGAAGTCGTTGAAGTCCTGCGCCGCCTCGATGTTCGGTGCGTTCTTCACCACCGCCGCGGGATTCTCGATCTTGAATGTGACCGGCGGGGTGACGTGCTCGACGGGATCGCCGTTACGTTCGGCGAACAACGCCTCGTTCTCGTAGCTGAGCAGCACGTCACCGGTGCCCTGCAGGAACGTCTCGGTGGCCTCACGGCCGGACTTGGGCTGCACTTTCACGTGTTCTTCGACCAGCGCGGTCACGTAGTCGAGCCCCGCCTGGGGGTCGGCACCGCCGTTGCTCTTCGCCGCGTAGGGAGCGAGCAGATTCCATTTGGCCGACCCGGAACTGAACGGGTTGGGTGTGACGACCTCGACATCCTCACGCAACAGGTCGTCCCAGTCCCGGATGTTCTTCGGATTGCCTTCGCGGACTACGATGGTGACGACCGATCCGAACGGAATCCCTTCGTAGGCACCGCTGTTCCAGTCTTCATCGACGAGGCCGGCATCGACGAGCCGGGTGATGTCCGGTTCGACGGAGAAGTTCACGAAGTCTGCCTCCGCGCCGTCGCGCACCTTGCGGGATTGATCGCCCGACGCACCGTAGGACTGCTGGAAGTCGATACCCTCCCCCGCCTCCGTCTCCTTGAACGCAGGAATCACCCGGTCGAATCCGACTTTCGGTACCGCATAGGCGTACAAGTTGACGGTGCCGGTGATCTCGGATCCTGTGCCGCCCGCTCCGACGGTGTCGCTGGAACCACCGGAGCACGCGGCCGTCGCGGTGACGGCGGCGAGGACGGCGGCGGCGGCGAGAGCACGGCGGGCTCGCGAGCGCGGATGCGCAGAACGGTGATGATGCATGGGGGTTCACTCCTGTGTGGGCTGTCCGGTCACGGCGACCGGAACGGAGAATTCCGAGGGAGAGGATCGACGTCGCCGACCACGTGCGTAGCCCGATGCGGCACCTCGCCCCGCCACGATACGACCGGTACCGGTTCCGTCGACAACGGACACCACCGGGAAATGATCACTGCGGCGCACGGGAATTCGCATCCGGTCACCGAAGCGGACGACTCCGCGCACCTCGGGACGGGTGGATCAACAGCGACAACAGTCGACGTCGGCCACCGACGGCATGCCCACAGCGATCAGCGCCAACTGGTGGCGCACGCTCGGGACGGCGGTAGCGGACATGCGCGGAACTGTAGCAGAGGTGTCCGCAACACCGAAACGCACGGAGACGAAGAAAGGTCAGCGGGTGAGCAACCACGCCACGACGACGAGCACGAGCAGCGCGATCAGCGCAAGGGTCACGCGGGAGCGTGGCATATCAGCAATCCTCCGTCGTCCGTGCCGGTGGTTCGGATTCGCCGCGGCCGATCACCGTGAACACCGTGGCGATCACGCGGTCCAGCAACCAGGCCACCGCACCGCACAGGGGCACCATCACCGCGAATACCAACGCGGCCTGCGGTACGAACGACAGCCCGGCGAGCCACAGCTCGAAACCGTCCCACCATGCCGCGACCCGATCCACGACGTCCACCCTATCCGTCCGCGCGTTCGGGCCGCGCCACCCCCTCCCGGCAGTGATCATGGAGTGATGGCCCCCACATCGCGACTGCACGTGACCGCGCAGCACCGCACCGCGTTCCCGCCCATCGACGACTACGCCTTCCTGTCCGACTGCCACACGTCCTGCCTGGTCGGCCCGGACGGCTCCGTCGAATGGATGTGTGTGCCCCGCCCCGACTCCCCCAGCGTGTTCGGGGCGCTGCTGGATCGCAGCGCCGGGCATTTCCGGATCGGCCCGCACGACCGGACGGTGCCGGCGGCACGTCGCTATCTACCGGGCGGAATCGTGCTGGAGACGACGTGGCAGACCGACACCGGCTGGATCGTGGTGCGCGACGCCCTGGTCATGGGGCCCTGGTACGACGTGCACGCGCGGCCGGGAACTCAGCGGCGCACCCCCTCCGACTGGGAGGCCGAGCACATGCTGTTACGCACCGTGCGCTGCGTCAACGGCACAGTTGAACTGGACATGAGCTGCGAACCCGCCTTCGATTACCACCGCGAGAGCACCCGCTGGGAGTACACCGGGCAGGTGTACGAGGAGGCGACCGCGGTGTGCTCGGCAGCCTCCGAGGACCATCCGCGGCTGAGGCTCACCTCGGACCTGCGGCTCGGGTTGGAGGGACGCGAAGCACGGGCACGCACCCGCATGCGTCAGGGGGACTCGGTGTTCGTGGCACTGTCCTGGGGCGAACAGGAACCTCCCCGCACATTCGCCGACGCTGCGGCGAAGATGGTCACCACCCAGGATTTCTGGCGGGAATGGATCACCACCGGCCGCTTCCCCGACCATCGCTGGCGCAGTTATCTCGAACGCAGCGCCCTGACCCTCAAGGGCCTCACCTACGCACCCACCGGCGCACTGCTGGCCGCGCCGACCACCTCACTGCCGGAGACGCCGCGAGGCGAGCGGAACTGGGACTACCGGTACGCGTGGGTCCGCGACTCGACCTTCGCGCTCTGGGGCCTGTACACGCTGGGTCTCGACCGCGAGGCCGACGACTTCTTCTCGTTCGTCCTGGACGTGTCGGAGACCGCCGACGGCTCCACCCACCCCCTGCAGGTGATGTACGGGGTGGGCGGCGAACGTGTCCTCACCGAGAGCACCCTCGACCACCTGTCCGGATACGACGACGCCCGTCCCGTCCGCGTCGGCAACGACGCGTACCGGCAGCGGCAACACGACGTCTGGGGTGCGCTGCTCGATTCGGTGTACCTACACGTCAAGTCGCGGCAGCAGATCCCCGAATCCCTGTGGCCGGTGTTGCGGAACCAGGTGGAGGAGGCCGTCGAGCACTGGAGCGAACCGGACCGCGGCATCTGGGAGGTGCGTGGCGAACCGCAGCACTTCACGTCGTCGAAGGTGATGTGCTGGGTGGCTCTCGACCGCGGTGCTCGTCTCGCGGAGATGCACAGTCAGCCGGACTACGCCCAGCGGTGGGCGGCGACCGCCCAGGAGATCAAGGACGATGTGCTGGCGCACGGCGTGGACGAGCGCGGTGTGTTCACCCAGCGCTACGGGGATCCGGCGTTGGACGCCTCGAATCTGCTGATCGTCCTCATGCGGTTCCTACCACCGGACGATCCGCGGGTCCGGGCCACCGTCCTCGCGATCGCCGACGAACTGACCCACGACGGCCTCGTCCTGCGGTACCGGATCGAGGAGACCGACGACGGCCTGTCGGGCTCCGAGGGTGCCTTCACGATCTGCTCGTTCTGGCTGGTGTCGGCCCTCGTCGAGATCGGCGAGGTCGAACGCGCCGCGACGTTGTGCCGCAGGTTGCTCGACTATGCCAGCCCGCTCAAGCTCTACGCCGAGGAGATCGATCCGACGACCGGGCAGCATCTCGGCAACTTCCCGCAGGCGTTCACGCATCTCGCGCAGATCAACGCGGTGGTGCACGTGATCCGCGCGGAGCAGCACCTCGGGTCGGGAGAGTTCCGTCCCGCACATCTGCGGCACTGAGCGCCGCTCATCTCGAGCACTGAGCGCGGCTCAGGCCGCGGCGACCGCTTCCAGCTGGGGACGGATCGCGTCGAGACCGTACAGCGCCGACGCCGCCGACGGGGTGTTGAATGCGACGACCGTCGGATAGTCGAGGACCGCGAGGGCACCACTTCGTACCGCGGGGAGCTGGTCGAATCCGGGCAGCGCCATCAGGTCCGCCTCGGTTCCGCCGTTGGGGAGGATGATGAGCAGGTCCGCGACGAGTGCGTCGACACGCTCGGGGCTGAGCGTCAGCCGGCCCATGCTGACCCCGGCCTCCTCGACCAGAGACGGCGGCAGCGTCATTCCGATCTGCTCGAAGACGGTGGCGGCGCCGTCCCCCGGGTCGGCCACGAGCACGAACTGCTGGGGTCCGAACAAGAACTGCGACAGCACCGCGGTCCTGCCGTCGAGGCCGGGCAGCGCGTACTCGTCGATCTCCGCGTTGCGGTCGGCGACGATCCGGTCCGCGTCGTCCTCGCGACCCAACAGGACACCGAGCGCGCGGATCTGATCGTCCCACGGGTCGACGGCGCCGGACAACGGTGCGACGGTCGGCGCGACCGCGGCGAGTGTGTCGTATGCCGACCGGTCGGTGATCTGCCAGTTCCCCAGGATCAGATCGGGTTCGAGTGCGGCGATCTCCTCCGTGGGTAGCGGTCCCTGCCCCGCCGCGATGTTGCCTGCGTCGAGCTCCACCGCGTCGGCCGAGACGGCCTGCTGCCACGGGTACAGACCGCGGTCGTCCCCCATCGTGCCGGCGCTGATGTACCCGACGGGTTGCACATCGAACTCGAGGAGCGCGTCGACCCACTGGCTGGACGTCGCGACGATTCGGTCCGGCGTCCCGTCGACCGTGGTCGTGCCGTAGAGATGGTCGACCGCCGCCACCGTCGCCGGCGCGGTACCGCCGGTGTCGCCGTCGTCGGTCGCGCAACCGGTGATCGCCGAACCGACGAGCACCGCCGCGCACAACGACAGGATCCGAACGCGCATGAACTGCCTCCCTCATCGAGTGAGGCAGACCTTACAACGACGGTGGGTCGGGCGGGGGCGTCACGATTCAGCGGAACCGCGCGAGCAGTTCGTCGGCCTGAGCGCCGATGTCCCGGATCACGTCACCGGCCGGTCGTTCCGCGGTCACCAGTCCCGCGGCCTCACCCGCGTACACGACGCCGGTGTCCGGATCGTCCGCGGTGTACGCGTCGGCGAGGGTCTGCTCGTCGGCCCCGGCACCGTGCCACCGCTCGGTGAACGCGTTGGTGAGCGCGCGACCGCCCCACCGCTGCGGCCACGGTTGGTGCCGTGCCTTGTCGAAGACGTCCGTGTACACGGTGTCGGTGCTGCCCGCGTCGACGAGTCGCCCCCGCGCGTACGCGGGACCGACGGTCTCGGGGCTCGCCAGCAGAGCGGTTCCGACGAACGCGCCTTCACCGCCCGCGGCGAGCACTGCCGCCAGGCCCCGTCCGGAGGCGATCCCACCGGCCGCCAACACCGGCAGCGACGTCGACTCGAGGATCTCCTGCAGCAACGGCAACGTGCCGATCCGGCCCGTGTGCCCACCGGCCTCGTGCCCCTGCGCCACGACGGCATCCACTCCCGCCGCCTCGACGACCCGCAGGTCGTCGACCGTGTTGATCTGCGACAGCACGAGCGCACCGGCGGCGTGCGCGCGCTCCACGAACGGAGCAGGATCACCGAACGACAGCGTCACGACCCGCGGTTCCAGGGCGAGGACCGCGTCGAGCAACGCATCGTCGTCGTGCAGCGACCACGTCATCAGCCCGAACCCGAGGAGACCACCGCCGACCTCCCGCGCGGTACGCGCCTCGGTGTCGAGCCACTCCGCCGTGTTGTACCGCGCGGCACCGATCAGTCCGAGACCGCCGGCGCGGGTGACCTCCCCGGCGAGCGCTCCCCCGGCACGGCCTCCCATCGGAGCTCCCACCAGCGGCAACGTGATTCCGAGTTCTCGGGTGAGCCAGGTGTCGAGCACGGGAGATCCTTCCGATGGTCGTCGTTTCTTCGGTCCGGCTACTTCTTGGGTTTGTCGGCCGACGCCTCCGACGACAGGGCGGCGACGAAGGCCTCCTGCGGCACGTCGACACGTCCGATCGTCTTCATGCGCTTCTTGCCTTCCTTCTGCTTCTCGAGCAGTTTGCGCTTGCGGCTGATGTCGCCGCCGTAGCACTTGGCGAGCACATCCTTGCGGATCGCTCGGATGTTCTCTCGCGCAATGATCTTCGACCCGATCGCTGCCTGCACCGGCACCTCGAACTGCTGGCGCGGGATCAGTTCCTTGAGCTTGGTGGTCATCTTGTTGCCGTATGCGGCCGCGGCATCCTTGTGCACGATCGCACTGAACGCGTCCACGGCCTCACCCTGCAGCAGGATGTCGACCTTGACCAGGTCCGCGAGTTGCTCACCGGCCTCCTCGTAGTCGAGGCTCGCGTAACCGCGCGTACGGGACTTGAGCGAGTCGAAGAAGTCGAAGATGATCTCGGCGAGCGGCAGTGTGTAGCGCAGTTCGACGCGGGTCTCCGAGAGGTAGTCCATGCCGCCGAGCTCTCCACGGCGCGACTGGCACAGTTCCATGATCGAGCCGATGAACTCGCTGGGCGCGATGACCGTGCACTTGACGATCGGCTCGTAGATCTCACGCATCTTGCCCTCCGGCCAATCGGAGGGGTTGGTGACGATCTGTTCGTGCCCGCCCTCGGTGATCACCCGGTACACCACGTTCGGGGACGTCGAGATCAGGCCCAGACCGAATTCCCGTTCGAGACGCTCGCGGGTGATCTCCATGTGCAGCAGACCGAGGAAGCCGCATCGGAAACCGAATCCGAGCGCCACCGACGTCTCCGGCTCGTAGGTCAGCGCTGCGTCGTTGAGCTGCAGCTTGTCGAGGGCTTCGCGCAGATCGGGGTAATCGGACCCGTCGACCGGGTACAACCCCGAGTACACCATCGGGCGGGGTTCGCGGTATCCCGTCAACGGGTCGGTGGCACCGTCGCGGGCGGTGGTCACCGTGTCGCCGACCTTCGACTGGCGGACGTCCTTCACCCCGGTGATCAGGTAGCCGACCTCACCGACACCCAGTCCCCTGGTGGCCTTGGGTTCGGGTGAGACGATCCCGACCTCGAGCAGTTCGTGGGTGGCACCCGTCGACATCATCTTGATCTTCTCGCGGGGGACGATCTTCCCGTCGACCACGCGAACATAGGTGACGACTCCGCGGTAGGTGTCGTAGACCGAGTCGAAGATCATTGCGCGCGCCGGGGCGTCCGGATCGCCGACGGGGGCCGGGATCTGCCGGATCACCTCGTCGATCAGCTCCGCGACGCCCTCGCCCGTCTTGCCGGACACCCGTAGCACGTCTTCCGGTTCGCAACCGATGATGTGCGCGATCTCGGACGCATAGCGGTCGGGGTCGGCGGCCGGCAGGTCGATCTTGTTCAGGACCGGGATGATCGTGAGGTCCTTGTCGAGAGCCAGATACAGGTTCGCGAGGGTCTGCGCCTCGATTCCCTGGGCGGCGTCGACGAGCAGGACGGCACCCTCACACGCCTCGAGCGCGCGGGACACCTCGTAGGTGAAGTCGACGTGCCCGGGCGTGTCGATCAGGTGCATCACGTAGTCCTCGCCGTCGAGCTTCCACGGCAATCTCACGTTCTGCGCCTTGATGGTGATGCCGCGTTCCCGCTCGATGTCCATGCGGTCGAGGTACTGCGCGCGCATCTGCCGTTCCTCGACGACACCGGTGAGCTGCAGCATGCGATCGGCCAACGTCGACTTGCCGTGGTCGATGTGCGCGATGATGCAGAAGTTCCGGATCTTCGACGGGTCCGTGAACGTGGTGTCGGCGAAGGTGGTGATGTCGTGCTCCTGACTCGGGCCGGCGGCGGCCCTGCAGGCCGCGGTCACCCCTGCAGAATATCCAAGACGCGCGGTGCCCGGACGATCGGCCACGACACACGCCGCTAAGCTCGTCGCCCGTGGCGGGTAAGTGGATGAAGTTGGGCAAGGAACTCGGACGTCTCGCGGTCGCGCGCGGACCGCAGCTGTACCGGCAACTCCAGCGGTCCGGTGTGATCGATCGGGCGATCGGCGCGGTGTCGAGCGCATCGGGGAAGGATGCTCCGTCGACACCGTCCGCGCCCGCATCACCGAAACCCGGCCCGATGCCGGGACGCCCCGTCGCGTCGCGGACGATGCCCACCGCGCAGCGAGCCCGACGGGTCGAGTACGCGCCCGATCTCGACGGGCAGGCCGATCCCGGCGAGATCGTGTGGACGTGGGTGGAGTACGAGGAGGATGCCACCCAGGGCAAGGACCGTCCCGTACTCGTCGTCGGCCGCGATCGGTCCACCCTGCTCGGGCTGATGCTGTCGTCGAACGGCGACCGCGACGGCCAACGCGACTGGGTGGGCATCGGCACCGGTGCGTGGGATTCGCAGGGGCGACCGTCGTGGATCCGCCTCGACCGCGTCCTCGACGTTCCGGAGGACGGCATCCGCCGTGAGGGCGCCGTCCTCGACCGGTCACGTTTCGACGACGTCGCCCGACGACTGCGGGACGACTACGGCTGGGCCTGACCCCGGCGTCCCGACCGAAGCGCACGATCCCGGCGCTTCGCCGGGTTCACGAGGTGCGGCCGGAGCCATCGCGGGGACCGATCCGCAGCACCGGTTTGGGGTTCGGTGGCCGTCGCTGGTATCGTCGGTCGTCGTGCCGTAGTGCACCCAGAGCTTTCATACCAGCTACCAGCAAGACGACAGGATTTTACGCGTGGCCAACATCAAGTCCCAGGTGAAGCGGATTCGCACCAACGAGCGCAACCGGCTCCGGAACCAGTCGGTGAAGTCCTCGCTGCGCACAGCGATCCGTTCGTTCCGCGAGGCCGCGGCCGCCGGCGACAAGGGCAAGGCCACCGAGCTCCTCGTCTCCACCAGCCGTCAGCTCGACAAGGCCGCCAGCAAGGGGATCATCCACCCCAACCAGGCCGCCAACAAGAAGTCGGCTCTCGCGAAGGTCGCCAACCAGCTCTGAGCGTGCCCGCGCGTTCACCCGGACGTCCCCGAATCGGTGAATGCGAGCACGTTCACCCGCGGTAGACGACGCAAGCTCTGCTGGACGAAGGCCGCCCCGTATCGGGGCGGCCTTCGTCTGTTCCGGTCGTCCATCCGAGCAAGCGAGTGTATCGTTCGCTCGAATCAATCGAGCGAACGATACACTCGCTCGGGCCGGCCGGAGGCCGGCGGGTCAGCGGGCGAGTTCGGCGACGGTCCGCACCGCGCGTTCGAGGGCGTAACCCGCGTCGGCTGCGCCACCTTTGACCTCGAAGTTGAGTGTCGCGACGATCTGCAGCGCGTCGGCGATCGACGACGGGGTCCATCGTCGCGCCTGCCCCTGCGCCTTACGGACCTTCCACGGCGGCATCCCGAGCCCCGAAGCGAGAGCGTTCGGGTCTCCCCCACCCGCGGAACCGACCTTCGCGATCGTGTGCACCGCATCGGCGAGTGCATCGGCCAGCACGACGTGCGCGACACCGCGATGGGTCGCCCACTGCAGGGCCTCGAGGGCGCCCGGCACGTCACCGGCCACCGCGGCGTCCGCGATGTCGAAGCCGTTCACCTCGGCCTTGCCCGAGTAGTACCGCCGCACCGCGGCCGCGTCGATCCTGCCTCCGGTGTCGGCGACGAGTTGGCTGCACGCCGCGGCGAGTTCCCGCAGATCCGACCCGACGGCCTCGATGAGTTGTTGTTCGACGGGTCCGGACACCCGGACGTCCGCCGCGGCGAACTCGCCGTGCACGAAACGCCGGATCCACTCGACGCGATCCCGCGCGGACTTCGACGACGGACCCTGACAATCGTGTTCGGCGGCGCCGACCTTACGCAACGCACCGACCATCGCCTTGGCCCGACCCCCACCGCTGTGCAGGACGACGAGCGTGACCCCGTCCGGCGGCGCGGACGCCGCGTCGAGGATCACCGACACGGCGTCCTTGCCGGCCTCCGCCGCCGATTCGAGGATCACCACGCGGTCCTCCGCGAACAGTGACGGGCTCAGCAGTTCCGCGAGTTCCGCGACGCTCGCGTCCCCGGCCCGCAGCCGCGACACCGGCAGATCGTTGCCGGCGCCGCTGCGGGAACGGATGTCGGTGACGATCCGCGCGACCGCCCGGTCGATCAGAAGGTCTTCGTCTCCCAGCACGAGGTGCAGACCGGTGTCGCTCATCGCTCGATCGTGCCACGCCGCGCCGACACGGCGGTCAGCGGTCGGTGACGACGGCCAACGCGCCGCCGCCCGAGCGGACCACCGCGACATCCCCGTCGACGTCCGTCCTGAGCACACGCACCCCCAAACCGTCCAGCGCGGCCACGACGTCGGGGTGCGGATGCCCGTACGGGTTGTCGGCGCCGACGCTGATCACCGCGACCCTCGGTCCGACGGCCGTGACGAATCGCTCCGGGGTCGTCCGGGATCCGTGATGCGGGACGACGAGCACGTCGGCGCGCACATCGACACCGCTGCGCAGTAGCGCGTCGAGCCCGGGGGCCTCGGCGTCGCCCGCCACCAGAACCGTACCCACCACGGTGTCCGCGAGCACGATCAGCGACCCGTCGTTCTCGGTCGTCACCCACGTCGATTCCGGTGGACCGATCACCCGCAGCGTCGACCGCCCGGCGGCGATCACGTCCCCCGCACGTGCCTCCCGGACCGGGACACCCGACCCGGCGGCGGGATCGAGCGGCGCCGTCCCGCCCGCCGACGCGGCGGCACCCACGACGATCTCACCGACGTTCCGTCCGCGAAGGACGTCGGCGAGACCTCCCGCATGGTCGGCGTGGAGGTGGGTCAGTACCACGTGGGGCACCTCCCCGATCCCCAACCGCCGCAGGCACCGATCGACGGACCGCTCCTCGGTTCCGGTGTCGACGACCACCGCTCGGCCCGCCCCGGCGGAGAACACCAATGCGTCCCCCTGACCGACGTCGCAGGCCACCAGCACCCATTCCGGACCGGGCCAACTCGGCAGCACCGCGCGTACCGTCAGCCACACGACCAACCCCACCGCGGCGACGATCGCGCCGAACCGTCGCGCACCGGCGGACCGGGTCACCCACCACCCTGCGACCGTCACGGCATGCACCAGCGACGCCCCCGGAACTCCCTGCGGCACGGATACTTCCGCGGACGGCAGATCGGCTGCACGGTCGGCGACGGTGAGCATCCACCACAGCATCGGTGCCGCACCACGCGCCGCGATCTCCGCCGCGGCGGGCCACACCGCGGCGAGCACGCTCACGAACGAGCCGAGTACGGCCAGTGGCGCGACGACCGGGGCGACGAGGATGTTCGCCGCGACCGCGACGAGGCTGACGGTGCCGGTCGCGGCCGCAATGACGGGCGCGGTGACGACGTACGCCGCGAGGGACATCGCGCACGTTTCGGCGACCGCGCGCGGCCACCGTCGGGCCCGTAGTCGTTGCACCCACACCGGGGCGACGACCACCAGCGCACCCGTCGCGACGACCGACAGCGCGAACCCCACGTCGGCCGCGAGATCCGGCCAGATCAGCAGCAGCACACCGACCGAGGCGGCGAGCGCCGGCAGCGCCGCGCGTTCCCTCCCCGCGACGAGCGCGAGCAGGGCCACCGAACCCATCGCGGCGGCGCGGACCACGCTCGGGGTCGGTCGCACCACGATCACGAAGGCGACGAGCGCGATCGCGGCGAGCACGGCGCCGGTTCTCGGGCCGACCCCCGCACCGCGCACCAGGAGAAGAACCGCGCCCAGGACGATGCTCACGTTGGCACCGGATACGGCCGTCAGGTGGGCCAGTCCCGCCACCCGGAAATCCTCGCGGACGTCGTCGGCGAGACCGCGGGTGTCACCGACGACGAGCCCGGGCAGCAGTCCGGCGGCGGCGGGTGTCAACGCGGACGCGCACGCGGCGGCGAAGCGGTCGCGGATCGTTCCGGCCCAGCGTTGCCACGGTGGAGGATCCGCGATCGCGCGGGGTGCACCCTCGACGCGCAGGATCGCGACGTCGGTTCCGGATCCGGATGCGGGATGCACTCGCGCGCGCATCGTGATCTGTTGGCCGGGAAGAAGTTCCGACCAACCTTCGGCGGGCGCGAAGACGACGGCGCGACCACCGACCGACATCGATTCCGGGCCTCGACTCACATGGTGGAGCGCGACGGGTAGCCGCACTCGCGGTGCTCCGTCGAAACCGCTGCGGACCGGCCGTGGGTCGTCGGTGGGTGCCGCGACGACGGTGACCCGCGTTCCCGCCTCCCATTCCGCGAGCGGGTGGGTCTGCGCGGACCACATCCGGATCGTGATCGCACCGGAGAATCCGGCGGCGACGACGAGCACGACGAGTCCGACTCGCACGTGCCGGTCGACGGGGATCCGGAATCCCAGTGCGAGGAGGGCGATTCCGGTGACGGACACGCCAAGCGTCAGGGTGACCGCCGGGCCCGTCCACAATCCCGCCAGCGTCACCGCCCACGCCGCGAACGCTGCGGGTAGGAGCCGGGCATCGAGTTGTGGTGCGGGACCGGCACTCACACCGTCACCAGTTCGCGGAGCCGCGCGAGGCGGGCCGGACCGATGCCGTCCACCTCGGCGAGTTGGTCGACGTGCGTGAAGGGCCCGTTGACCCGCCGCCATTCGACGATGGCCGAGGCCGTGACGGGGCCGACGCCGGGCAGTGCATCGAGATCGGCTTCGTCGCACGTGTTCAGGTTCAGCGGCGACCGCGGATCCGGCTCGGAGCCCCCGGCACCCGGATCGGTTCCGGAGTCTCCCGACACCCCGCTCTCCGGCGGCTCGGGTTCCGGTGCGACGACTCCGACCACGATCTGGTCGCCGTCCGCGACCCGTCGGGCGAGGTTGAGGCCGAGCAGGTCTGCACCATCGAGGGTGCCCCCGGCGGCGTCGAGGGCATCGGCAACCCTCGATCCCGGTGGCAGGTGCACCAATCCCGGTCGTGCGACGAGCCCTACGACGCTGACGACGAGTTCGGCGACGACGGACGGCGCCGCACCGGGAACGGCTGCCGCGTCCGATGCGGCGCCACCGGGCAGCGCGTCCCGCGACGGCACATCCTGCTGCGCGACATCGACCGTCGCGATCGACGGCAACGGCGGCACCGGATCGGGCACGGCACGCTCGCGCCACGCGACGACGGCAGCGACGAGCGCCGCGGTGCAGGCCACCGCGGCCACCGCGGCCATCCCGCGCCGTCCGACATCCCATCGGGCCGCGGCGAGCCGCTCGGAAACGCCGATCCGGCGCGCGCCACCGCCGTGTTCGTCGTCGTCCTCCGTCGGGTCCGTGGCCCACACGTCCGGTTCGTCGCGCCGGATCTCTCGACCCCCGTGGGCGATCGCGTCGAGCCGCGTCCTCGCGAGGTCCTCGTGGTCGCTGCGCATGCGGTGACGGTAGCCTCGCCGATCGGCGCAGAACCGTGTTCGTCCCGCCGGACCGCCTACCTGTGGATGAATCGGGGGGTTGTGGACAACTCGCCGTTCGGCGCGGGTCTCCAGCACTCCCGCGGGCCGCGGGTTCGCCGGACACGGACGGTCAGCGTCGCGACACGACCACCCCGACGGCGCCCGGTCCGACGTGCGCGCCGAGCACGTCGTCGAGTTCCGACACGGTGGGGGCGGCGGCGTCCGGGAGACGTTCGGCGATGCGGTCGGCGAGTTCCCGTGCCCGTTCCGGGGCCCGCCGATGGTGCACCGCGATGAGCGCGGAGTCGCCTGCCTCGGCGACGACACCGTCGACGAGTTTGGCCATCGCCTTGGTCATGGTGCGTGTCTTCTCGCGCAGCGCCAGCTTTCCGTCCACGAGATGCAACACCGGTTTCATCGACAACGCGGTTCCGAGAAGTGCTGCGGCGGTGCCGATCCGACCTCCGCGACGCAGATGGTCGAGTCGGTCGACCACGAGCAGTGTCCGCGCGGACTCCGCCACCTCGACGGCCCGCTCGTACACCCCGTCGAGGTCGGTCCCGCCGCGGGCTGCGCGGGCCGCCTCGAGCGCGGCGAACCCGAGCCCCATCGCGGTGTTCCGCGAATCGACGAGCCGCACCCTACCGCCGAACGCTTCCGCCGCGTTCTTCGCGGCCCCCCACGTTCCGGACAGCAGCCTCGACAGGTGCACCGCGACGACCCCGTCGCCGCCGCTGTCGTCGAGCGCAGTCGAGTAGATCTCCTCGAGTTCCGCGAGGGACGGCCCGGACGTCGTGACTCCCGCGAGGTCCTCCGGTAATTCGTCGATGCCCTCCCGCAGGTCACGGCCGTCCACGATCACATGGAGCGGCACGATCCGGATGTCGAACGAGGTCGCCGTATCCGGGTCGAGACAGCACGAAGAATCGGTCACCACCACAACTGACACGTCGACTACCGTATGTCGTCCACTGCGGGACGCGCATCCCGACGGGCCATCCGAACCGTGTCGAGCATCGCCTCGGCGACCCGCCGATGCCCTTCCCACCCCCAGTGGATCCCGTCGGGGTTGGCCGCATCCGAGGCGATGTCCTCCCGAACGGCCTCTCCGAGATCGACGAGGGGCACGGACTTCTCGGTCGCCCACCGCGAGACGGCGCGGACGGCGGGAATCCGCCCGGCGTGCACCGACCGGTACTGCTCGCTGCGGTGCACCGACGGCAACGACGCGATCAGCGGCAGATCGGGGCGCATGTATGCCACGGAGTCCCGGATCGTCTCGAGGTACTCGACGCTCACCCTCGGAGGCAACGCGACGGGCCGTCCGAGCGGTGCCAGTCGCGGCTGCAGCCACCCGTAGGCGTTGCGCGCGACCCGGCGCAGCGCCGGCGGTCGCACGTAGCGCAGTCCTTCGCGCAGCGCCGTGGGCAGGGGTGACGGCAGGGTGTCCATCCCGCCGACGGCGAGGACGACGGCTCCCGCGCGGGGAATCGCCGCCCACACCCGCGGATCCTGCGTCATCGCCCACCATGCGTCGCGGGTGGTCCATCCGATCCGCGCGATCAGTTCGACGTCCCAACCGAGGGAGTCGGCGACGAGATTCGGCCAGATTCTCGGATCGTCAGCGGGCAGGCCACCTTTCGGCCCGTAGTAGCTGAGGGAGTCACCGATGACCAGCAGCGTGGGGCGGGGCTCCGACACCGCGCGCGGTTCAGAGGACGTCATCGGGTGACACCGTCGCCGAGGCGTTCCACACGTCGAGGCGCCACGTGGGATCGTCACCGTAGCCGCTGAGCCGCACCCACCCGGTGTTGCCGAGTCCGCCGAGGGCGGGCCACCGGTTCACGGGCAGGTCGAGCAGTGACGCGGTCAACGCGGCGATCAGACCGCCGTGGGCCACGAGGACCACCGGCCGGTCGGCCCACCGCTCCTGCTTGTCGAGCAGTTCCTCGACGACCGGGCGGCTGCGCCGCGCCACGTCGATGCGGCTCTCCCCACCCGGCGGTGCCCACTCGGCGTCCCCGCGCCATCGGGCGCGTGCCCCGGGTGCGCGGGCGTCGACCTCGGTGTGTGTCAGTCCCTGCCACTCACCGAGGTGCGTCTCCCGCAGGCGGGGGTCGATCTCGACGGGCAGCGACGCGCGATCACCGATCGCCACCGCCGTGTCGTAGGCCCGCCGGAGGTCGGACGACACGATCGAGATCGGCTCGAAGTCGGCGATGGTGTGCGCGATGGCAAGCGCCTGCCGCCGCCCGAGATCCGACAGGTCGGTGTCGAGTTGCCCCTGCATCCGTCGGGTCGCGTTGTAGCCGGTCTGTCCGTGCCGTAGCAGGATGAGGTGCCGCACGCGGACGGAGGCCGTCACAGGCCCTCCGCATCCCCGCCGGATGCGTCGGTGTCGGCAGCGGACCTCGGGGCTCCGATACCGTCGACGGTCACCGTGGGGCAGTCCTTCCACAACCGCTCGAGCGCGTAGAAGTGCCGTTCCTCCTCGTGCTGGATGTGTACGACGATGTCGACGTAGTCGAGGAGCGTCCACCGTCCTTCACGGGTACCTTCCCGCCTGGCCGGTTTGTGACCCGCGTCGCGGAGCTTCTCCTCGATGTTGTCGACGATCGCGTTGACCTGACGTTCGTTGGGTGCCGACGCGATGACGAAGCAGTCGGTGATCACGAGTTGCTCCGACACGTCGAGCACCACGACGTCGGTTGCCAGCTTCTCGTCGGCCGCGAGGGCCGCGATACGGGCCATCTCGATCGATTCTGCCGTTGCGCTCACTGGATGTTCTTCCTCTCGATGGTGGAACCGACGTCGGACGGGAAGTCGACGTAGAGATGACGCTTGCTGATGTACTGCACCACACCGTCGGGCACGAGGTACCACACCGGCCGGTTGTGACGCACCCGCGACCGGCAGTCGGTCGACGAGATCGCCAGTGCCGGGATCTCGACGAGGCTCACCGATTCCGGGGGCAGCCCCTCGAGATGCGGGGCGAGGTGTTCGACGTTCAGGTCATAGCCGGGTCGTGACACCCCGACGAACCGTGCGAGTTCGAAGAGGGTGGGCCAGTCCTGCCAGGACAGGATGGAGGCGAGGGCGTCGGCACCGGTGATGAAGTAGAGCTGCGCGTCCGGGTGTTGCGCGCGCAGGTCACGCAGCGTGTCGACGGTGTAGGTGACGGTGCGTCGGTCGATGTCGACCCGGCTGACGTGGAATCGGGGGTTGGAGGCGGTCGCGACGACCGTCATGAGGTAGCGGTCCTCGGCGGCGCTCACCTGCCGTCCGGCCTTCTGCCAGGGCTGGCCGGTCGGGACGAAGATCACCTCGTCCAGGCCGAAACGGTCGGCGACCTCGCTGGCCGCGACGAGGTGACCGTTGTGGATGGGATCGAACGTCCCACCCATGACACCCAGGCGTCGGATGGGCTCCGGGTTCCCGTCGGTTGGTCGATGCACGATTGTCCAGCTTACGGGTTCACACCGGCAGCAGCCCCGCCACCACCGCCGCGAGCTGTTCCGCGGAGCGGCATTCGTGCATGGTGACGACGTCGCCGTACACGAGAGCGGCCGAATCACCGGATCCCCACTGACCCCGCGGCTCGGGGTTGAGCCAGTGCGCGTGACGCGCCACCGCCACCATCTGTTCGAGGGAGCCGACGTCGGGGTTGCGGAAGTTGGTGCGTCCGTCGCCGAGGATCAGCAGCGAGCTGCGGGACGTGAGGCTGTGGGAGTGCTGCTCGACGAAGCTCGCGAACGCATTGCCGTAGTCGGAATGCCCGTCGTAGGTGATCAGCTCCGCCTCACGCAGCATCGTCGACATCGCCGCACCGAGTTCGGCACCGGCCGAGAAGTGGTGGGTCACCTCGTCGGTGGTGTCGATGAACGCGAACACCCGCACCCGCGAGAACTGCTCGCGCAGCGCATGCACGAGCAGCAGCGTGAAGTGGGAGAAACCGGCCACCGAGCCCGACACGTCGCACAGCACCACCAGTTCGGGGCGTGCCGGGCGCGGCTTGCGGTTCACGAGGTCGATCGGCACACCGCCGGTCGACATGGACCTGCGCAGGGTGCGTCGCAGGTCGATCGAGCCCGCCCGGGCCCGGCGTCGGCGCACGGCGAGACGACTGGCGAGCAGGCGCGCGAGTGGCTGCACACTGCGCCGCAGGGCCGTCAGCTCCGCGTCGGACGCACGCAGGAAGTCGACCTCCTCGGCGAGCTTGGGCACACCGTATCGTTCGACGCGCTCACGCCCCAGCTGCTCGGCGGAGCGACGCCGGGTCTCTCGTTCGACCATTGCGCGGAAGTCGGCGATGCGGCGGGCCGCGGTGCGGCGGGCGACCTCGGTGGCGTACGCGCCGCCGTCGTGGTCGTCGCGTGCCGCGTTGCCGAGCAGCCCTTCGAGGATGCGGGTGAGCAGGGTGTCCGGCGCGACCTCGCGGAGCGCCTGGTACGCCGAGAAGGACGGACCACCCGACGAGTTGTATCGGCCGAGTTCGTCGACGATCTGCGCGGTGAGCGCCTGCGCGGTGTCCAGGGCGTCCGGTGAGTCGTCGGCGAGCAGTTCGGCGAGCACGTCACGCAGAGCGTCGAGATCGACCTCGCCGTCGGGAGTGCGCGGCAGTGCGACGACCGGCCCCGCGTCGGCCCGCGTGCCGATCGCCGCGGGGAACCACAGGTCGAACAACGCATCGAAGGCCGGTCGGTGGGTGGGCCTGCGCAACAGGGTGCAGGCCAGTCCTTCCCGGAGGGCATCCCGGTCGAGGAGATCGATCACGGACATGACACGCCCCGCGTCGATCGTCTCGGACGGACCCACCGCGATCCCGCGGCGCCGCAACGACTCGACGAATCCGACGAGATGCCCGGGGATGCCGTGCGGCGCGAGCGGTGCACCGGCGTGCCCGGCGGGATGCACGGCACCCATGTCAGTTCAGCCGCAGTTCGGACGCGGCCCGCACCTGGTCGGAGCGGTGTTTGAGGACCACCCCCAAGGTGGTGCGCACGGCGGTGTCGTCGAGCGTGTCCATGCCGAGCGCGAGCAGTGTCCGACCCCAGTCGATCGTCTCCGCGACCGACGGCACCTTCTTGAGCTGCATGTCCCGCAGCACCCCCACCGTGCGCACGAGTTGGTCGGCGAGCGCGGACGGCAGCTCCGGCACGCGGCTCGCGAGGATGCGGCGTTCGAGGTCGGCGTCGGGGAAGTCCAGGTGCAGGAACAGGCACCGTCGTTTCAGTGCCTCGGAGAGCTCGCGGGTCGCGTTGGAGGTGAGGACCGCGAACGGTGCGCGGGTGGCGCGGATCGTGCCGAGTTCGGGCACGGTGACCGCGAAATCGCTGAGCACCTCGAGGAGAAGACCCTCGATCTCGACATCCGCCTTGTCCACCTCGTCGACGAGCAGCACCGTCGGGTCGTCGCGGCGGATCGCGGTGAGCAGCGGACGCGGCAGGAGGAATTCCTCGGAGAAGACGTCCTCGCGGGTGGTGTCCCACGAGTCGCCCGCCGCGGCACTCGCCCCCGCCGCCTGGATCCGCAGGATCTGCTTGGCGTGGTTCCACTCGTACAGGGCCCGCGCTTCGTCGACGCCTTCGTAACACTGCAGGCGGACCAGTTCGGCACCGGCCGTCTGCGCCACCGCACGCGCCAGTTCCGTCTTCCCGACCCCGGCCGGTCCCTCGATCAGCAGCGGCTTGCCGAGGCGGTCCGCCAGGAACACGGCGGTCGCGGTGGCCTTGTCGGCGAGGTAGCCGGTCTCGGCGAGACGGGCCACGACGTCGTCGACGTCCGCGAAGATCGGCGGGGTGGTCGGCAACGCACGATCCACGCTCGGTCCTTTCGTCGTCGGGTGGGGCTACCCCACCCGGTCGGGTCAGGCGGGACGGGTGTGTCCGTCGCCCCAGACGATCCACTTGGTGGAGGTCAGTTCCGGCAGCCCCATCGGCCCCCGGGCGTGCAGCTTCTGTGTGGAGATGCCGATCTCGGCACCGAATCCGAACTGTTCCCCGTCCGTGAACGCGGTCGAGGCGTTCACCATCACCGCGGCCGCGTCGACACGCGCGGTGAACTCGCGGGCCGCCGCGAGATCCGCCGTGACGATGGCCTCGGTGTGTCCGGTGCCGTAGCGATCGATGTGTTCGACCGCCGCATTCAGGTCGTCGACGACGGCCAGCGCGACGTCGAGCGTCAGATACTCCTCGGCCCAATCCGACTCGGTGGCCGGGACGAGCCCGGGGAGGTCACCGTGCACGGTGACGCTGTGTGTCTGGAGCACCTGCAGCAGGTGCGGCACCGCAGTGTCGGCGATCGCCTTGTCGACGAGGATCGTCTCGGCCGTGTTGCACACGCTGGGTCGTCGGGTCTTCGCGTTGACGACGATCTTCTCGGCGGTCGCGAGGTCCGCCGCCGCGTGGACGTACACGTGGCAGTTGCCCACACCCGTCTCGATGGTGGGGACGGTCGCGTCGCGTACCACCGCCGAGATCAGCCCGGCGCCACCGCGCGGGATGACGACGTCGACGAGGCCCCGTGCCTGGATCAGATGGGTCACCGATGACCGGTCGGCGCTGGGCAGCAGCTGCACGGCGTCCGTCGGCAGCCCCTGCTCGGCGAGCGCCCCGCGCAGCGCCTCGACGAGTGCCGCGTTGGAGTTCGCCGCCGACGACGAGCCGCGCAGCAGCGCTGCGTTGCCGGACTTCAACGCGAGACCGAACGCGTCGACCGTGACGTTGGGCCGGGCCTCGTACACCATGCCGACGACGCCGAGCGGCACCCTGAGCTGACGCAGTTCCAGGCCGTTCGGCAGGGTGGATCCGCGCACGACCTCTCCGATCGGGTCGGGCAGTCCTGCGACCTGACGCAGACCGGATGCGATGCCCTCGATGCGGTCCGTGGTCAACCGGAGCCGGTCGATCAGGGATTCGTCGGTGCCGGCGGCGCGCGCGGCCTCCACGTCCGCGTCGTTGGCCGCGAGGACGGCGTCGGTCGCCGCGAGGACCGCATCAGCGGCCGCGTGCAACGCGGCGTCCTTCTGCGCGGTGGTCAGCAGCGCCAACCGACGGGATGCGACGCGCGCGCGCCGCGCGGCGGCGTGCACCTCTGCGCGGGTGTCGGATGCGGCTCCGGCGCCGGTGGCGGCGCCGGTCTCGGTGGAGTCGGGGGTCACGGCGGTCATTGCCCCAGCCTAGCCGGGGTGGCGGGTACACCGACAGGCAGCGGTCCGTGTCACGGTCCGGGGCCGGTTCCGGTGCGCGGGGTCAGCGCAGTCCGGTACCGCGCTGCAGCGCCGTCGCCACGAGAACCGAGACGAGTTCTCGGTAATCGATGCCGCTGGCCTCCCACATCCGCGGGTACATCGAGATGGAGGTGAATCCGGGCATCGTGTTGATCTCGTTGATGACCGGTCCGTCGTCGGTGACGAAGAAGTCGACCCGGGACAGGCCCTGACAGTCCAGCGCCCGGAAGGCCCGCACGGCGAGTTCCCGGATCTCGTCGGCGACGTCGTCGTCGATCTTCGCCGGCACGTCGAACTCGCACACGTCGTCGAGATATTTGGTGTCGAAGTCGTAGAACGCCGTGTCGTCGCCCGGGGACTCCGGCATGCGGATCTCTGCGACGACGCTGGCGCGCACGTCGCCGTCGGGGAACTCGAGCACACCGCACTCGACCTCGCGGCCGATCACGGCGGATTCGACGATGACCTTCGGATCGTGCCGGCGGGCCTCGGTCACCGCGGCGTCGAAGGAAGCCCAGTCGGCGACGCGGCTGACACCGATCGACGACCCACCGCGGGCCGGTTTGACGAACACGGGCAGCCCGAGTTGCCGTCGCTGCTCGTCGGTGACGGTGGCGACGCCGGGGCGGAGTACCACCTGGAATCCGACGGGCAGACCTTCGGCGGCGAGGAGCTTCTTGGTGAACTCCTTGTCCATGCCCGCGGCGCTGGCGAGCACACCCGGTCCGACGTACGGGATGCCGGCGAGCTCGAGGAGCCCCTGGATGGTCCCGTCCTCACCGTAGGCACCGTGGAGAACCGGGAAGACGACGTCGACGGAGGCGAGGACCCTGCCGAACTCGCCCTCGTCGAGGGCCACGATGTCGCCGCTGCGGGTGGGATCCGCCGTGAGCACGAGCGCGGATCCGCTCGGGTCGACCGTGGGCAACTCGCGTCCCGCCCGGGCGAGGCGCTGGGGGTCGGTGTCGCCGAGGACCCACGAACCGTCGGGGGTGATCCCGATCGCCACGACCTCGTATTCCTCCGGGTCGAGGTTGCTCAGGATGCTGCCTGCCGAGACGCAGGACACGGAATGCTCGTTGCTGCGGCCGCCGAAGACGACGGCCACCCGGGTGCGGGACTCACTCACGGCACAAACCGTACCGGTACCGGTGGTGGCGGGCCCAGCCGGTTTCCCGCGGACCCGACTCACACGGGTCCGCGATCGCCGTGAGGCCGGGCCGGAGACCTCCCGACGAGGCACCCGCAGCCCGGCCACCGCCGACGGGGTCGGTCACTCCGGCTTGATCCGCCGTCCCAGCAACAAACCGATCGCGTCGGGCACCGACATGCCCTCGTGACACACGCGGTGCACCGCGTCGGTCAGCGGCATCTCCACGTCGTAGGCGGCGGCCAGGGCACGCACCGACGTGCACGACTTGACACCCTCGGCGACCTGACCGTGTGTGGCCTCCTGGGCGCTCTGCAACGAGCCGCCGAGACCGAGCCGCTCACCGAAGGACCGGTTACGCGAGAGCGGCGACGTGCACGTGGCGACGAGGTCACCGACACCGGCCAGGCCCGCGAGAGTGGCGGGTTTGGCGCCGAGCGCGGTTCCGAGCCGGATGATCTCGGCCAGACCCCGCGTGATGATGGACGCGACCGTGTTCTCCCCCAACCCCACGCCCGACGCCATCCCGCACGCCAGCGCGATGACGTTCTTGCAGGCTCCCCCGATCTCGCACCCCACCACATCGGTGTTCGTGTACGGGCGGAAGTAGCCGGTGGCACAGGACTTCTGGATCTCCATGGCCCGGGCGGAGTCGGGGCACGCGATCACGGTGGCCGCCGGCTGACCGGCGGCGATCTCCCGCGCCAGATTGGGCCCCGACAACACCGCGATGCGGTTCTGGTCCACCTCGGCCACCTGCGCGATCACCTGACTCATCCGCAGCAGGGTCCCGCTCTCGATGCCCTTCGCCAGGCTGAGCAGCGTCACACCCGGATCGATGTCGTCCCGCCACCGCGTCAGGTTGGTGCGCAGCGTCTGCGACGGGACGGCGAGCACCACGAAATCCGCGCCGTCGAGCGCGACCCTGTGATCGGTCGTCGCCGACAGGGTCTCGGGCAGTTGCACACCCGGCAGATAGTCGGGGTTCTCGTGGGTCTCGGTGATCGCCCGCGCCATCTCCTCGCGGCGCGCCCAGATCGTGACGTCCGTTCCCGCCTCTGCCAGTACCTTCGCGAAGGCCGTTCCCCACGAACCGGCCCCCAGCATCGCCGCTCTCGTCACCGGCGTCCCCCTTCTCCGTACATCGTTTCGGTCCGTTCGTCCTGTCCCGTCTCCGCGCATCCCTCGGGTGCGCGTACTTCCCCAGTATCGCGCAGCGGCCCCGCTCGGACCTGCCGGCACCGTCGAGATGCCCTCGCGAGCCCGGTGCTGGCAGAATCGGCGCCCATGACCGCGGTGCACGTGCTCGTCCCCGTCAAGGGACTCCGCCTGGCGAAGACGCGGCTCGCGCACGCCCTCGAACCCGATCTGCGCGGCGACCTGGTCGTCGCGATGCTCGTCGACACCCTCGCCGCGGTCGGGGGCGTCGACGGCGCGATACCGACCGTCGTGACGTCCGATCCGGACGTCGCCGAGGTGGCGTCGGCGCACGGGGCACGGCTCCTCCCCGATCCGGCGGGCGCACCCGGCCCGGACGATCACGGGTCCGCCGCGCGGCTCAACGCGGCGCTCGGCGCCGCCGCGGCCACCGTCCGCGCCCGGGATCCCGGGACCGATCTGATCGCACTCCAGGCGGACCTTCCCGCGCTGCGTTCGACGGAGTTGGCGTCCGCGCTCGCCGAAGCGCGACGCGCAGGCCGCGCCATGGTGCCCGACCACGACGGCGACGGGACGACGGCCCTGTTGCACTGCACACCCGATACACCGCTGCGACCGGCCTTCGGCCCGGGTTCGGCGGCACGGCACGCCGCATCGGGCGCTCTCGTGCTCACCGGCGACCGGCCGGGGCTGCGTCACGATGTGGACACCGTCGACGATCTCGTGGCGGTCGCGCGGATCGGGGCGGGGGCCGCGACGTCGGCGATGCTCGCGCGGATCGGGTTCGTGTCGGCGTCGTGATCGCCACGGCACCGACAGGCCGCGGACCGTGATGGACCCTGCAACAATGGGGCGGTGACCCACGGCGACACCACCGACGCGCGCGTCGGATCCGATCAGTCAGGACCGTCCCCCACTGTGCTGCGACGTGGCCGCACCCCCGCGGCGCCGGCCGCTCCTCCCGCCGCGTCGGGTTCGTTCGAGCCCCGAGCGGACGGTCTACCCGTCGACCGGTATCTGAACCGGGAGTTGAGCTGGCTCGAGTTCAACGCGCGCGTGCTGGCCCTCGCCGAGGACACGTCCATTCCCCTGCTCGAACGCGCGAAGTTCCTGGCGATCTTCGCGTCGAATCTCGACGAGTTCTACATGGTGCGGGTCGCGGGGCTCAAGCGGCGCGCGGAGACCGGATTGTCGGTGCGGTCCGCCGACGGGCTGTCGCCGCGGGCGCAGCTGGCGTTGATCGCCTCGAGCACGCAGGAACTCGCCGGGCGTCACGCCCAGGTCTTCCTCGACTCGGTGATCCCGGCGCTCGCCGACGAGGGCATCTCGATCATCCGCTGGGCCGATCTCACCGAGGACGAGCACACCGATCTGACACGGTATTTCGCGGAGCAGATCTTCCCTGTCCTCACGCCTCTCGCCGTGGATCCCGCCCACCCGTTCCCGTACATCAGCGGATTGAGCCTCAATCTTGCTGTGACCGTGAAGGACTCCAATTCGTCCGGCGAGCATTTCGCTCGGGTCAAGGTCCCCGACAACGTCGACCGGTACGTGCGTGTCGAGCGCGGGGCCTCCACGTCGGGCATCCCGGCGTTCCTTCCGCTCGAGGAGCTCATCGCCGCTCACCTCGACGTGCTGTTCCCCGGCATGGTCGTCGTCGAGCATCACGCGTTCCGCGTCACCCGCAACGCCGACTTCGATGTCGAGGAGGACCGCGACGAGGACCTCCTGCAGGCCCTCGAACGTGAACTGGCGCGACGCCGGTTCGGATCTCCGGTGCGCCTCGAGGTGTCCGACGACATGACCGAGCACATGCTCGAACTGCTGTTGCGTGAGCTCGACGTCGATCCCGCCGACGTCGTGCAGCTGCCCGGGCTGCTCGACCTGTCGAGCCTGTGGCAGATCCACTCGGTGGAACGCCCCGACCTCAAGGACATCCCGTTCGTGCCGGCGACCCATCCGGCGTTCGGCGAACGGGAGACCCCGAAGAGCGTCTTCTCCGCCCTCCGCGAGAGCGATGTGCTCGTCCATCACCCGTACGAGTCGTTCTCGACGAGCGTGCAGCGGTTCATCGAGCAGGCCGCGGCGGACGATCAGGTGCTGGCGATCAAGCAGACCCTCTATCGCACGTCCGGTGATTCGCCCATCGTCAACGCCCTGATCGCCGCCGCCGAGGCCGGTAAACAGGTGGTGGCGCTCGTCGAGATCAAAGCCCGCTTCGACGAGCAGGCGAACATCAAGTGGGCGCGCGAACTCGAACAGGCCGGCGTCCACGTCGTCTACGGGCTCGTCGGACTCAAGACCCATTGCAAGACCGCGCTGGTCGTGCGACGTGAAGGTTCGACGATCCGGCGGTACTGCCACATCGGGACCGGAAACTACAATCCGAAGACGGCCCGCCTGTACGAGGACGTCGGCCTGCTGACGTGCTCACCGGAGATCGGCGCGGACCTGACGGATCTGTTCAACACCCTCACCGGGTATTCCCGGAAGGCCCACTACCGCAACCTGCTGGTGGCTCCGCACGGGGTCCGCAAGGGCATCATCGAGCGCATCGACCGCGAGATCGAGCACCACGAGAGCGGTAAGCCCACCGGGATCCGGCTCAAGGCCAACGCGCTCGTCGACGAGCAGGTGATCGACGCGCTCTACCGCGCGTCCCGCGCCGGTGTCCCGGTCGAGGTCGTCGTCCGCGGCATCTGTTCGCTCCGACCCGGTGTCCCCGGTCTGAGCGAGACCATCACGGTGCGCTCGATACTCGGCCGATTCCTGGAGCACTCCCGCATCCTCCACTTCCGCGGAGGGAACGAGTTCTGGATCGGCAGCGCCGACATGATGCACCGCAACCTCGACCGTCGTGTCGAGGTCATGGTGCAGGTGAAAGACCCCACACTGTGCGTGCAACTGGCCGGAATCTTCGATTCCGCGCTGGATCCGGCGACCCGCTGCTGGACCCTCGAGGCGGACGGCACCTGGACGGCCTCACCGGCACCGGGGGCGGTGGCCCGCGACCACCAGGTCGAGTTGATGCGCAGCCGCACATCGTGACGCGGGTCCTTGCAGTGCAATGCACAATGCTGTGACACGGGAGGCCCTGTGGGTGAGAGCGTGAACACCACCACCGACAATTCCATGCGAGCCAACATCTTCGCGGCCGGTGCCGTGTTGTGGCGCCCCGTCGGCGGCACCGACGACATCGAGATCGCCGTCGTGCACCGACCCCGGTACGACGACTGGTCGATGCCCAAGGGCAAACTCGACCCGGGCGAGACCGCCGTCGCGGCGGCGGTGCGCGAAATCGAGGAGGAAACGGGATTCGCGTCGACACTCGGCCGCTATCTCGGGAAGGTCACCTATCCGGTGGTGGGTCACCGCAAGCTCAAGCGGGTCGACTACTGGTCGGCCCGATGCGGTGACGGACGGTTCGTGCCGAACCACGAGGTCGACGAACTTCGTTGGCTTCGGCCGCGGGACGCGTTCGCGCAGTTGTCGTATCCGATGGACTGCACGGTGCTCCGCCGATTCCTCGCGCAGCCCGCCGACACCGACACCGTGCTGATCGTCCGGCATGCCAAGGCCGGAAGCCGGAAGAAGTACCGCGGTGACGATGCCGACCGCCCACTCGACCCGAAAGGTCGGGAGCAGGCGGACGCGCTCGTCGCCCAGCTGGGAGCGTTCGGCGCGGACACGGTCGTCTCCGCCGATCGTGTGCGCTGCATCCGCACCGTCGAACCCTTCGCGCAGAGCCGCGGAATCACCGTCGACGTCGATCCGGCGCTGTCGGAGGAGGCGTTCGCCGCCGACCCCGACCGGACACGCGCCCGAATCCTCGAGATCGCGAAGGCCGACGGCACACCGGCCGTCAGCAGCCAGGGAAAGGTGATTCCCGATCTGATCCGCTGGTGGGCCGACCGGGACGGCGTGCGGCTTCCTGCCGCGCGCAACAGGAAAGCGAGTATGTGGGTGCTGTCACTGCGCGACGGTCGGCTCGTCGCCGCCGATCACATCGACAGTCCACTCCCCGCCTCGAGGCCCTGAGCCCGGGACAGCCGGTCCCGTTCCCGCTCGTCCCGAGGCGTCGGGGACATCCGGGTGACGACCCCGCCCGTTCCGCATCGGCTCGACGCACATGCGGAACGGGCCGGGTGATGGCGCAGTGCGACCTACTTCTTCGCGGTCCGCCGGGCCGGAGCCTTCTTCGCTGCGGTCTTCTTCGCCGCGGTGGTCTTGGCTGCGGTCTTCTTCGCCGCAGTCGTCTTGGCTGCGGTCTTCTTGGCCGCCGTGGTCTTCTTGGCCGCGGTGGTGGTCTTCTTCGCCGCCGTGGTCTTCTTCGCTGCGGCGGTGGTCTTCTTCGCCGCCGTGGTCTTCTTCGCTGCGGCGGTGGTCTTCTTCGCCGCCGTGGTCTTCTTCGCTGCGGCGGTGGTCTTCTTCGCCGCCGTGGTCTTCTTCGCTGCGGCGGTGGTCTTCTTCGCCGCCGCCGTCTTCTTAGCCGCCGCCGTCTTCTTGGCCGCGGACTTCTTCGCGGCGGTCTTCTTCGCGGCGGCTGCGGCACCGCGCTTGACGGCAGGGCCGGTCGCGGGCAGCTTCTGCGTGCCGGCGATCACTGCCTTGAACTGAGCGCCGGGGCGGAACGCGGGAACCGACGTCGGCTTGACCTTGACGGTCTCGCCGGTGCGCGGGTTGCGCGCGACTCGGGCAGCGCGCCGACGCTGTTCGAAGACACCGAATCCGGTGATCGTGACACTGTTGCCCGCGTGCACGGCACGCACGATCGCGTCGACGATGTGCTCGACAGCAGCCGTCGCCGTACGCCGATCCGAACCGAGCTTCTCGGTCAGAACGTCGATCAATTCTGCTTTGTTCATTGAAATCCTCCGCACATCACGGTCCACCGTCAGACCGTCTCGAGTCCACGGTAAACCCGCAAACGGGCAAGAGTCTATGTGCCACGCCAATTCTCATGCAACTAACAGGTCGGGCCCGCATCGGATGTCACATCCGTGCGGGCCCGAACAGTCCGATTCGACAGGGATTCTCAGGGTGCCGGCAGAGTCTTCGGCTTCCAGTCCGGACGCGACTTCTCGTACTCGGAAATCGCTTCTACCTGGCGCAATGTCAATCCGATGTCGTCGAGACCCTCGAGCAGGCGCCACCGCGTGTAGTCGTCAATGGCGAACGGCACCACGGTCGTTCCGGCGGTGACCGTCCGATTGTTCAGATCGACTTCGAGTTCCAGCCCGGGCTGCTGCTCGATGAGCTTCCACAGCAGTTCGACGTCGTCCTGCGAGACCTGAGCGGCGAGCAGACCTGCCTTACCGGCGTTGCCGCGGAAGATGTCGGCGAACCGCGACGAGATCACGACCCGGAACCCGTAATCCGACAGGGCCCACACGGCGTGCTCCCGCGACGAGCCGGTTCCGAAGTCCGGGCCGGCGACGAGTACCGAACCCCGGTCGAACGGTGCGGTGTTGAGCACGAACGAGGGGTCGGTGCGCCACGCCGCGAAAAGTCCGTCCTCGAAACCACTCCGCGTGACGCGCTTGAGGTAGACGGCGGGAATGATCTGGTCGGTGTCGACGTTGGATCGGCGCAGCGGGACGCCGATGCCCTTGTGGGTGGTGAAGGCTTTCATGGAATCTCTCTCCTCGGGTCCCGTGTGCTAAACCAGGTCGGCCGGCGCCGACAGAGTGCCTCGGACGGCCGTCGCCGCGGCCACTGCGGGCGACACCAGGTGGGTCCGTCCCCCCTTGCCCTGCCGACCCTCGAAGTTGCGATTCGACGTCGACGCCGACCGTTCGCCCGGCGCAAGCTGATCCGGGTTCATTCCCAGGCACATCGAACACCCGGCCTGACGCCACTCGGCACCGGCCGCGGTGAATATCTCTCCGAGACCTTCGGACTCGGCCTGGGCACGAACACGCATCGAACCGGGAACGACGAGCATGCGCACGCCGTCGGCGACCTTGCGCCCCTTCAACACATCGGCGACGGCACGAAGATCCTCGATGCGGCCGTTGGTGCACGAGCCGACGAAGACGGTATCCACCTTGACCTCGCGCAGCGGCATCCCGGGCTCGAGATCCATGTAGCGCAACGCCTTCTCCGCGGCCTGACGCTCGGTCTCGTCCGCGATCTCCGCCGGTACGGGGACACGATCACCGAGCGGTGCACCCTGACCGGGATTCGTCCCCCACGTCACGAAAGGCGTGAGCGCGCTGCCGTCGATGTGGACCTCGGCGTCGAACACCGCGTCGTCGTCGGTCTTCAGCTGCTCCCACGCGACGACGGCGGCGTCCCAGTCGGCGCCCTGTGGGGCGTGCGGGCGGCCCTTGACGAATTCGTAGGTGATCTCGTCGGGGGCGATCATCCCCGCGCGGGCACCCGCCTCGATCGACATGTTGCAGATGGTCATCCGCGCTTCCATCGACAGCTTGCGGATGGCTTCGCCGCGGTATTCGAGGACGTACCCCTGCCCGCCACCGGTACCGATCTTCGCGATGATCGCGAGGATGAGATCCTTGCTCGTCACTCCGGGCTGCAGCTCACCGTCCACGGTGATCGCCATCGTCTTGAAGGGTCGCAACGACAGCGTCTGCGTCGCCATGACGTGTTCGACTTCACTGGTGCCGATTCCCATTGCGAGAGCGCCGAACGCGCCGTGCGTCGAGGTGTGACTGTCGCCGCACACCACGGTCATGCCGGGTTGTGTGAGTCCCAGCTGCGGGCCGACGACGTGGACGATCCCCTGATCGAGATCGCCCATCGGGTGCAGTCGGACACCGAATTCCTCACAGTTGCGCCGGAGGGTCTCGACCTGCGTGCGCGACACCGGATCCGCGATCGGTTCGTCGATGTCGACCGTCGGCACGTTGTGGTCCTCGGTCGCGATGGTGAGATCGGGGCGACGCAGGGGCCGCCCGGCCAGCCGCAGGCCGTCGAACGCCTGCGGGCTGGTCACCTCGTGTACGAGATGCAGATCGATGTAGATCAGGTCGGGCCGACGCCCTGCACCCTCACCTTCACCGCGCACGACCACGTGCTGATCCCACACCTTCTCCGCCAGAGTTTTTCCAGCCATCATCTCCACCTGTCGTCCGTGACGAACGCGGCCCCGGATCGGGGGCTGTCCGGTCCGCGTCTGGTGTCGTCCCCGATTCGCCCAATGCGCTATGCTTCCCATTATGCGAGACGGAGGTATCGACCTGTGAGACAGCATAGCGGGATCGGGGTTCTGGACAAAGCGGTGTCCGTACTCCACGCGGTGGCGGAACAACCGTGCAACCTCAACGAGTTGTGTGAACGCACCGGACTTCCTCGCGCCACCGCACATCGCCTCGCGGTCGGCCTCGAGGTCCATCGCCTCCTCATGCGGGACGGCGACGGCCAATGGCGCCCGGGCCCCGGGCTCGCAGAACTGTCCGCCGGCGCCGGGGATCCACTCGTCGAGGCCGCGTCTCTCGTCCTTCCGCGGTTGCGCGAGATCACCGGGGAGAGTGTGCAACTGTATCGACGCGAGGGAACCCAGCGGGTGTGCATCGCCGCGCTCGAACCTCCCACCGGCCTGCGCGACACCGTGCTCGTGGGTGCCCGCCTCCCCATGACCGCCGGTTCCGGCGCGAAAGTGCTTCTTGCATGGGCCGATACCGCCACCCAGCGAGCGCTGCTGCCCGAAGCCGCTTTCGGTGAACGGGTGCTCGCCGAGGTTCGGCGCCGCGGCTGGGCGCAGTCTGCGGCCGAACGTGAATCCGGCGTCGCCTCCGTCTCCGCACCGGTCCGGGATCGCACCGGCACCGTGGTCGCCGCGATCTCGGTGTCGGGCCCCATCGACCGGATGGGGCGCCGCCCCGGCTCCCGATGGGCGGCCGATCTCCTGGCCGCGGCCGAGGCTCTGCACAAACGACTCTGACACCCCACCCTCCCACGGATCGTCCGCGGGAGGGCGTTTTGTCGGCATGTGCGAGATGTGTCACAGTGCAGAAATGGGAATCAAGCGCCGCACCGAGATCGAGATGACCGGCACGGAGATCGACGACTTCCTCCACCGGAGTCGGGTGGCGACACTCGCGTCGATGGGTCCGGGCGGCACGCCGCATCTCGTCGCCATGTGGTACGCCGTCCTCGACGGCGAGATCTGGTTCGAGACGAAGTCGAAATCGCAGAAGGTGGTCAATCTGCGTCGCGACGACCGCATCACCGCACTGGTCGAGGCGGGCGACACCTACGACCAACTCCGTGGTGTGTCCGTCGAAGGGCGCGCCGAGATCGTCGAGGACCCTGGGGTCGTGTTCGACGTCTGCCGCGACGTGTGGGAGCGCTATACGGGCCCCTACTCCGAGGATGCCCGGTCGGCCGTCGAGCAGATGATGCACAAGCGGGTCGCCGTGCGCGTCGTCCCGAAACGCACCCGATCGTGGGACCATCGGAAACTCGGAATGCCTGCGATGCCGATCGGTGGCAGCACGGCGCAGTACCTGCCCCGCTTCGAGAGCTGAGCGCACCGGTCTCCACCACCCGCCCCGCGCGTTCCGTCCCCACGCAGGTGAGCGAAGGGCACGTTCGATCGATCCGACGAGACGACCGGCACGTTCGCTCACGGGAACGGAAAATGGGCGCGTCCGGATTCCGGACGCGCCCATTTCGATGTACCCCCGATGGGATTCGAACCCACGCTACCGCCGTGAGAGGGCGGCGTCCTAGGCCGCTAGACGACGGGGGCCTGGAACTTGCAACTCGACGGCACCGCATCCGGTCGTCGAGCCTCAGGAAAAGAGCGCCCCCGGTCTTGCGACCGGAGACGATCCGATGTACCCCCGATGGGATTCGAACCCACGCTACCGCCGTGAGAGGGCGGCGTCCTAGGCCGCTAGACGACGGGGGCCTGAGACATTCTTCTCCTGTTGCCTCCCGAAGGAGGCTCAGCCAGCTTAGCTGGCCGGGACACGGTGGGCAAACCACCGTGCCTCAGCTGGGGTACCAGGACTCGAACCTAGAATGGCTGAACCAGAATCAGCTGTGTTGCCAATTACACCATACCCCAATGGTCTGTCTCGAACGCCTGCGCTCCGCGCGCTGTGGCCTCCGTTCCGAACCGAGAGAAAGATTAACACCAAACCGGGGATGAACTACAAATCGCCTGGTCAGGGCGCATCCATATGCGGCCGGTCGACCGGCGAGCACCCCGGCTCGGGCGTGCTCGCCGGTCGTCGATCAGGAGATGGTCGCGCGGGCCGCCCGGAGGCGCGCCAGCGACCGGTCGCGACCGAGCAACTCCATCGACTCGTACAGCGGCGGGCTCACGTGCGAGCCGGTGACACCCACCCGCACCGGTGCGAACGCCTTGCGGGGTTTGAGTCCCAGTTCGTCGATCAGCGCTGTCTTCAGGGCTCCTTCGAGTGCCTCGGTGGTCCACGCGTCGAGCCCCTCGACCGCCGCGATCGCCGCGTCCAGCACCGGCGCGGCACCGTCCCCGAGATTCTTGGCAGCGGATGCTTCGTCGATCCGGAAATCCGCGTCGTCGACGAACAGGAATTTCAGCAGACCCCACGCATCCGACAACACGACGATGCGCGTCTGCACGAGGTCGGCTGCGGTCGCGAACAACGCGTCGTCGACGTCGCCGGTGAGGTGACCGTGGTCGATGAGGAACGTCTTCAACCGGGCTGCGAAATCCGCCGGCTCGAGGAGCCTGATGTGCTCGGCGTTGATCGCGTCCGCCTTCTTCTGGTCGAAGCGGGCAGGATTGGAGTTGACCTTGGAGATGTCGAACGCGGCGACCATCTCGTCGAGGGAGAACACGTCGCGGTCGTCGGCGAGCCCCCAGCCGAGCAACGCCAGGTAATTGAGCAGCCCCTCGGGGATGAACCCGCGGTCACGGTGCAGGAACAGGTTCGACTCGGGGTCGCGCTTGGACAGCTTCTTGTTGCCCTGCCCCATCACGAACGGCAGATGACCGAACTCCGGCGTGAAGTCGGTCACGCCGATGCGCTGCAGCGCGGCATACAGGGCGAGCTGTCGCGGCGTCGACGACAGCAGGTCCTCGCCGCGGAGCACGTGCGTGATCCTCATCAGGGCGTCGTCGACCGGATTGACGAGCGTGTAGAGCGGAATACCGTTGCCGCGCGTGAGCGCGAAATCGGGCACCGTGCCGGCCTTGAACGTGGTTTCGCCCCGCACCAGATCGTTCCACGTGAGATCGGAATCGGGCATCCGCAGTCGCACCACCGGCTTGCGACCCTCGTCGAGATACGCCTGACGCTGCTCGGGCGTCAGATCACGGTCGAAGTTGTCGTATCCGAGCTTCGGGTCGCGACCGGCCGCCCTGTGCCGGGCCTCGACCTCCTCGGGCGTCGAGAACGACTCGTAGGCCTCCCCCGCCTCGACCAGCTTCGCGACGACATCGAGATGCAGGTCGCGACGCTGCGACTGCCGGTACGGCTCGTACGGGCCGCCGACCTCGGGACCCTCGTCCCACTCGAGGCCGAGCCAGCGCAGCGCGTCGAGGATCGACTGATACGACTCTTCACTGTCGCGGGCGGCGTCGGTGTCTTCGATGCGGAACACGAAGGTGCCGCCGTGGTGCCGTGCGAACGCCCAGTTGAACAGGGCGGTACGGACGAGACCCACGTGCGGGGTTCCGGTCGGGGACGGACAGAATCGGACGCGAACATCGCTGGAGGTCATCGGCTCACTCGGGTCGAGGGACGGTTGGAGACCCTTTCAGGCTAGCCCCATCCCCGACCCGGAGATCGCCGGACCGGCAGGTCAGGATCCCTTCGCGACGACCGGGTTGGTCAGCGTGCCGATCCCCTCGACGGTGACGGACACGGTGTCGCCGGCGGTGATCGGGCCGACGCCCTCCGGTGTGCCGGTGAGGATCACGTCGCCGGGCAGCAGCGTCATCACGGCCGACACCCACGCGATGAGCGACGGAATGTCGTGGACCATCGCCGACGTTCGGCTGCTCTGCCGAACCGCGCCGTTGACCTCGGCGCCGATCGCGAGGTCGGACGGGTCGAGGTCGGTCTCGATCCACGGGCCGAGCGGGCAGAACGTGTCGTGCCCCTTGGCGCGCGCCCACTGGCCGTCCTGTTTCTGATGGTCGCGCGCGGAGACGTCGTTGGCGACGGTGTATCCGAGCACGACGTCGCGGGCCTTGGCCACCGGAACGTCCTTGCACGGACGTCCGATGACGACGGCGAGTTCCGCCTCGTGGTGGACGAGGGTGGACGTGGGTGGAATCACGATCGGGACACCGGGTCCGATGATGGACGTGTTGGGCTTGAGGAAGATCACGGGCTCGTCGGGGACTTCGTTGCCGGACTCCGCAGCGTGCGCCGCGTAGTTGCGGCCGACGGCGATCACCTTGCTCGCAAGGATCGGCGCGAGCAGTCGGACGTCGGCGAGGGGCCAGCTACGGCCGGTGAAGGTGGGTGTGCCGAACGGGTGTTCGGCGATCTCCTTCGCAACGGCGGAGTCCCCCTCCCCTTCGATACTGACGAAGGCGACACCGTCCGGGCTGGCAATTCGACCAAGGCGCATGTTCGGAAGTCTATCGGTGTGCACCGCGCTCCCCGATCGACGTCCGGGCGAGACGGGTATACAGTGCGAACAGTATTTTACGATTCGAGAACGAAGTCTCAGATAGTGGGATTTAATGACGGACGTACGCACGATCGGTGCCCGGCGATGGTTGATCCTTGCGATCGGCGTCCTCGCGCAGGCGGCGCAGGCAACCATCGTCAACGGTGTCGCGTTCCTCATCCCGACACTTCACGAGGATGCCGGATTCACACTCGCGCAGGCCGGAACGCTCGCCGGTGCACCGCTCTTCGGCGGAATGTTCACGCTCGTCCTGTGGGGCGCGGTCGCCGACCGTCACGGTGAGAGACTCGCGCTCACGGCCGGGCTCGGCATCACGTCCGCCGCGGTCACTGCCGCAGCCTTCACCACGTCGCTGCCGGTGCTCGCGGTCCTTCTCGTCGTCGGCGGTGCCGGTGCCGTCAGCGCCAACGCCGCCAGCGGGCGCGTCGTCGTGGGATGGTTTCCTCCCCACCGGCGTGGGCTCGCGATGGGCATCCGGCAGATGTCGGTTCCGCTCGGCGTCGCCGCGTCGGCGCTGGCCGTCCCGCAACTGGCCAGCGGTCACGGGATCTCTTGGGCTCTGGCATTTCCCGCCGTCGTGTGCGGTGTCGCCGCGGTTGCCTGCGCCGTCGGAATCGTCGATCCGCCCCGTCCCGAACGGTCCGAGGCGGCGCGCACCGGGGCACTCGACAATCCGTACCGGACGGGATCCGTCCTCGCCCGGATCCATGCCGCGTCGATCCTGCTCGTCATTCCGCAGTACGTCGTGTGGACCTACGCCCTGGTGTGGCTGATCACCGACCGGGGCTGGTCGGAAACCTCCGCGGGACTGGTCATCACCGCAGCGCAGATCCTCGGAGCGCTCGGCCGTGTCGCGGCGGGAGCGTGGTCGGATCGGGTGGGCAGCCGACTCGCTCCGTTGCGCACGGTGGCGATGGCCGTCGCGGTGTCGATGCTCGCGCTGTCGGGGGTGTCGATGATGCCGAACGGGGCGCTCGCCGTCGCCGTACTGCTCGTCGCGTCGGTCGCGACCTCGAGCCCCAACGGGCTGGCGTTCACCGCGGTCGCCGAGATCGCCGGACCCTACTGGGGTGGACGCGCGCTCGGTGTCCAGAACACCGGCCAGTTCGTCTTCGCCGCCGCGGTGGGCCCGGTGTTCGGCGCATTGATCGCCGCGGTGGGGTTCCCGGCGGCGTTCGCGCTCTCCGCGATCGCACCCGCGGCTGCCGTCCCGGTGGTCCCGACCGATCCGGCGGTCCCCACCCCCGAGCGAACGGTACACTCGCTCGATTGAATCGAGCCGACGATACATTCGCTCGGAAGTGGGTGGGCCGGACGCGACGGTGGACCGGACGCGGGGTGTCCTACAGGGCGGCGGTGATGCGGTCGCCGATCTCGGAGGTCACGATCGGCAGGTCGCCGCGCGACGCGAGGTCCGCTTCGACCGCACGCTCGACGCGCACGGCGTCGTCCTCACGACCGAGGTGACGCAACAGCAGCGCCGTGGACAGGATCGCCGCCGTCGGATCGGCGATGCCCTTGCCCGCGATGTCCGGTGCCGAGCCGTGCACCGGCTCGAACATCGACGGGTTCGTGCCCGAGGCGTCGATGTTGCCGCTCGCGGCCAGGCCGATTCCACCGGTGACCGCACCCGCCAGATCGGTGATGATGTCGCCGAAGAGGTTGTCGGTGACGATGACGTCGAACCGGCCCGGATCGTCGACCATGTAGATCGTCGCGGCGTCGATGTGGCAGTACGCGGTCTGCACGTCCGGGTACTCCTTGCCGACGGTTTCGACGGCGCGCGTCCAGATCGCCCCGGCGTTCGACAGCACGTTGGTCTTGTGGATCAACGTCAGATGCTTGCGCCGCGACCGGGCGAGCTCGAATGCGTACCGGACGACGCGCTCGGCGCCGAACCACGTGTTGATCGACACCTCGGTGGCGATCTCGTGGTCGGTGCCCACGCGGATCGCACCGCCGTTGCCCGTGTACGGCCCCTCCGTGCCCTCACGCACCACGACGAAGTCGATATCGGGGTTCGCGGCGAGCGGTGACGACGATCCCGGGTACAGACGCGACGGCCGAAGATTGACATGGTGATCGAGCGCGAACCGCATGTTGAGCAGCAGACCGCGTTCGAGCACACCGGGGGTGACGGACGGGTCGCCGATCGCACCGAGCAGGATCGCGTCGTGCTCGCGGATCGCGGCGAGATCGGCCGCGGGCAGCAGCTCACCGGTCCGGTTGTAGCGGCGCGCACCGAGGTCGTACTCGGTGGTGTCCAGATCGGTTACGAGCTTGCCCAGCACCTTCAGGGCCTCGGCCGTGACCTCGACGCCGATGCCGTCACCGGGAATGACCGCAATTTTCATCTTCTCGAACTCTCTTCCTGT
>NZ_JAIYEP010000023.1 GCF_020515525.1 Rhodococcus yananensis
TCGAACATCGCCCGCGCCTGCCGACGCCTGGCAGCAGACCCGTATCAGGCCGTCGGCCTGATCCTGGAAGGATGAAATAGCAGGTCACCGCCCTGACGGTCAACAACTACGGGACCCTGCTCGCGGTGCACCGCCACTTCGTAGCTCGTTCCGGGACCTTTGGTGAAGACGACGCGCATACCCGAACGGTAGACACGAGCGGTGGGTGCCCGCATCCGACTTTCCGTCGCGTGCCGAACCGAGCGGGCGTGTGCCGAGCCGACCGGGGCCGGTTCGGCACGCGGACGCCGCACCGTCCGTGCACGATCATCGGTCATCCGATGCCGCCGCCACGCGGATCCAGCGGGTGAGGACCGTGCCGTCGTCGTCGGCGACGATGTGCGCAGGTCGCATCCCGGTGACGACCGCGGTGGGTGCGGTGGCGATGCGGCCGGCGTCCCCGGCCGCCAGCACCGGCGCCCACGTCAGACACAGCTCGTCGACGACACCGTCCACGATCAACCGGCCGAACAACGACGGGCCACCCTCGCACAACACCCGTGTCCAGCCGGCGTCCGCGACGGCCGCTGTGAGCGTTGCACCGTCGATGTCGCGGTCGGCGATCACCCGCACGTCGGCGCCGGCATCACGCAACGCGGTCAGGGCGCTCTCGGGCGCGCGGCGGCTGGTGAACACCACCGTCGGCACCGTGGTGTCGGTGAACAGGCGCAGCCCGGGATCCAGGTTGCCGGACGAGGTGACGACCGCGATCGGCGGCACCGGCGACAACCCCGCCGCGACACGCCGCTGCCGTGTCACCTCACTCGTGCGGGCGCCGCCGTAGCCTTCGGCGCGCGCGGTGCCCGCACCGACGAGCACGACGTCGGCGAGCTCACGGAGCAGGCCGAACACCCTTCTGTCGGAAGGAGAACCGAGCGCGCCGGATCGCCCCTCGACGGACACGGCCCCGTCGAGCGACGACACGAAGTTGATGCGGATCCACGGTCGGGTCAGGTCGTCGGGGTAGGAGTACAGGGTGCGCAGGCCCGCGTCGTCGAGAACGTGGGTGGCGGTCGCAGGGTCGTCGAGTCGGCGCATGTCGTCGATCAGATCACGTGAGAGGCGCCACGTCACGCACCGCGGTCGGGAGCGGGGTGGGCCCGTGCCCCGTCCGGAGCCGCGCGAATGTGCCACTCGCTCGATCCAGTCGATCGAACGATACATTCGCGCGCAACGGAATCGGCGACTCGCCGAATCTCGGTGGTCAGCCCTGTAGCTGCTGCCGCAGGGCTTCGAGCACCGCGGGATCCTCGATGGTCGACGGCACCGAGTACTCCTCGTGATCGGCGATCTGCCGCATCGTCTTACGCAGGATCTTGCCGGAGCGGGTCTTCGGGAGTGCCTCGACGACGGTCACGTCGCGGAATGTCGCGACCGCGCCGATCTGGTCGCGGACCATCGTGACGAGTTCGGCACGCAACTTCTCGTGCTCGATGTCGACACCCGCCTTGAGTACGACGTACCCCGACGGGCGCTGGCCCTTGAGGTCGTCGCGGATTCCGACGACGGCGCATTCGGCGACCGCCGGGTGCGCCGCCACGACCGCTTCCATGCTCCCGGTCGAAAGCCGGTGTCCGGCAACGTTGATGACGTCGTCGGAGCGACCCAGGACGAAGACGTAGCCGTCGTCGTCGATGAATCCGGAGTCGCCGGTGAGGTAGTGGCCGGGGAAGGTATCGAGGTACGAGCGGCGGTAGCGCTCGTCGTCGCGCCACAGTCCGGTGAGGGTGCCCGGTGGCAGCGGCAGCCGCACCACGATGTTGCCCTCGGTGTTCGCGTCGACCGGTGTGCCCTCGCCGTCGACGATCTCCACCCGGTAACCGGGCACCGGCACGGTCGGGGAACCGGCCTTGATCGGCATGGGGTCGAGACCGCGCAGGTTCGCGACGATCGCCCAGCCCGTCTCGGTCTGCCACCAGTGGTCGACGACGGGGCGACCGAGGACCCGCGTGGCCCACTCGTAGGTGTCGGGGTCGAGGCGCTCACCGGCGGCGAACAGCGTCTGCATCGTCGAGATGTCGTACTCGGCGAGTTCTGCCGCGTCGGGGTCGGCCTTGCGTACGGCACGGATCGCGGTGGGTGCCGTGAACAGGGCCTTCACGCCGTACTCCGAGATGATTCGCCAGAACGCACCCGCGTCGGGGGTGCCGACGGGCTTGCCCTCGTACATCACCGTCGTCGCACCCCGCAGCAGGGGCCCGTACACGATGTACGAGTGCCCGACGACCCACCCCACATCGGAGGCGGTCCACCACACGTCACCGGGGGAGATGTCGTAGATGTTGCGCATCGACCACAGCAGCGCCACCGCATGACCACCGTTGTCGCGGACCACACCCTTCGGTTTCCCGGTGGTGCCGGAGGTGTACAGGATGTACAGCGGATCGGTGGCCGCGACCGGCACAGGGTCGGCGGGCGACGAGGCGGCGGTCAGTTCGTCCCAGTCGAACCACGCCGCGGACGAGGCCTTGTGGTCGGCGGCGGAACCGGGGACCTCCTCGCGGTTCTTCACGACGACGGTGTGCGGCGGGGTCTTCGACAGTTGCAGCGCCTGCTCGACCATCGGCAGGTATTCGATGGTGCGGCCGGGTTCCAACCCACCCGACGCCGTCACCAGCAGCACGGGCTGTGCGTCGTCGATGCGGGTGGCGAGTTCCTTCGCGGCGAACCCGCCGAACACGACCGAATGCACGGCACCGATGCGGGCGCACGCGAGCATCGCGACGGCGGCCTCCGGGATCATCGGCATGTAGATCACCACGCGGTCGCCGGCGACGACACCCTGATCGCGCAGCGCACCCGCGAAGGTGGCGACCTCGTCGAGGAGCTGCGCGTAGGTGTACGTGCGCTTGGCCGGGACCATCGCCGAATCCCAGATCAGGGCGGCGCGGTCGCCGTGGCCTGCGGCGACGTGCCGATCGAGGGCGTTGACGCTGGTGTTGAGGGTGGCGTCGGGAAACCAGCGGTAGGACGGCGCCTGCGAGTCGTCGAGGGCGCGAGTGGGTGCCGTCACCCACTCCACGTCCCGGGCGGCGGCGAGCCAGAACGTCTCCGGATCTTCCACGCTCTGCCGGAACGCGTTCTCGTACGAGCTCATCGGTTCGTGTCCTTCCTCGACAACGATGTGATCGCGACCACTGTATTCGACGCTCCGGGACGCGAGTGGGTGCCGACGGGAACCGTGCGCCCGACGGTGTCGAACGGTCGACGAGCGGAGGCGACGCTCGTAGGGTGAGCGCATGACTCTGCTCGCCGAGGATCTGCTGTTGCTGGCGCTCGACGACGACTCCGGCAAGGCCGTCGTCGACGGTGTGACGCTGCCGCGTGCGCTCGCCGGTGCCGTACTCCTCGAGTTGACTCTCGACGGTGTCGTGGTCCTCGACGGCGAGGGTGAGCGCCGACGCAGGGGGCGCGTCGTGGTCCGCGACGCGGTTCCGGCCGATCCGTTGCTCGCCGACGCGGTGGCGCAGCTGGGATCCCGGAAGCCGATGAAACCGGACGCAGCCATCGAGAAGCTGAGCGGGAAGATCCGCGAGCGTGTGCTCGAACGGGTCGTCGACAACGGATGGGTGCGTGAGGAACGTGGCAGGATCCTGGGGTTGTTCCCCACCCGGCGGTGGCCCGCGACCGACGACAGTCATGAGCGGCAGGTTCGCGCCGAGTTGCATTCCGTGCTCGTCGACGGTCTGACGCCGACGCCGCGCACCGCCGCGCTGATCTCCCTGCTGTCGGCGGCGAAGATGGTGCCGAAGACGCTTCCGGAAGCCGACCGGAAGCGGGTCGCCCAGCGTGCCGTGGAGATCGCGGACGGGAACTGGGCGGGTGCGGCCGTGCGCAGGGCGGTCGACTCGGTGAACGCCGCCATTCTGGTGGCGGTCGCGGTGCCGGCCGTGGTCGCGAGCAACTGACGTCCTCGGTTACCGGGGTGTGCCGAGTCGCCGGTAGCGTTCGAGGCGGCGGGCGCGCCGGGCGTCATCGGATTCTGTTGCCAGGGAACCGAGTTCGCAGGCGACGGCCGCGCCGACGCGCTTGAGGAATGCGACCGGCTCGTCGGCGGCATCCGGGTGTTCGGGCACGACTCCGTCGACGACACCGTCACGCAACAGATCTCGCGACCGGATGCCCTGGTCGGTGGCCATCCGGGGTGCGTGGACGGTGTCGCGGTGCACGATCGCGCTCGCCCCCTCCGGCGGCAGCGGGGCCAGCCAGCCGTGCTGCGCACACAGCACGCGGTCGGCGGGCAGCAAGGCCAGGGCGCCGCCGCCGGTGCCCTGCCCGAGCAGCACCGACACCGTGGGTGTCCGCAGGGTGACCAGATCCGCGAGGCACCGCGCGATCTCGGGCGCCAGACCACGTTCCTCGGCGTCCCGCGACAGGGCGGCACCCGACGTGTCGATGACGAGCACCAGAGGCAGACGCAACTCCTCCGCCAGGCGCATCGCGCGCCGTGCTTCCCGCAGCGCACCCGGACCCATCGGCGCCGCCGCGGTCTGGCCGCTGCGGTCCTGACCGAACAGGACGCAGGACACCCCGCGGAACCGGGCCAGCGAGAGCAGCACCGTCGCATCCGATTCGCCCTCTCCGGTGCCCGAGAGCGGTACCTGCGCGGACGCGGCGTGTCGCAGGAGTTGACGGATGCCGGGGCGGTCGGCGCGGCGGCTGAGCATCACCGACTGCCACGCCGGAACGTCCGGGACGGCGTCGACATTCGCGACGGCGGGTTCGGCGGCGGTGTCAGGACGGTTCTCCTCCACCAGGACCCGCAGCAGTCGGTGCACCACCTGTCGCAGCCCGTCCAGCGGGATGACACCGTCGATCACACCGCGTCGGTACAGGTTCTCCGCGGTCTGCACGCCCTCGGGGAAGTCCTCGTGGTACAGCGCCCGGTAGACGCGGGGGCCGAGGAACCCGACGAGGGCACCCGGCTGCGCTGCGGTGACGTGACCGAGAGACCCCCACGACGCGAACACCCCGCCTGTCGTCGGATCGCGCAAGTACACCAGGTAGCCGAGGTGAGCGGCCTTGTGGGCCGCGACCGCCGCAGCGATCTTCACCATCTGCACGAACGCAACGGTTCCCTCCTGCATACGGGTACCACCCGACGTGGGGGAGGCGAGCAGCGGAAGCCCTTCCGCGGTGGCGCGTTCGACCGCGGTGACGATGCGTTCGGCCGCCGCGACCCCGATCGACCCTGCAAGAAAAGCGAACTCGCAGGCGATCAGCGCGACGCGACGGCCGTGCACGGTACCCACGCCCGTGATCACCGACTCGTCGACCCCGGACCGCTCGGCTGCTCGGGCGAGGGCGTCGCGGTATTCGTCGTCCGCATCCACCCGAACCGGCGCGGTGTCCCACGACGTGAAACTGCCCGGGTCGAGTACCCGGTCGATGAATTCCTGCGCCGAGATCCTGTTGCCGGCCACGCCGCCTCCCTCGTCGATACGTCCGGGACAGACTGTACGAGACGGGAGGTGGCGGTGGCACACGATCGTGCGCAGCTCCCGCGGACCGAACTGTTTCCCGCGACGGCAGTTGCAGACGCGGGAAACAGTTGGGGCCGCAGGAACGGTTTCACCGTCGGGGTGTGGCCGAGCGCGATTTCCGATGGAAACTTGCGCACGGCCCCGTTCGACGGGACGGTCAGCGTCCCAGCGCTTCCTTCCACGTCACCGTGCGGCCGATCCTCAGGACCGAACGCTGGTAGATCTTCGCGGCCACCACGCCGAGCAGTGCGGTCGTGACGATCATCAGCACGACGGTACCCACGATCTGGAGTGGCGTCGCGACACCGGCGGCGATGCGCAGCGGCATGAGAACCGCGGAGAACGGGGGAATCCAGCTCAGGACGGTACTCCACGTGGCTTCCGGATCGTCGATCGACGCGAACGCCGCGAAGAACATCGCGAGGATGACGAACATCAACGGTCCGGACGTCGAGTTGACGTCCTCCTGTCGTGACACCATCGACCCGGCCGCGGCGTAGAGGACCGCGAAGAACGCGAAGCCGAGGACGAACCAACCGAGCGTGCTCGCGAACACTCCGAGCGCTGTTCCGGTGATGGTGAGGGTATCGGTGGCGAGCGCCGCACCGACACTCACCGCGCCGTACGCGGTGAGCTGCAGAAGACCGACCGCGCCGATGCCGAGGATCTTGCCCCACAGCAACTGCAGCGGCCGCAACGTCGACAGCAGCAACTCGACGACCCGCGACGATTTCTCCTCGACGACACCCATCGCGACGTACATGCCGAACATCAGGATCTGCATGTACAGCACGACCACGGCGACGATCGACAAGATGATGCGTTGTCCCTGTTCGGGGTCCGGAGGATCGATGGCCTCCACCGTCACGGTGGCCCGGGCCGTCGCCGCGGCGATGTCGGCCGGATCCACGCCGCGCTCGGTCAGTGCCGTCGCCTGCGCCTGCTGGGCGACCGCGGCGTCGAGGAGCGCCGACAGATCACTGTCGATGTCGGATTCGGTGAGCGCGGTGACGCTTCCGTCGTCGCCGGGAACCAGCGCGACATCGATCTCGCCGTCGGTGACCTGCGCGCGACCGGCGTCGGCGTCGGGCAGCTCGGAGAGGTCGAGCGGCATGCCGGTCGCCTCGCCGATGGTGCCGAGTGTCGCGCTGAGGCCCGACGTTCCGACGACGCCGACCCGGGGGCGGTCGTCGTCCCCGCCGCCGAGGAACGCCATCGCCACGATGCCGACGACGATCGCAACCAGGATCAGGCTGTTGCTGATGAGGAAGCTCTTCTTCCGGACCTGTGTCAGGAACTCCCGGCGGGCCACGAGGCCGATCGCACGGGTCGCGGTCAACGGGGCGCTCACGCGGCGACCACCTCTCGGAACAGATCGGTCAGGGACGGCTGATGCAGTGAGAATTCGTGGACGGGACCGGTTTCGAGCGCGGTCTCGAGGATCTTCTGATCGTCCACACCGGCGGTGACGGACAGGACGGTGCGGCCGTCGGTCCGGTCGACGGTCGTGACGCCGGGAAGTCCGTTCGCCCATCCGTGCGGGGCGTTCGGGGCGTGAACGACGAGGCGGGCGTCGCCGCCGGACCGCAGTTCGTCGACGGTGCCGACCGCTCTCATCCTGCCCTTCACGATGATGCCGACCCGGTGGCACAGGCGCTCGACGAGGTCGAGTTGGTGGCTCGAGAAGATCACCGGCACACCGCTGTTCGCCTTGTCGATCAATACCTCGCTCATGACGTCCACTGCGACGGGGTCCAGGCCCGAGAACGGTTCGTCGAGGACGAGCACCTTCGGGTCGTGGACGAGTGCGGCGGCGAGCTGGACTCGTTGCTGGTTGCCGAGCGAGAGTGAATCGACGGTGTCGCCGATGCGTTCGGCGATGCCGAGGCGTTCCGTCCAGCGGCGTACCGCATCCGACGCTTCTGATCTCGAAAGTCCATGCAGTTGAGCGAGATACGAAAGCTGCTCTCCGACCTTCATCTTCGGGTACAGGCCTCTCTCCTCGGGCATGTATCCGATGGTTCGGCGCACGTCCAGGTCGACGAGGCGGTCGTCGAGACGGACCTCCCCCGAATCGGCGGCGAGAACGCCGAGGGTGATGCGCATCGTGGTGGTCTTGCCGGCGCCGTTGCTTCCGACGAAACCGAAGAGTTCACCGGGGCGGACCTCGAAGCTCACTCCGTCGAGTGCGACGGTGCTCCCGTATCTCTTGGAGATGTTGTCGATGGTCAGGGTCATGTCAGTCCTCCGGGTCGTCGTCGGGCTGGTTCCAGGCGAGTAGGACGGCGGGCAGGCACCCGCTGAACAGTATCGAGGCGAGTGCGAATCCGCCCGCCGAGTAGGCGAGTTGCCGATGATCGACCGAGTCGAGGACGGAGCCGAAGATGAGAGCGAATATCGGTAGGAGAAGGAGCGATTGAGCCACCGACAGGCCGATGGAGCGGGCGCTGTTGCGTTCGGCGATCTCACGTTCGTCGAGTGCCAGTCGCGGCGCATCCGATTGCCGACCGGACACGATCTGCAGGCCTGTCCACACCGGAAGGAACAGGAGGGTGAGGGGGATCCAGGCGATCGCGACGGTCATCGTGAAGTACGACGCCACGGAGACGCTGAACGTTCCGATGAGCAGCGCGACGACGGCGCAGGCGAGGATCCGGCGTCGTTTCCGATTGCGCCAGCCCGGTAGCCATCCGGCGGTGAGCTCCTCGTTCCGCAGGAATCTGCGGGCGCGATGGTCCTCGTAGCGTTCGAGCAAAGTCCCGGTGGGCATGTCAGGCCTCCTTGCGGGGCTTGTAGAGCTCCGTCGACAACGGACCGAACTCGGTGCGAGAAAAGACGGCTTCGACGGGAAGCGAGAACACGTCGCAGATGCGGAATGCGAGATCGAGGCTGGGGTAGTGGTCGCCGCGTTCGAGCGCCCCGACGGTCTGGGGATTCACTTCGATGAGTTCGGCGAGTTGCGCGCGGCTCATGCCGCGTTCCACCCGCAGCACGCGGATGCGGTTGTGGATGGGGAGGGTCGCCCCACGTCTCACCGGACTCATGCGATGAAGTGTTGTAAAAACCCAACGTTTTGTCAACTGACGACAACCTCGTGGTGAGCGAGTGGTACACCGGATCGATTCAATCGAGCGAGCGATACATTCGCTCGGACGGCGGGGACGGCGGGCCGCAGCCGCAGCCGCAGCCGCAGCCGCAGCCGCAGACGCAGACGCAGCTGAGGTCGCGGGGTGGGGTCAGTCCTCGTTGAAGGTGCGGATGCGGTCGAGTTCGCGACGGTCCTTCTTCGTCGGTCGACCCGCACCGCGGTCGCGGCGGGGCATGGACGCGAGGATCTCCTTCGGCGGTGGGGGTGGACTGTGGTCGATGTACGCGGTCGCGGCGATCGGTGCACCGACCCGCTTGTTGACAAGTTGCGTGACCTCGACGATCTTCTCGAGACCGTGGGCGCGCACCCGCACCTCGGCGCCGATCGTCACGGGGGTGGACGGTTTCGCGGTGACGCCGTCGACCCGCACGTGCCCGGCGCGGCATGCCGAAGCCGCCGCCGACCGGGTCTTGAACAACCGCACCGACCACGTCCAGCTGTCCACCCGCACACTTCCGCTCATGGCTACAGCAACTCCTCGCTCAGTCGTCCGTCGTCGAGCATCCACCGGCGGGTGCACCTGGTGGTGTCGAGCATCCGCCGGTCGTGCGTGACCAGCAGCAGCGTGCCGTCGAAGGTGTCCACGGCCTCCTCCAGTTGCTCGATCGCCGGAAGATCCAGATGGTTGGTGGGTTCGTCGAGCACCAGCAGGTTCACGCCGCGGGCCTGCAGCAACGCGAGCCCCGCCCGGGTGCGTTCCCCCGGCGACAACGACGACGCGGGCCGCAACACGTGGTGGCCCTTGAGTGCGAACTTCGCAAGAAGCGTGCGGACGTCGGCGTCGGGCCACTCGGGGACGTTACGGCCGAACGCCTCGACGAGCGGTTCGTCGCCGTCGAACGCGCCCCGGGCCTGGTCGATCTCCCCGACCAGCACCCCCGACCCGAGCGAGGCGCGCCCCGAGTCGGGAGCGAGGGTGCCGAGCAGCAGACGCAGGAGTGTCGTCTTGCCCGCGCCGTTGGGTCCGGTGACGACGATGCGATCACCCCACTCCACCTGTGTCGTCACCGGCCCGAACGTGAACGACCCGCGGCGCACCGTCGCGTCGTCGAGGGTTGCGACGACGGTGCCGCTGCGCGGCGCCGACGCGATCGACATGCGCAGTTCCCATTCCTTGCGGGGTTCGGCGACCACCTCGAGCCGTTCGATGCGGCGCTGCGTCTGCCGGGCCTTCGCGGCCTGCTTCTCGGTGGCCTCGGCCCGGACCTTGCGGCCGGCCTTGTCGTTGTCCTTGCTCTTGCGGCGGGCGTTGCGGACTCCGTGTTCGAGCCAGTTGCGTTGCATCCGCGCTCGATCCTCGAGTTGTGCCTTGGTGTCGGCGTATTCCTCGTACTGTTCGCGGGCGTGCCGCCGCGCGACGGCGCGTTCGACGAGGTACGCCTCGTAGCCGCCGTCGTACACGGAGATCTGTTGCTGCACCGGATCGAGTTCGACGATGCCGGTGACCGTGCGGGCGAGGAACTCCCGGTCGTGACTGACGACGACGAGCGCGGTGCGGGTGTCGGCGACGAACCGTTCGAGACGTTCGAGTCCGGCGAGATCGAGGTCGTTGGTGGGTTCGTCGAGCAGGAGCACGTCGTAGCGCGACAGCAGCAGCGCCGCGAGACCGGCGCGTGCGGCCTGCCCACCGGACAGGTCGGTCATCGGTGCGTCGAGTCCCACGTCGAGTCCGAGATCGGCGACGACCTTCTCGGCGCGGTCGGCGAGGTCGGCGCCGCCCAGCGCGAGCCACCGTTCGAGGGCGGGGGTGTAGTCGTCGACGTCGGAGCTGCCCAACTGCCCGGCGGCGGTATTCATGATGGTCTCCGCGTCGGCGACGCCGGTGCGTCGACCGAGGAATCCGAGGATGGTCTCGCCGGCGATCCGGTCGGGTTCCTGCGCGAGATATCCGATCGTGGCGTCGGGCGGGCTGAGCGTGACGGTGCCGGTGACGTCTGCGTCGCCGACACCGGCGAGGGTGGTGAGCAGCGTCGACTTGCCCGCGCCGTTCGCACCGACCAGACCGATGACGTCGCCGGGGGCGACGGTCAGATCGAGGCCGTCGAACAGGGTGCGTTCGGCCCGGGACGCGGACAGGCCGCTGATACGAAGTGTTGCGCTCACCCCTCGATTATCCCCGAGCGGAGGATTCCGCCGGTTCTCCCGTGTCGGCTCCGTCGTCGTCGATGCGTTCGAGCGGAACGTCGAGGGGGTGTTCCATCTCGTCGCGCGTCATCCGCGCCGCGACGATCACGACCAGTGCCACCACGATCGGGACGCACCCGACGAGGACGAACACCGGGGTGAGACCGACGGTCGCGGCGAGAGGTCCGGCGAGGGCCATCGACACCGGCATGAACACGAGCGAGACGAAGAAGTCGAGGCTCGACACCCGGCCCAGCAGGTGCGGCGGTACCCGGCGTTGCAGCAGGGTGCCCCAGATCACGGTCGGTGCCTCGAACAGCACGCCGACGACGAACACGGCCGCGGCGATCATCACGATCGACTCCGCGAATCCGACGACGACGAGCGGGACCGATCCGATACCCCACATCAGCATCATCACCGTCAGGTAGCGCCGGGGGAGTCGCGTCGATGCCATCGCCAGAGCACCCACCGCGCCGCCCGCCCCGAACGCGGCCAGCACGAGTGCGTGGGCACCGGGGCCGCCACCGGGGATGTCCTTGATGACGAACGGGATCAGAACCTCGATCGGCCCCATCAACACCAGCACGATGATCGAGCCGAACAGGAGCGTGCCGAGCAGCCACGGTGTGCGGATCATGTACCGGAAGCCGTCGAGGAGATCGGTGGTGGCCGCGCGGAGCGGATGTCCGCCCGTGTCGGTCAGGTCGCGCCGCACCGGCGTCGGCTGCATCAGCAGCAGGCACAGCGCTCCCGCGACCTCGAACACGGCGACGGCGACCAGGGCCGCACCGGGCGAGATCGACGCCACCGCCGCGCCGGCCAGCGCGGGGCCCGCGGCCTGCATGCACACCGGTCGGAGAACGCCTTCGATTCCGTTGGCGGCCAGTAGATCCTGCGGTGGAACGATCGACGGAAGCAGTGCCGAGTAGGCGGGGTAGTGGAATCCCTCGCTGAGTCCGACGACGAATCCGGCGACCGCGAGATGCCAGAACGTCACTCGGCCGGTGAGCGCGAGAACCGCGACGACGGTGATGATCGCTGCCCGGACGGTGAACGCGGCCAGCAGGATCCGACGTTGCGGCACCCGATCGGCGAGGACGCCGCCGGCGAGACCGGTGAGGACCATGCCGACGGCCGGGCCCGTCGCGACGAGGGACAGCTGTGCGGGGCCGCCGCCGATCTCGATGACCTGCCAGACGAGCGCGACCAACCACATTCCTGCCGCGAGCATGCCCAGCGACAACGCCAGCACCAGCACACGGTACTGCAGCCACCGGAAGGGGCGCGCGGGTCCGCGCGCCCATCGCGTGGTGGTCTCGTGCACGGCGGTCGTCCCCTTCGGTCGGCTGATGTGGACCGATTCTCCGTCGGCGAGTGCGTTCCCATCAACGCATTTTCCGGTGGGCGCTCGGATCGACGTCAGCGCACCGGGCCCGAGTCGAGGACGAGGTCGGCGGTGTGCAGTGACCCGGACTCGTCCCGCCAGTCGATGCGGACGCGGTCGCCGGGAGCGCGGCGCGACAGGTGATCCTCGAGGTCGGCGGTGGAGGTGACGGGCGATCCGTCGAACGCGACGACGACGTCGCCGGATTCGAGCCCGGCGCGGTACGCGGGGGTTCCGTACGACACCCACAGGATCTCGGCGCCGCGACTCGTTCCGCCGCCGCGCGCGGTGGTCACGTTGATGCCGAGCAGCGGGGTGGGGCCGACGTGGACGCTGTCGGTGCTCACGCCGCTGCGCACCTGGTCGACGACGGCGAGCGCGTCGGCGATCGGCACCGCATACGCCTCGGGGGTGGTCTCGGAGGCGGATTGCGCCGCGCCCGGCCCCTCCGCATCGTCCGGGCCGACGGCACCGGCGGTGTTGATCCCGACGACCGCACCGTACGCGTCCACCAGCGGCCCGCCGGAATCGCCGGGGCGGATCGCGGCGTCGGTCTGCAGCATCCCGGTGAGCCGATGTCGGGAACCGTCACCGGAATCGCGGACGACGACGTCGCGTCCGTGTGCCACAACGGTTCCGGGGGCAGCGACGACGACGCCACCGCCGTCGGCGTTCCCGAACGCGGTGACCGGGGCGCCGATCGCGGGTGGTGCGTCGGCGAGCGTGGCGACGGGCAGGTCGTGGGCGGCGCCGAGGCCGAGGACGGCGATGTCGCGGTCGCGGTCGTAACCGAGCACGTCGACGTCGTAGATCAGTCCGGTGGCGGGGCTGACGGCGCGGATGTCGAGGGCGCCGCTGACCACGTGATGGTTGGTGAGCACCGAACCGTCCGCGGTGAGCACCACTCCGGTGCCGGCGACCCCTGTCCAGCCGTGACCGGCGTCGATCAGGACGATCACCGATTCGATGCGGGCGGCGACCTCGTCGGCCGTCGGTGGGGGCGGCGGGGGAGCGGCGGGGGCCGCGGCGGGTGCCGGTGGCGGGAGAGCGGGATCGTCGTTCGTGGCGGGGGCGCTGACGATCAGGCTGGCCGTCGTCGCGACGGCGACCAGCAGGACGGCTGCGCCGCGCCCGGTCACGGCGACGCGACCCCGGAGGTCAGATGATCGAGGAGTTCACGGGCGGCGGCGCGGCCGGCACGGTTCGCGCCGATCGTGGAGGCGGACGGTCCGTAGCCGACGAGATGGATGCGGGGGTCGGCGGCGACCCGGGTGGCGAGGCGTCCGGTCATGGTGATGCCTCCGCCCGGGTTGCGCAGCCCGAGCGGCGCGAGGTGATCGAGTGAGCTGCGGAATCCGGTGCACCACAGGATGACGTCGACGTCGAGTGCCGTGCCGTCGGCCCACCGGACGCCGGTCTCGGTGATCTCGTCGAACATCGGGAGTCGGTCGAGTGCACCACGTTCGCGGGCGGCGCGGACCGCGGGGGTGACGGGGAGTCCGGTGACGGACACGACGGATCCCGGCGGAAGCCCGCGACGAACGCGGTCCTCGACGGCCGCGACGGCGGCGCGTCCGATCTCGGGGCTGAATTCTTCGTCGCTCCAGGTGGGTTCGCGCCGGGTGACCCAGGTGGTGGCGGTGATGCGGGAGATCTCGTCGAGCAGCTGCACGGCGGAGATGCCGCCGCCGACGACGAGGACGTGTTGCCCGACGAATTCGTCGGCGGTCCGGTAGTTCCGGGTGTGCAGTTGACGGCCGAGGAAGCGCGCGACGCCGGGATACCAGGGCACGAACGGGCGTTCCCACGTCCCGGTGGCGTTGATGATCCCGCGGGCGCGGTAGGTGCCGGAGTCGGTCTCGACCCGGAGGTGGTCGCCGCGATCGCAGACGACGGTGACGCGGACGGGTCGGCGCACGGACAGGCCGAAGCGGGATTCGTAGTCGGCGTAGTACGCGGGGACGGCGGTGGACGCGGGGACGGATCCGGCGCCGGTGTCGACGACGTCGGAGAACGCGGATCCGGGGAGATCGTGAACGGCGTTGACGGTGCTCAGGGTCAGCGACGGCCAGCGGTGTTGCCATGCGCCCCCGGGGCCGAACGAACTGTCGAGGACGACGAATCCGGCTCCGGGTGCGAGGCCGAGGCGACGGAGGTGGTAGGCGGACGACAGTCCGGCCTGGCCGGCTCCGATCACCACGACGTCGACGTCGGCGACGATGTCGTCGACGGTCGGGGCGGGCGGTTCGACGGTCATGGGGTCTCCGCGTTCGGGGTGTCCTCGGGTTCCATCATGCCGTGACGGGAGGGGTCGACGCGGGGGAACGGGAGCGTGCGGGTGGCCGAGCGCACCGCGCAGCCGTAAATGTGATATCACTTTAATATCGTAATGATGACAAGGAGGAGCGTCATGGAACACCCCGAATCGTTCACCGTCGAACGTCCGGGTCACTCGACCGGTGGGTGGGCGGTCGCCGTCGCCGCGCTCGTCGCCGAGCTCGCCGCGATCGGTCTCATCGTGTGGGGCGCGATCGAGGTGATCGTTCCGCTGATCGTCGTGGGTGCAGTGCTCTCCGTGGTCGCCGGCATCGCGCTGGTCGGGCTCGTCCTCGTCGAGCCGAACGAGGCGCGGGTGCTCCAGCTGCTCGGCGGTTCCTACGCGGGTACGCTCCGCGAACCCGGCCTGCGGTGGATGAATCCGCTCAACTCCCGGCTCAAGGTCTCCACCCGCATCCGCAACCACGAGACGGGTCGCGCCAAGGTCAACGACGCCGACGGCAACCCCATCGAGATCTCCGCGATCATCGTGTGGCAGGTGGAGGACACCGCCCGCGCCGTGTTCGACGTCGACGACTTCGAGGAGTTCGTCGAGGTCCAGACGGAGGCGGCCGTCCGCCACATCGCCGGCAGCTATCCGTACGACGGTGACCGGGCGGTGATGTCGCTGCGTCAGAACGCCGACGAGATCACCACGAAACTGTCGGAGGAAGTGCGTGATCGGGTGCAATCCGCGGGTGTTCGCGTCATCGAGACCCGCATCAACCAACTCGCGTACGCACCGGAGATCGCGCAGGCGATGCTCCGCCGGCAGCAGGCCGGTGCGGTGATCGCGGCCCGCGAACAGATCGTGCACGGGGCCGTCTCGATGGTGGGCAACGCGCTCGAACGTCTCGAAGCCGAGCACACCGTCGAACTCGACGAGGAACGCAAGGCAGCGATGGTCTCCAACCTGCTCGTGGTGCTGTGCGGAGACCAGGGTGCCCAGCCGGTGGTCAACACGGGCACGCTCTACCAGTAACGGGAACCCGTCATGGCCGAACGCAAGAAGGTTCTGCTGCGGCTCGACCCGGCCGTCCACGACGCGCTCGCGCGGTGGGCGGCCGACGAGTTGCGCAGCACCAACGCCCAGATCGAGTTCGTGCTGCGCCACGCGCTGACCGAGGCGGGACGCATGCCCCGCGACGCCGGGCGGATCCGGCGGCCCGGCAGACCGAGATCGGGCGACCCCGACTAGCGAACCGCCGGTGCCCGCCGAGCGTGCCGCCGCACCACCGGCCGCGGCGCGGTCGTCGCGAAATCCGCTCGTGGACTGCGGGGTCAGCCGTTAGCGTGGTGGAGGTGATCGCACCGTGCTGACCCGCCTGATCGTCGCGTACCTGCCGCGCTACCGCGTGAACGTCGTCGCGGTGGTGCTGCTGCAGTTCGTGGCGACCGCCGCGATGCTGTACCTGCCGACGCTCAACGCCGACATCATCGACAACGGGGTCGCCCGCGGCGACACCGACTACATCCTGCGCGTCGGTGGCGTGATGTTTGCGGTGGCCCTCGTGCAGGTGCTGTGCATGGTGTGCGGACAGTACTTCGGGGCGCGCGGCGCACTCGGTGTCGGCCGCGACATCCGACACGACCTGCTGCACCGGGTGAACACGTTCTCCGCGCGGGAGGTCGGCAGGTTCGGGGCACCTTCGCTGATCACCCGCACCACCAACGACGTCCAGCAGGTTCAGCTGCTGCTGGTGATGAGTTCGTTCATCCTCGTGACCGCGCCGATCATGTGCATCGGCGGCATCGCCATGGGCATCCACGTCGCGTCCGGTCTCGCATGGATCCTGGTGGTGTCCGTGCCGGTGCTCGGCGTCGTGATGGCAGCGATCATCCGCGTGATGATCCCCGGATTCCGGGTGATGCAGGCCCGACTCGACAGCGTGAACCGGATCCTGCGGGAACAGATCACCGGCATCCGGGTGGTGCGCGCATTCGTGCGGGAACGCCACGAGACCGCCCGCTTCGCCGTCGCCAACGACGAACTCGCCGACGCGAGCCTGCGGGTGGGTCGCATGATGGCCCTGATGTTCCCGGTGGTCATGCTCATCACCAACGTCACGATCGTCGGGATCATCTGGATCGGCGGACACCGGATCTCCGACGGCAGCGTGGAGATCGGCGCGCTCACCGCGATGATCTCCTACGTCATGCAGATCATGATGTCGGTGATGATGGCCTCCTTCCTCGCGATGATGGCCCCGCGCGCATCCGTGTGCGCCGAACGCATCGGTGACGTCCTCGCCACCGAGACCTCGGTGCTCCGACCCGAGAACCCCGTCGGGTTCGCCGACGATCCCGCGACCGTCGACTTCCGCGGAGCCGAGTTCCGGTATCCCGGTGCCGACAGTCCCGTCGTGCACGACCTCACGTTCCGTGTCGCGCCGGGCACCACCACCGCGATCGTCGGATCCACCGGATCCGGCAAGACCACCCTGATCGGGCTGGTGCCGCGCCTGATCGACGTCACCGCCGGCGCCGTGCTCGTCGGCGGCACCGACGTCCGCCACCTCGACCCCGACACGTTGCGTTCGGCGATCGGGCTGGTGCCGCAACGGGCCTACCTGTTCTCGGGCACCGTCGCCTCCAACATCCGCTACGGCAGGCCCGATGCCGGCGACGACGAGATCTGGGCGGCGCTGCGCGTCGCGCAGGCCGAGGAGTTCGTCCGCGCGATGCCGCTGGGCCTGGACACTCCGATCGCGCAGGGCGGCACCACCGTCTCCGGCGGCCAGCGGCAGCGGCTCGCGATCGCCCGCGCACTCGTCCGCAGACCCGCCGTCTACCTGTTCGACGACGCCTTCTCGGCGCTCGATCTCGCCACCGACGCGCGACTGCGCTCGGCGCTGCGCCCCGCGACCGTCGACGCCGCCGTGCTCATCGTCGCCCAGCGCGTCTCCACGATCATGGACGCCGACCAGATCGTGGTGCTCGACCGGGGCCGGGTGGTCGGACTCGGCCGGCACACCGATCTGCTCGGAACGTGCGAGACGTACACCGAGATCGTCCGCTCCCAGCTCGCCGCGTCGGAATCCGCATGACGGGGCCGGGCGGCAGGCAGCCGATGGGTGCGCCCGGGCAGAAGGCCCGCTCGTTCGGGCCGTCGGTGCGACGCCTGCTGAGGCTGCTCGTGTCCTATCGCGGATTCATGGCGATGATTCTGGTCGCGACCGTCGCGTCCGTGATCCTCACCGCGATCTCCCCGCGGATCCTCGGGCACGCCACCGACCTGATCTTCGACGGTGTCATCGGGAGAACGCTTCCCGCCGGCACCACCAAGGACGAGGCCGTCGCCGACCTCCGCGCACGCGGCCAGGACACGTTCGCCGACATGGTCGCGTCGATGGACGTCACCCCCGGGGTCGGCATCGATTTCGCCGCGGTCGGCAAGGTGTTGTCGATCGTCCTCGCCCTGTACATCGGGTCGGCGTTGCTGTCGTGGATCGGCGCGTACCTGCTCAACATCGTCGTGGTCGGCACCATCCGGCGGTTGCGCTCCGAGGTGGAGGCGAAGGTGCACCGGCTCCCGTTGCGCTACTACGACACCATCCCCCGCGGCGATCTGCTCAGCCGCGTCACCAACGACCTCGACAACCTGTCGCAGAGCCTGCAGCAGACCGTCTCCCAGGCGTTGAACTCGGTGCTCACCGTCCTCGCGATCCTCGTGATGATGCTGTCGATCTCACCGCTGCTCACGCTCATCGCGCTCGTGACGATCCCCGCGGCGCTCGCCGCGACCGTGCTCATCGCGCGCCGCTCGAAACCGCATTTCGCGGCGCAGTGGTCGTCGACCGGGAAACTCAACGCCCAGGTCGAGGAAGCGTTCACCGGACACGAACTCCTGCAGGCGTTCGGGCGCCGGCACGAGGTCGAGGCCGAATTCGACATCCGCAACGACAAGCTCTACGACTCGAGCTGGCGCGCCCAGTTCATCTCCGGACTCGTGCAACCCGCCATCATGTTCCTCGGCAACCTCAATTTCGTCGCGGTCGCCGTCGTCGGCGGGCTTCAGGTCGCGTCCGGTTCGCTCAGCCTCGGCTCCGTGCAGGCGTTCATCCAGTACTCGCGGCAGTTCACCCAGCCTCTCGCTCAGATCGGCTCCATGTTCAACCTGCTGCAGAGTGGGGTGGCCTCCGCCGAACGCATCTTCGACATCCTCGACGCCGACGAACAGACGCCCGACCCCGCCGAACCGCGCACGCCGACGACGAATTGCGGACGCATCGAATTCGACGACGTCTCCTTCCGGTACGTCGACGCCGAGCCGCTCATCGAGAACCTGTCGCTCGTCGCCGAACCCGGGCACATGGTGGCCATCGTCGGGCCCACCGGTGCCGGCAAGACCACCCTCGTCAACCTCATCATGCGGTTCTACGACGTCGACACCGGAACGATCCGCGTCGACGGCGTGGACTCCACCGCCATGACCCGCGACGACCTGCGCGAACGCACCGGCATGGTGTTGCAGGACTCGTGGTTGTTCGGAGGCACCATCTACGAGAACATCGCCTACGGCGACCCCACCGCCACCCGCGACGAGGTGATGGAAGCCGCCGAACTGAGCCACGTCGACCACTTCGTGCGCTCACTGCCCGACGGTTACGACACCCGCATCGACGACGAGGGCGGGGGAGTCAGCGCCGGTGAGCGGCAGCTCATCACGATCGCGCGGGCCTTCCTCGCGAAACCGGTGGTGCTCATCCTCGACGAGGCGACCAGCTCCGTCGACACGCGCACCGAACTGCTCATCCAACAGGCCATGGCGACGCTGCGCACCGACCGGACGAGCTTCGTCATCGCCCACCGGCTCTCGACGATCCGCGACGCCGACGTCATCGTCGTCATGGACGGCGGGCGCATCGTCGAACAGGGCGACCACGACGACCTGCTCGCCGCGCGCGGCGCCTACTACGACCTGTACGTCAGCCAGTTCACCGGGCCGGCGGAGACACCGGACGACCCCGACCCGGTGTCGGTGGTCTCGGAATAGCTTCCCGCGGCCCGAATCGCTTCCCACGGATGTTGTTACCGTCGCGGGAAGCGATTCGGGTCGCGGGAGATCACTTGCGCCACCGTCAGCACGGCGTCCGTGGGCAGTCGCGGGGTGGGCTTCGGGCGGCCCTCGTCGGGTGTCGCACCGATCCGCACCAGCGCCTGCGGGTAGCCGCCGTCCGGGACGAGGCCCGCGACCGTGGACCGGCTGCGTGCCACCTCCGTCACGTGGGTGAGCGGGCACGTCGCGAACCGGTGAACGGTGGCTTCGAGCAGCAGGGCCGACAACGCCTCCCCGGCGGCGAGCCACGACGCGGTGTCGTCGTCGGAGGTCGAGATCAGCACGACCGTGGACCGGTCGGTGGTCGGGGGATGCGCGCCCGCGCCGCCGCGCGTGCCGGCGGGGAAACGTCGTCCGACGTCGACGCGGTCGCGCTGCTCGGCGGTGGCGAGCGCCTCGGCCGGAACCCCGGTGGCGCCGGTGGAATGCCCTGTCCACCAACTCAACTCTTCGTGGTAGGCGGAGTCGTAACGACGCTGGGCTGCGCTCTGCTCGGTGGCCTCGGCCAACACCGACCGGGCCGGGACGTCGAGCGCCGTCACCGTTGCCGGGGACACCGCCGCGGTGGCGGCCACGATCCGTTCCACCACCGGATCATCCACCGGCGCGAACGGGCGCCGGTCGGAGCTGCGTCGCCGGATCGCCGACACCAGATCGAAATCGTGCGAGGCGGGGCGGGCGTCGTGTCCGAACCGGACCGTCGCGAGCCGCTCCGAACGGCCGCCCTCGGGCAGGGTCAGCACGTCCGTCGACCATTTCAGGGCGGTGAATGCGACGCGCAGATGGTGCAGGGCCGCCCCGCAGCTGATGACGAGTTGGCGCCCCGACGGATCCGCCGATCGCACCGCCCGGGACGTGTCGCTGCACAGATCCAGTGCCGTCGTTCCGTACGTCCACCGCCACGGCTGGCTGTTGTGCACCGAGGGTGCGCGGCACGCGAGCGCCACGGCCATCCGCACCACATCGGTATCGGGTACGCGCACGCTCATGATCACTCCCGTGTTCGGTGCGTTGCCGAGGCATCCGGTTCCGCCCACCGGTCATCCCCCCGCCGGCTCCCTCCATTGTTCGCCCTGTGCGGCGTCCGGTCCAGTGCCCGGGCGGGAACGCGGTGGCCGGTCGGGGCGCAACGCGCGCGGCGCACGGATGGGATGATGCGTCAGGTCGGTGACGAAAGGACGGGACAACGCATGATCGGGATCAGCCGCGACGGGGACGTCGTGACCGTGGAACTGCAGCGGGAGGAGCGTCGCAACGCCCTCACCACCCAATTGTGCGTGGAGATCCGGGAAGCTGTGGAACGGGCCGTGGACGAGGACGCGCGGGTCGTCGTGATCACCGGGCGGGGTTCGGCGTTCTGCGCGGGCGCCGACCTGACCGGGGACGTCTACGCGGAAGGGTTCACCGACAGTCTCGCCGAGACACTGCGTACCCTCGTCGACGCACCGATCCCGATCGTCGCCGCGGTCAACGGCCCCGCGATCGGGGCGGGAACCCAACTCGCGTTGGCCTCCGATCTGCGTGTCGTGGCGCCCGGCGCGCGCTTCGCGGTTCCCGCCGTGAAACTGGGGATCTCCGTGGACCGGTGGACGGTGCGTCGGCTCGCGTCGCTGGTCGGTGGTGGCCCCGCCCGCACCGTGATGCTCACGTCCGACGCCATCGAGGCCGACGAGGCCTTCGCGCGGGGACTCGCGAACCGGATCGGCCACCTCGCGGACGCGCAGGCGTGGGCGCAGGAGATCGCGAAGCTGGCGCCGCTGTCGCTGCGCGCCCACAAACTGTTCCTCAACGACGACGGCACCCGCGGCGAGCCGGGACCCGAACAGACCGCGGCCGTCGCCGCGGCGTGGCTCAGCGAGGACGCGCAGGAGGCCCGGCAGGCCCGCACGGAACGCCGCGACCCGGTGTTCCGGGGCCGGTGAGACACGCCGCGGTGACCAGCGGACGGACGAACGGACGATGAGCGGGGAGCCGATGCACGCCGACGATGCGGAATCCGTGAACAGCAGGCCCGGTTTCGGGCGTCTCGTCGGCTCGGTCGCCGCGGGCGCCGGTGTCGCGTGGCTGGCTCGGGCCGCCCGTGGCCTACCCACGTCGATCGGTGCGACCGTCGCGGACATCCGCCCGTACGCCGCGGGATCGCCCCGCTACCGCGACGACCGATTCCACAACACCGAACCGTCCCACCCGCTCGGGCCCGAGCAGAGCGGCGGATTCGTCCGGGATCTGCTCACCCGCCGGGCGCTGGGTACCCCCGCCGGGCGGGTGCCGCTCGCCCCGTACCTCGCGCCGGTCGAGTCCACCGGCCTGGCCGTCACGTGGTTCGGGCATTCGAGTGTGCTCGTCGAGATCGACGGGCACCGGGTGCTCGCCGATCCGGTGTGGGGGGAGCGGGTGTCGCCGTCACGCACCGTCGGGCCGTCACGTCTGCACCCGGCACCGGTGGAGTTGGCGATGCTCCCGCCGATCGACGCCGTCGTGATCTCCCACGACCACTACGACCATCTCGACCGGTTCACCGTCGAGACGCTCGCGGCGACCCAGCCCGACGCGCGGTTCGTCGTGCCCCTCGGTGTCGGCGCCCACCTGCGGCGGTGGCGGATCCCGCACGACCGGATCGTCGAACTCGACTGGGACGAACGCACCGAGATCGGGTCGCTGACCCTCACCTGCACGGAGGCCAGGCACTTCTCCGGCCGAGGCCTGCTCCGCGACATCACCCTGTGGTCGTCGTGGGTGCTGCGCGGACCCACCCACTCGGTGTTCTTCGGTGGCGACAGCGGCTACACCCGCCGCTTCGCGGACGTCGGCGAGAAGTACGGTCCGTTCGATCTGACGTTGCTGCCCGTCGGCGCGTACGACCGGCGTTGGCCGGACATCCACATGAACCCGGAGGAAGCGGTCCGCACCCACCTCGACCTCGGTGGGATCGACCGGCCCGGGTCGCTGCTCGTTCCCGTGCACTGGGGCACCTTCAACCTGGCATTCCACTCCTGGTCCGAACCCGTCGACCGGCTGCTGCCGGCCGCGGCGGACGCGGCGGTGGCCACGGCCGTGCCGATGCCGGGGCAGCGGATCGACGTCACGCGGCCCGCGCCGACCGACCTGTGGTGGACGGAACTGCAGTGACCTGCGCGGCGTCGCCGCCGCCGGTGCCCGCGCTGGCATAACCTTTGTCACCATGGCATTCGAAGAGCCCACCGCGGTCGCCGCCGCGGCCGACGTGTGCACCGACGACCCGGTGTACGCGCAGCGCGGGTTGTCCACCGAACAGGTCGCCGAGCGGGTCGCGCGCGGCGACACCAACGACGTCCCGGCCCGCGCGTCCCGGTCGGTGAAGGACATCGTCCGCGGCAACGTCTTCACGCGGATCAACGCGATCCTCGGCGTGCTCCTGATCATCGTGCTCGCCACCGGATCGATCATCGACGGCATGTTCGGCCTGCTGATCATCGCGAACAGCGGCATCGGCATCATCCAGGAGATCCGCGCCAAACGGACCCTCGACAAGCTCGCGATCGTCGGGCAGGCCAAACCCGTGGTGCGGCGGGACGGTGCCGCCGGGGAACTCGCCCCGCGGGACGTGGTGCTCGACGACGTCATCGAACTCGGCCCCGGCGACCAGCTCGTCGTGGACGGTGTGGTCCTCGAGGCCGAAGGGCTCGAACTCGACGAGTCGCTGCTCACCGGGGAGGCCGATGCCATCGACAAGCCGCCGGGCGCGGCCGTCATGTCGGGTAGTTTCGTCGCCTCGGGGTCCGGCGCGTATCGGGCGACGAAGGTGGGCCGCGACGCCTACGCGGCGCGGCTCGCGGAGGAGGCCAGCAAGTTCACGTTGGTGCACTCGGAGCTGATGTCGGGGATCAACAAGATCCTCCAGCTCATCACCTACCTGATGATCCCCGCCGGGCTGCTCATCATCTACAACCAGTTGTTCTCCAGCGGAGAGGCGCTCGGGCCGGCGCTGAGCGGCATGGTCGCGGCGCTCGTGCCGATGGTGCCCGAAGGTCTGGTGTTGATGACGTCGATCGCGTTCGCGGTCGGTGTCATCCGGCTCGGCCGCCGTCAGTGCCTGGTGCAGGAACTGCCCGCGATCGAGGGGCTGGCCCGGGTCGACGTGGTGTGCGCCGACAAGACGGGCACGCTCACCGAGAACGGGATGCGGCTGCACGAGCTGGTTCCCGTCGACGACACCGATCAGGAGGTCGCGAAGCAGGCGTTGGCGTCGCTCGCCGCCGACGATCCGCGACCCAACGCGAGCGTCCTCGCGATCGCCGAGGCGTTCGGTGACGACCCGGGGTGGGGTGAGGCGACGGCCGTCGCCCCGTTCTCGTCGGCGAAGAAGTGGAGCGGCCAGTCGTACGGGCAGCACGGCAACTGGCTGCTCGGCGCACCCGACGTCCTCCTCGATCCGCAGTCGGCGACGGCGCGCCGCGCCGAGGAGATCGGCGGGCAGGGTCTGCGGGTGTTGCTGTTGGCCCGCAGCGACGTCCCCGTCGACGACGAGCGGGCGCCCGGCACCGTCACACCGGTGTCGCTGGTGGTGCTCGAACAACGGATCCGCCCCGACGCGCGCGACACCCTCGAATACTTCGCCGACCAGAAGGTCGAGGTGAAGGTGATCTCCGGCGACAACGCCGTGTCGGTCGGCGCGGTCGCGTCGTCGTTGGGTCTGCCGGGCGGCGAGACACCCGTCGATGCCCGCACCCTGCCCGAGGACCCGGACGCGCTCGCCGACACCGTCACGTCCGCGACGACCTTCGGCAGGGTCCGGCCCGACCAGAAACGTGCCATGGTCGGTGCGTTGCAGTCGCGCGGGCACACCGTGGCGATGACCGGCGACGGTGTGAACGACGTGCTGGCGCTCAAGGACGCCGACATCGGGGTGGCGATGGGGTCGGGGAGCCCGGCGACCCGATCCGTCGCGCAGATCGTGCTCCTCGACAACAGGTTCGCGACCTTGCCTTACGTGGTGGGGGAGGGGCGCCGCGTCATCGGCAACATCGAGCGTGTCTCGAACCTGTTCCTGACGAAGACCGTGTACTCGGTGCTCCTGGCGTTCCTCGTCGGGGTGTCCGGCGTTCTGTCGCAGACGTTCGATTTCGAACCGCTGCCGTATCCGTTCCTGCCGCGGCACGTGACGATCGCGGCGTGGTTCACCATCGGTATCCCCGCGTTCCTGTTGTCGCTGGCACCGAACAACGAGCGCGCCCGCAGCGGATTCGTGCCGCGGGTGATGCGCCTGGCGATCCCGTCGGGCGTGATCATCGGCATCACCACGTTCGTCTGCTACGTGCTGGTGTATGCGGGACCGGACCAGACCGACGCGGAGAAGATGCAGGCCGGCACGTCCGCGCTGATCACCTTGATCATGATCGCGTTGTGGGTGCTGGCGGTGGTCGCCCGCCCGTACGTGTGGTGGAAGCTGGTGTTGCTCGCCGGATCCGTGCTCGGCTACGTGATCCTGTTCGCGTTCCCCTTCACGCGCGAGTTCTTCGCGCTGGACATGTCCAACGAGGGCGCAACGATCACCGCGTTCACGTGCGGTGCGATCGGTGTGGTGCTGGTGGAGATCGCGTGGTGGGTCACGGGGCGCCTGCACGGTGAGCACCGCAGGCTGTTCGCGTCGAGTGACGACCTGCCCGGAGAGCACCCACCTGTGGCAGGGTGAGAAGCCCGGGTGGTTCGGAGACCGATACCGGTGGTTTCCGACCGGGCACACGAAAGGACCACGTCATGGGATTGCTGGACAGCGTCAAGGGTCTGGTCGGCAAGGGCAAGGAATTCGCGGCACAGAACCCCGACAAGGTCAACGATGCGATCGAGAAGGCCGGCGACGTCGCGGACGAGAAGACCGGCGGCAAGTACGCCCAGCACGTCGACAAGGCACAGGACGCGGCGCGCAAGGCACTCGGCTCGGAAGGATGAACCCGGCAGGCACGGGTTCGGGGGAATGATCTCGCGCGCAGAGAACCGGAGTCCGTACACGGTCGAGATCCTCTACGACCGCGACTGCGGCTTCTGCGTGCGGTGCGTGCACCTGCTGCGCCGGCTCGACCGGCGCGGCCGGGTGCGTGCCACCGCGTTGCAGGAACCCGGCGCACCCGCACGATTCGGGCTCCGCGTCGACGAAGCGCTCGAACAGGCCTGGGCCGTCGATTCCGACGGCCGCACACACGCCGGTGCCGGCGCGATCGACGCGGCACTGGCCGGTGCACTCGGCACCCGGCTTCCGCTGCACGTGTACCGGATCCCGGGAATCCACGCGTTGCAGGACGCCGCGTACCGGTGGGTCGCCGCGAACCGGTACCGGCTCCCCGGTGGTGGCGGTAGCTGCGCCGTCGAGTGAACCCGCCGAGATCCGCGGCCGACACGACACAATCGACGGGTGAACGGCACCCTGATCCTCCTCGTCGTCATCGCGGCCATCGCGGTGACCGGCCTCGCCAACCGCGGCAACCTGCAGGCCCCGCTCGTTCTCGTCACGATCGGTTCGATCGCGTCGTTCGTGCCGGGTGTGCCGCACCTGGAACTGCACCCGCACGTCATCCTCGGTGTGGTGCTGCCGCCGCTGCTGTACTCGGCGTCCCTACGTTTCTCCGTCGCCACGTTCCGGCGGCACCTCGGCCCCATCCTGCGGCTGGGCATCTTCATGGTTCTCGTCACCGCGTTCGTGGTGGCGTTCGTCGCCGACTCGATGATCCCGGAACTGACACTCGGGGCGGCCCTCGTCCTCGGCGCCGTGGTCGCGCCGACCGACGCGGTCAGCGCCGTCGCGGTCGGGCAGAAACTCGGATTGCCGCGCCGCGTCATCGCGATCCTCACCGGTGAGGGCCTCGTCAACGACGCGACCGCACTGACCCTGTTCGCGGTGGCGATCTCGGCGGTCGTCGGTTCGCGCGGTCTCGTCGACCAGCCCGTCGTGTTCTTCCTGTACGAGGTCGCCGGTGGAGTCGGAGTCGGTCTGCTGCTCGCGGTGATCGTGCACTGGGTGCGCGGCCGCATGTACGACTCGCCCCTCGAGACGGCGGCGGGCCTGGTGTTGCCGTTCGCCGCATACCTGGCCGCCGAGGAGATCGGGGCGTCCGGAGTGCTCGCCGTCGTCACCGCCGGGCTCTACATGGGGCACCGCGCCACCGACGTGTCGGTGGGCACCCGCATCCAGGAACGATCGGTGTGGGAGAGCGTCGACGTGCTCCTCGAGATGTTCGTCTTCGCCTACATGGGAATGCAACTGAAGTTCGTGGTCGACGGGGTCCGCGGGCACGGCATCGACCTCGGCGACGCCGCCGTCTACGCGGTCGTGGTGCTGGCCGTCGTCATGGCGATCCGACCGGTGTGGGTGCTGCTGCACTGGGCGCGCCGCGGCGTGATGCGGCGCATGGGGTGGCGCCGCGCGGGCTACGACCATCTGAACGTGCGCGAGCACATCGTCGTGTCGTGGGCCGGTATGCGCGGTGTCGTCACCCTCGCGGCCGCCGGCGGTGTGCCGTTCGTCCTCGCGAACGGTGACCCGTTCCCGGGCCGTGAGATCATTCAGGCGCTCGCCTTCGTCGTCGCCGTCGGAACCCTGCTCATCCAGGGCGCGACGATGCCCCTGCTCATCAGGAGACTCGACGTGTCCGACCCGTACGAACGGATCCGCGCCGAAGAACAACTCGCGCTCGCCCGCCGGATCTCCCGCAAGGCCGGTGAGGACACGATGCGCACCCTCGCGGAGAACCCACCCGACGGTGTGGACGGGACCGTCGTCGCCACCACCCTCGAGCGGGTGCACCGATCCATGCAGTCCCGGCTCGACGCGCAACGCGCCGAGGACACCGGCGAACTCGATCCCGCCGCCATCCGCGCCGGAATCCTGTTCGACGACTTCCGTCGCGCAACCCTGCGCGCCCAGCGGGACGCGCTGATCGCCGCCCGTGACGCCGGGGACCTCGACGACGAAACCCTCCGCGGGGTGCTCGAGAGCCTCGACACGGAGGAAGCCGCCGTCGAGGAACGCGTCAACCGGCGCGCACGGCGGTGATCGCGTGACCGCCGTCGCCGTCCTCGTCCTCCTCCTCGTGATCACGGTGGTCGCGGCAGGATTCGCCGCCGTATGGTTGCGGACCCGCCGCGTCGTGACCACCCCCGCCGAACGTGCCGTCCACAGCACCCTGCACACCGCGTCGCTCGCGGCGCGGCCACTGCGCCGCGGCCTCGACGCCGACTCGGCCGCCGAGGCCGCACCGCACCTGAGGCAACTGCTCGGCGGGGCACAGGCGGTCGCGTTGATCGACGCGGACGGTGCTCTCCTCGCGTGGCACGGCCCGTTCGAGGCACTCACCGGGCAACTCGTCGACGCCGCCGCCCGCGCGATCGACGGTGAACGCCGCGTCCTCGTCGGGCACGGCACCCTGGACCGCGGCCCCGCCGACATCGCCGCCCGCGCCCTGATCGCGCAGCCGCTCGTCGTCGACGACGTGGGCGTCGCCGGGGTGCTCGGTGTGGTCACCACCACCGACCCGGGACCGGCGTTGCTGGGGGCGCTCACCGAGGTCGCCCGGTACGCGTGCAGCCAACTCGAACTCGCCGAACTCGACGCGTCCCGCGCCCGACTCGACCGCGCCGAGGTGCGTGCCCTGCGTGCGCAGATCAGCCCGCACTTCGTGTACAACGCCCTCAACACCGTCGCGTCGTTCGTCCGCACCGACCCCGACCGGGCACGCGAACTGCTCCTCGAATTCGCCGACTTCACCCGCTACTCGTTCCGCGCGACCGGCGAGTACACGCTGCTCGCCGACGAACTGCGCAACATCGACCGCTATCTGACCCTCGAACGAGCCCGGTTCGGCAACGCCCTCGAGGTGCGCCTGCAGATCGCACCGGAAGTCCTCAACGTCGCACTGCCGTTCCTCGCGTTGCAGCCGCTCGTCGAGAACGCGGTGCGGCACGGCATCGCCGGCAAGTCGACGCGTGCCGGCACCATCACCATCGTCGCCGCCGACGAGGGAACCGACTGCGTCATCACCGTCGAGGACGACGGCGTCGGCATGGATCCCGAACTGCTGCGGTCCGGGGTGCTCGACTCCACCCGGGACGGTGACGGCACCGCAGTGAAGGAATCCGCACACGTCGGCCTCGCGAACGTCGACGACAGGCTGCGCGCCGCGTTCGGCAACGACTACGGCCTGGTCGTCGACACCGCGCCGGGCGCCGGCACGAAGGTCGGCATGCGCGTCCCGAAGTTCCGGGCGGGTATCCGGCCGTGACCGGGAACGCTCGTGGCACGATGGGTGCGCTGTGAACGAGATCACCGACACCCTCGCCGTCCTCGCCGTCGACGACGAACCGCCCGCCCTCGACGAGTTGGCCTTTCTGCTGCGCGCCCGACCAGAGGTCGGGCACGTCCACACCGCGGGAGAGGCCACGACCGCGTTGCGGCTCCTGCAGGGCGGGGGGATCGACGCCGTGTTCCTCGACATCAGCATGCCCGGACTCGACGGCCTCGAACTCGCCGGGATCCTCCGCAACTTCGCGACACCACCGGACGTGGTGTTCGTGACCGCACACGACGACCGCGCGGTGTCCGCGTTCGACCTCGGTGCCGTGGACTACGTCCTCAAACCGCTCCGGGAGGAACGCCTCGCCGAGGCGGTGCGGCGCATCGCGCAGCGCCGCGCCCCCGCCACCGGCACCGACACGACCCCCGGCGACGAGGTGATTCCCGTCGAACTCGGCGGCATCACCACGCTCGTCCCGCGGTCGTCGGTGCGGTGGGTCGAAGCCGACGGAGACTACGCCCGACTCCACACCGACACCGCGTCACACCTCGTCCGCATCCCCCTCTCGTCGCTGGAGAGCCGCTGGGCGGACGCCGGGTTCCTCCGGGTACACCGCTCGTATCTGGTGGCATTACCACTGGTCACAGGGATCCGCAGCGTCGGATCCGGTCTCGTCGTGTGCATGCGGCCCGTCGGCGACGAAGCACCCGTCGAACTGCCCGTCAGCCGCCGACACACCCGCGAACTCAAGGACCGCCTGATCCGCGGACCGATGCAGAGTTGGACATCGCGGTGACCGGATCACAGGACGACGACCCGCGGCAGCATCCGAGTGCCGCACCGCGGCAGCGCCCGAGTGCCGCACCGCGGCAGCGCCCGAGTGCCGCACCGCGGCAGCGCCCGAGTGCCGCACCGCGGCAGCGCCCGAGTACCGCACCGCGGCAGCGGGTCGTGCTCGCCGAACGGCGCGGCGCCCGGATCGTCCGAACCCGCGTCGAGGTGCAACAGCAGACGGCGGTCGGCGACGCGATGGTGCGCGGCCTCGTCCGGGCCCAACTCGGACTGGCACTGCGGGTCGCGTTGACCGTTGTGTGCCTGCTCGGCGCCGTCCCACTGATCTCCCACCTGCTGCCCGGTGTCGCGGGCGTGACGATCCTCGGGGTGCCGCTGCTGTGGATCGGGCTCGGCGCCGGCGCCTACCTGCTGCTGTTCGCGTTCGCGTGGCTGTACGTGCGGCTCGCCGAACGCAACGAACAGGACTTCACCGACATCACCGACGCCTGACCCGCACATGGACTCACCCGTGCCCGTGCTCACCGTCGTCGGTCTCGTCGTCGCCGCCGTCGCGACCGTCGCGATCGGCGTGTACGGGGTACGCATGGCGCGCACCACCTCCGACTTCCTCGTCGCGTCCCGCAGCGTGGGGCCGCGTTGGAACGCCGCCGCGATCTCCGGCGAATACCTGTCGGCGGCATCGTTCCTCGGCGTTGCGGGGCTCGTCGCCAAGTACGGGGCCGACGCACTCTGGTATCCGGTGGGATTCACCGCCGGCTACCTCGGCCTGCTGCTGTTCGTCGCGGCGCCGCTGCGCCGTTCCGGTGCCTACACGGTGCCCGACTTCGCCGAGTACCGGCTCGGGCAGCCGTGGCTGCGCACCCTCGCGATGCTCGTCGTCGCCGTCATCTGCGTCCTCTACCTGGTACCGCAGTTCCAGGGTGCGGGACTGACCCTCAACATCCTGCTCGGACTGCCCGGCTGGGTGGGGGTCGCCGTCGTCGGTGTCATCGTCATCGCCAACGTCGTCGGCGGCGGCATGCGCTCGATCACCTTCGTGCAGGCCTTCCAGTACTGGCTCAAACTCACCGCGGTGGCGTTGCCCGCGCTGGTACTCGCGGTGCACTTCGCGGGCGACGACCGGGCGGTGGACGAGCCGCTGCCGCCGACCGTCGTGGACGCGACGACCGTCGACATCACCGTCGACGTCGTCGTGCAGGTCGCCGAACCGTTGACCGTCACCGTTCGCGGTGAGGTCGACGCGCGACCCGTCGACGGCCGCATCACCCTGGCGCCCGGCGAACACGAGCTCGCCGCCGGCACCGAACTCGCCCTCGACGCGGGCTCCTCCGTCCCGGTGGTCGCGGGTGCGCCGAGCGACGGCGCGGCATGGTCGTCGCCGGGCGCCGGGATCGGTGAGGGCCCGCAGCACCACCTGTTCCAGGTGTACTCGCTGATGATCGCCACATTCCTCGGCACGATGGGTCTCCCGCACGTCCTCGTCCGCTTCTACACCAATCCCGACGGGCGAGCCGCCCGCATCACGTCCCTCGCGGTGATCGCGCTGCTCGGCGTGTTCTATCTGTTCCCGACGCTGCTCGGGGTGTTCGCGCGCCTGTACGTACCGCAACTGCTCATCACCGGCCGGTCCGACGCCGCTGTGCTGCTGCTCCCCGGCTCGGTGCTGTCGGGGTGGGGTGGGCAGCTGCTCGCGGCGCTCGTCGCGTCCGGCGCCATCGCCGCGTTCCTGTCCACGTCGTCGGGGTTGCTCGTCAGTGTCGCCGGGGTGCTGTCGACGGACGTGCTGCGCGGCCGTGTCCGCGACTTCCGGATCGCGGCGGTCCTCGCCGGGGTGGTGCCGCTGCTGTTGGCGCTGTCGGTGACGTCACTGGACCTGTCGAGGTGGGTGGGGCAGGTGTTCGGGATCGCCGCGTCCACGCTGTGTCCGCTGCTGATCCTGGGTATCTGGTGGCGGGGGCTGACAGCGGTCGGTGCTGCCGCGGGCATGATCGTCGGCGGGGCGGTGGCCGGTGGCGCCGCGCTGCTGGCGGTCGTCGCCCCGTTCGATCCGGCGACGGCCGGGGGGTGGCCGTCGGTGCTGTCGGCATACCCGGCGGCGATCAGTGTTCCGCTGGCGTTCTCGACCATGGTGCTGGTGAGCCTCGCGACGCGCAGTCGGATACCGGTGGACGTCGGCCGGGTGTTCTCCCAGATGCACGTGCCGGAACGACTCGGACTGGGCCGGGACCGCGAGCTCGGGGCATTCGACGACCGGCATTCGGCCACCGCGGTTCCGGAGCCGCAACCCGTTCCGGACGAACACGACCGACCGGGTGGGACCATCGGGTAGTGCCGTTCGTCGCTGTCGGTCGACCGTTCGGCGCACGGCACGACAGTTCGGCGTGCAGCCGGTACGCACCCCTTCTGGTGTGATGCCCATCTCATTAGCGTCTGTGGTCACCACAACTCACACGTACGACCGAGGAGTCGGCAGTGACCACAGCAGCCCCGAGGGAGAGCTCGGTACCGGAGCGGCGTATCCCCTCACCGCAAGAATTCGTCGACATGCAGGCCAGCCCCGAGTTCCAGGAACTGCGCAGCCGGCTGCGCCGGTTCGTGTTCCCGGTGACGGCGTTCTTCCTGTCCTGGTACGCCCTGTACGTGCTCCTCGCGACCTACGCCGACGAGTTCATGGCGACCAAGGTGATCGGCAACATCAACGTCGGCCTGATCCTGGGGCTCGGCCAGTTCGTGACGACCTTCGCCATCACCGCCCTGTACGTCAAGTTCGCCGGGCGCGAGCTGGATCCGCGGTCCGCCGCGATCCGTGAAGAGCTGGAAGGACCGCAGCAGTGAACGTACTCGCGCAGGCGCACACCGACGTCGGCAATCCCATCCTCAACATCGCGATCTTCATCGCGTTCGTCGTCGTCACCATGGGCCTGGTCATCAAGGCCAGCCGCACCACGAAGAAGGCCTCCGACTTCTACACCGGCGGCGGCCAGTTCTCCGGTCCGCAGAACGGGTTCGCGATCGCCGGTGACTACCTGTCGGCCGCGTCGTTCCTCGGCATCGCCGGTGCCATCGCCGTCTACGGCTACGACGGATTCCTCTACTCGATCGGGTTCCTCGTCGCGTGGCTCGTGGCGCTGCTGCTCGTCGCCGAACTGCTCCGCAACACCGGGCGGTTCACCATGGCCGACGTGCTGAGCTTCCGGCTCAAGCAACGGCCCGTGCGGATGGCCGCGGCCCTGTCGACGCTCGCTGTGTCGCTGTTCTACCTGCTCGCGCAGATGGCCGGTGCCGGTGGTCTCGTCGCGCTGCTGCTCGACATCGAAGGCACGACCGGACAGGCGATCGTCGTCGCGATCGTCGGTGCGCTCATGATCGTGTACGTGCTCATCGGGGGCATGAAGGGCACCACCTACGTGCAGATGGTCAAGGCCGTTCTGCTCGTCGCCGGTGCCGCCGTGATGTTCCTGCTGGTGCTGTTCGCCGTGCGCGGCAACTTCTCGCAGCTGCTGGCCGACGCGCAGGCCATGGCCTCGAACTCCGCGGACGAGACCGTCGCGAACCGCGACATCCTCGCTCCCGGCGCCAAGTACGGCATCAGCGGCATGACCCGCATCGACTTCATCTCGCTCGGTATCGCACTCGTACTCGGTACCGCCGGTCTGCCGCACGTGCTCATGCGCTTCTACACGGTGCCCACCGCGAAGGAGGCCCGCCGTTCGGTGACCTGGGCGATCTCCCTGATCGGCGCCTTCTACCTGTTCACGCTGGTGCTCGGCTACGGTGCCGCGAAGACGGTCGGCCCCGACGTCATCCTCGGTGCCCCCGGCGGTGAGAACGCCGCCGCGCCGCTGCTCGCCTTCGAACTCGGCGGAACCGTGTTCCTCGCGGTGATCTCGGCGGTCGCGTTCGCCACGATCCTCGCCGTCGTCGCGGGGCTCGCCATCACGGCATCCGCGTCGTTCGCCCACGACATCTACGCCAACGTCCTCAAGCGCGGCAACGCCACCGAGGACGAGCAGGTACGCGTCTCCCGGATCACCGTCGTCGTGATCGGTGTTCTGTCGATCGTGCTCGGCATCCTGGCGATGGGGCAGAACATCGCCTTCCTGGTGGCACTGGCCTTCGCGGTGGCCGCGTCGGCGAACCTGCCGACCCTGCTGTACTCGCTGTTCTGGAAGAAGTTCAACACCACCGGCGCACTGTTCAGCATCTACGGTGGTCTCATCAGCTGCCTGCTGCTGATCGTGTTCTCGCCGGCCGTGTCGGGCAAGGCGTCGTCGATGTTCCCGAACGCCGACTTCGCGTGGTTCCCGCTGTCCAACCCGGGCATCGTGTCCATCCCGCTGGCGTTCGTCCTCGGCATCGTCGGCACCTACGTCGGCCGCAACAAGACGGAAGATCCGTTCAAGCAGGCCGAGATGGAGGTCCGTTCCCTCACCGGTGTCGGTGTGGAGAAGGCGGTCGCCCACTGACGTCGGGGTGGATGACCCACCCCCCACCCCCCTGAGTGAGCGAACGGTACACCCGATCGATCGGATCGATCGGGTGTACCACTCGCTCACGGGTGGGGGCGGGTGGGCGGCACAATGAGGGCATGCCGACCCGCACGGTCGACGGGCTGCGACTGAACGTCACGAACGTCGACAAGGTGCTGTACCCGAGCACCGGCACCGTCAAGGGCGACGTCATCGACTACTACATCGCCGTCGCCGGTGCGATGCTGCCGCACGTCGCCGGACGCCCCGGCACCCGCAAACGCTGGCCGAACGGGGTGGACGAACCCGCCTTCTTCGAGAAGAACCTCGCCGCGCACGCACCGTCGTGGCTCGACCGCCGCACCGTCCGACACCGGCACAGCACCGTCACCTACCCGGTGATCGACTCGGCGGCGGGGCTGGCGTGGCTCGGGCAGCAGGCCGCCCTCGAACTGCACGTGCCGCAGTGGCGATTCCACGGCCCTGTCCCGGGCATCGCGACCCGGCTCGTGTTCGACCTCGACCCCGGACCCGGCGTGGGCCTGACCCAGTGCGCGCGGGTGGCGGGATACGTCCGCGACACCGTCGCGGAGTTGGGCTGGACGGCCTATCCGGTGACCAGCGGCAGCAAAGGAATCCACGTCTACGTTCCCCTCGACCGGGAACTCGCCGCCGACGGTGCGTCCACCGTCGCGCGACAGGTCGCGATGAACCTCGCGACACTCCACCCGGACCTGGTGACGGCGACGATGTCGAAGGCCGTCCGCGGAGGCAGGGTGTTCGTCGACTGGAGTCAGAACAACGCCGCGAAGACCACCGTTGCCCCGTACTCGCTGCGGGGCCGCGACGAACCGTGGGTGGCGGCGCCCCGCACCTGGGACGAACTCGACGATCCCGAGCTGCGACATCTGCGGTTCGACGAGGTCCTCGACCGCATCGCCGAACACGGTGATCTGCTGGACGGACTCGACCCACCGCTGCCCGACGACCCGCCGGCCGATGCGCTGAGCGTCTACCGTGCCAAGCGCAACGCCGCACGCACCCCCGAACCCGTCCCCGACACGATCGGCGACGGAGCCGACGACAACCGGTTCGTCATCCACGAACACCACGCGCGGCGCCTGCATTTCGACCTGCGTCTCGAACACGACGGGGTACTCGCGTCCTGGGCGGTGCCGAAGAACCTGCCGGAGGACACCGGAACGAACCATCTGGCGGTCCGCACCGAGGACCACCCCCTCGAATACCTGGGGTTCCACGGAACCATCCCCCGGGGCGAATACGGAGCCGGGGAGATGTCGGTGTGGGACACGGGGACGTTCGACACCGAGAAGTGGCGCGACGACGAGGTGATCGTGTGGCTGCGCGGCACCCGGCTGACGGGACGGTACGCCCTCATCCGCACCGGTGGGCGCCAGTGGCTCGCGCACCGCATGAAGCGGCAGACCCCCCGATTCCCCGACGGCGTCCTGCCGATGTCGGCGACACCCGGCACCGTCGACGATCTCGACGCCGCGCGGTGGGCGTTCGAAGGGAAATGGGACGGCTATCGTGCGATCGCCGAGATCCGGGATTCCACCGTGCGATTGCGGGCACGGTCCGGTCGCGACATCACCGACGAGTACCCGACGCTGGGCGACCTCGCGCGGATCCTCGCCGGCCACGACGCGGTACTCGACGGCGAGATCGTCGCGGTCGCGCCGGACGGCACCACGAGCTTCCGGTTGCTGCAGCACGGCGGGGTACCGCAGTACCGGGTCTTCGACGTCCTGTATCTCGACGGCGTGTCACTGCTCGGCAAACCGTACGACGATCGTCGCCGCGTACTCGACGCGCTGGCCGCGGCCGTCGACGGACTGTGCGTCCCGGAGCCGATCGCGGGCGACGGCGCGGCAGCGGTGCGCGCCGCGGCGGACCGCGGCTGGGAGGGTGTCGTCGCGAAACGACGCGACTCGCCGTACCTGCCGGGCAAGCGCAGTCCGACGTGGATCAAGGCGAAGAACTGGCTCACACAGTCGGTGGTCGTCGGCGGATACCGGTGGGGGAAGGGTGCGCGCACGGCGACGTTCGGGTCGCTGCTCGTGGGTGTCCACACCGACGACGGACTCGTGTACGCGGGCCGGGTCGGCACCGGTTTCGACGATCGCGACCTGGCGTATCTGACGGCCGAACTGCATGCGCGCGAACGCCCCGACTGCCCGTTCACCGGTGGCGTGCCCGAGGCGGATCGCGGTGACGCGGTGTGGGTCGCGCCCGAGCTGGTGGGGGAGGTGCAATTCCAGGCGTGGACCGACGGGGGGCGTCTGCGGCATCCCAGCTGGCTGGGAACACGCGACGATCTCGGCCCCGAGGCGGTGCGGCGGGAGGACACGACGTGAACACGATTCGCGGGCCGTCGACGTGTCTGCGCCCCGATGCCCCGGGAAAAATGTAGCGTTACTCGCAGACCGGACCGCAGTCCGTCGGGGAACCGCCCGGTCGTCGGTGCAGCCCAGCTCGAGGATTCGTGTCATGACCAGTGCGCTCGGCCCCTCCCCGATATCAGGTCCCGCGCGGGTCCGTTCCGTACTCGCCGCGCCACCGTCGGCGCCCGTGCGGTTGTCGGACCGTGAGATCGAGATCCTCCGCATGTGGCTGATGACCGAGTCGAAAGCGGAGGTCGCGGCGTGTCTGCACGTCACGGTGGCGACGGTGAGCACGCACATCTCGCGGATCCGCGAGAAGTACACGCGGGTGGGTCGTCCCGCACCGACGAAGACCGCGTTGCTCGTGCGTGCGCTGCAGGACGGCGTGATCACGATCGACGAGTTGTGACGTCACGCGAATTGTGACGGGACGGTCGGCGACGTACTGTCGCGGGCCGTGACTGTCGTCAAATCGATCGTTCTGTTCGTGGTTGCCGCGCTGTTCGAGATCGGTGGTGCGTGGCTCGTGTGGCAGGGCGTGCGCGAACACCGCGGTTGGATCTGGGTCGGTCTCGGCGTCCTGGCGCTCGGCGCATACGGATTCGTCGCGACCCTGCAACCCGACGCTCACTTCGGGCGGATTCTCGCCGCCTACGGCGGGGTGTTCGTTGCGGGATCGCTCGTGTGGGCGATGGTGATGGACGGCTTCCGGCCCGACAGGTGGGACGTCACCGGTGCCCTCGTGTGTCTCGTCGGGGTCGCCGTCATCATGTACGCGCCGCGCTGACGCAGGTCAGCCGACGACGACGGTGCCTGTCGCCGGGGTCGAGTTGCAGAGCGGTCCGCTGCCGAGGCTCACGGACCCGAACACGGTGACCAGTACCTCGCCGGCGCCGGTCTCGACATCCGCCGACAGGTTCGGGTACGTACCCGCGAGGTCGGCCATCCCCGCCGCACCGGTGTCGCGGTTGAGCCACGCCACCGACACCTGGCCTGCCGCGGGCATGATCCCGATCGCCGGCCCCGTCGAGAACACCACGTGACCGGGTGCGATCGCCGGGTCGGTCTCGGGCCCCGGTTGCGCGGTGACGGTGGTGAACGACGCGAGACTGCCCTGGTTGAGGCAGCCGATGGTGACGGCCGTACCCACCGGCTGGGCGGGTGCCGCGGTGGCGGCGCCGGCCAGCGCGACGGCGGCCGCGACGGGTGCGGCGAGGGTGAGTGCTCGACGGATGGCTCGCAATGCAGGCATGCTGCAGGCTCCTCGATGTCCGGGTCCTCATCGCCGGGTGCCCACCGCCGGTTCAGCAGGCGGCGCGTCCCGTACCGATGACTCCGGTGAGTGTATCGGGAAGACGCTGTGCGACGAGGCGATTCGACGAGGGTGGGTGCCGTGATTCCGCGGTGCGCCCACCGCGCCGAACCGAACGGTGGTTATCGTCGACGGATGGATTTCCTCGCGATCCCCACACTGACCGGACGCCTCGTCACGCTCGAACCGCTCGGGCGCGAGCATCGCGACGACCTGGCGGATGCGGTCGCGGAGGACGGCCTGTACGAGAAGGCCTGGTACACGCGGACACCGTCACCCGAGGGGATGGGCGCGGCGATCGATGCGAAGTCGGCCGAGCACGCCGCCGGTCGCGTCGTCCCGTGGGTGATCCGACGGGCCGCCGACGGCACGGCGGTGGGCATGACGACGTTTCTGAACATCCGCGCCGACCACCGGCGTCTCGAGATCGGCTCGACCTGGCTGTCGGCGAGCGCGCAGGGAACGGGAATCAACACCGAGGCCAAGCTCCTCCAACTCACCCACGCCTTCGAGACGTTGCAGTGCATCGCCGTGGAATTCCGCACGCACTGGCACAACCGGCGGTCGCGGCGTGCGATCGAGGCACTCGGTGCGAAGCAGGACGGGGTTCTGCGCAACCATGATCTGTGGCGCGACGGGACGATGCGCGACGTCGTGGTCTTCTCGATCATCGAGAACGAGTGGCCGACGGTGAAACTGGGACTGACCGAGAAGCTGCGTGCCGGTCCGGTGCCGCGGACCTGACCCGGGCGCCACCCACACACCCTGAGTTAGGGTGACCTCATGAAATGGGAGAACTTCGTTTCCACCCTGGTCGGCAGCGAATCGGTCACCGCGAACCTGCTGCGCCTCCGCTTCGAGATCGGTGGCGGCACCGGACCCGGCTACGTGCCGATCGCGCCGGGGGACGAGGCCGTCGCCTTCTACTTCTCCGGCGACGGTGAGGAACTGCACGCTCGGCCCAGCGACAATCCCGCCGCGCTGGGCGGCTGGGAGATCGCCGACGAGGAACGCAGCGTCGGGCACCGCAACTACACGGTGCGCGCGTTCGATCCGTCGACGCGGACGATGACCGTCGATGTCGCCGTCCACGATCACGGCCCCGCGATCGACTGGTTCCGGGCCGCCGAACCCGGCTGGCGTGTCCTCACCGCGGGGCCGCGCTCCTGGTACGAGCCGCCGGCCGCCGGTCGGCACGTACTCGCCGGTGATCTTGCGGCGTTGCCCGCGCTCGCTCGGATCCTCGAGGCGACCGACGAGTCGATCCCGGTGACCGTGATCGCGGAGGTCCTCGACCGCAGCGACCTCGACTACCTTCCCGCCCGCGCGAACACCGAGATCGTCGAACTCGTCGGATCGGGCAACGGTGCGGCACCGACACGACTGTCGTCGGCGTTGACCGAACTGGACCTGCCCGCGGACGCGTACTGCTGGTTCTCGGGTGAGGCAGCCGACATCCGCGCTGCGAAGAAGCACCTGCGGTCGCTGGGGTGGTCGCGCGACCGGTTCGACATCGTCGGCTACTGGCGTGAGGACGCCGAGAAGTGGGCAGTGAAGTTCGAAGAATGCGGCGACGAACTGCGTCGGATCTACGCGGACGCCCTCGCGGACGGCAAGTCGGTCGAGGAGGCCATGGACGTCTACGAGGAAGCATTGGAGAAGGCCGGACTCTGATCGCCCCGGTCGCGCCGGTGCCCGCCGAGTCGCGGGTGCCACCCGCCCCGGTGAGCGAATGTATCGCTCGCTCGATTGATTCGAGCGAGCGATACATTCGCTCGATTGGCAGGGGAGGGGGAGGCGAAAACGTGCCTTTACCAGGAAAAATCTGTGTGCCCCCGGCAGGATTCGAACCTGCGACACCCGCTTTAGGAGAGCGGTGCTCTATCCCCTGAGCTACGAGGGCGTGTGCTGATCGGGTGGTCCCGACCGGCGCGCTGTGAGTGTAGCGGTCCGCGGTGCTCGATGCCGAAGCGAGCGCCGCGACCGGCCGCTCGTTACGTACCGGTCGGTTCGTTTCCCGCGTTGTGAGATCACTGGAAGGTCACGCTGGACCACCGCTATATCGTTTTGTTACCTTGAGTCGCCAAGGACGGCCGGAGCGTTACAGCGATGGTCGGGATCGGGACGACGGAACGGGACGGCGACTGTGGCACGGCACCAGCGGACACGCGACGAGGCACCTGCATTCGAGATCGACCAGGCGGGTACGCCGATCGCGCGGGGTCGGCACCGGCTCGAGCCGACCGGTACGTCCGCGCCGGTGAAGGCCGCGACCGTCGCCGCCGCGACGGGTGCGTTCTTCGCCATCGGATCGCAGTTCGCGGCCGGTACCGCTGCCGCGCATCCCGGGCACGACGCCCCCGTGCAGGCCACCCCGCCGCAGACCGGCAACCTTCCGTTCGAGCTGCCCGCGGGCCTGCTTCCGGAAGGCGTCGAGATCCCGGTGATCCCCGGCGTCACCGCACCCGCCGAGCAGGGTGCGCCCCAGCTGCCCGTCGAGGTCGCCGACCTCGTCCAGCAGTTCACCGGCGGCAACAACTGGCTCGACGACCTCAACCCCGTCAAGCCCAGCACCGTGCAGCCCGTCTCCGGCACGTTGACCTCCGACTTCGGCCAGCGGTGGGGCGCCCACCACGGCGGTATCGACATCGCCGCCCCGATCGGCACCCCGATCCAGTCGGCGTCCGACGGCACCGTCGTCGACGCGGGCGCCGCATCCGGATACGGGCAGTGGGTGAGGATCCAGAACGACGACGGCACCACCGCCGTCTACGGGCACGTCGACACCTACCAGGTTTCCGCGGGGCAGCGGGTGTCCGCGGGGCAGCAGATCGCGACTGTCGGCAACCGCGGGTGGTCCACCGGACCGCACCTGCACTTCGAAGTGTGGGATCAGAACGGCGCCAAGACCGATCCGAACGCGTGGCTGAACAACCGCGGCGTGTTCGCCGACTGGGACATCAACCGCTCGCTCTGACCGGAGCGGACTCCGCACCCGCCCTCCCGTCCCCGCTGCTCTTCTGATCCACGCAACGCCGCGCGTCACAGCGTTAGGCTTGCCGGAAGAGCCGCCGGAAGATCGAGAGGGCGCCCATGGGCACCGATATCACCGCGTGCGCCTTCACCGGCGCCGATCGGCGCCGCTTCCGGCGCAAGGTCGCCGACTGCATGGATGCTCTCGAACGTATGCTCCGCGACGGCACCTTCGCCGACGTGCACGCGTCCCCGGAACCCCAACTGGGTATGGAGATCGAGTTCAACCTCGTCCGCGACGACATGTCGCCGGCGATGTCGAACCTCGAGGTGCTGCAGGCCATCGACGACCACGCCGTGTTCCAGACCGAACTCGGCCAGTTCAACGTCGAGATGAATGTGGAACCGGGACCGCTCAGTGGTGACGCGACCCTCGACGTCGAGGAATCCCTGCGCGAATCCCTGCGCCGCGCGGACGACCGCATGCACCTGTTCGACGCGCAGCTCGTCATGATCGGGATGCTCCCCACCCTCGAACTCGACCATCTGGGCCGCGACCGCATCACCGCCAATCCCCGTTACGAGGCGCTCAACGAGCAGATCTTCGCGGCCCGCGGGGAGGACATCGAACTCGAACTCGACGGGGTTCCGCTACCGGGCACCGACGTCGCCGAACGGTTGCGGGCCGACACCAACTCGGTGGTGCCGGAGGCGGCGTGCACGTCGCTGCAACTGCATCTGCGGCTCGCTCCCGACGACTTCGCGCCGCACTGGAACGCCGCGCAGTGCCTGGCGGGTGTGCAGGTGGCGCTCGCCGCGAACTCGCCGTTCCTCGCGGGCAAGGCCCTGTGGCACGAGACTCGCATCCCGCTGTTCGCGCAGGCCACCGACACCCGACCGCTGGAACTGAAGAACCAGGGCGTGCGACCGCGCGTGTGGTTCGGGGAACGCTGGATCGAGTCACCGCTCGACCTGTTCGAGGAGAATGCGCGGTATTTCACCGCGTTGCTGCCGGAGGTGTCCGACGCGGATCCCCTCGCCGATCTCGCGGAAGGGCGTATCCCGGCGCTGCGCGAGTTGCAGATGCACAACGGCACGATCTACCGGTGGAACCGCCCGGTGTACGACGTGAGCGACGGGCAGGCGCACCTGCGGATCGAGAATCGAGTGCTGCCGGCCGGGCCGACGGTGCTCGACACGATGGCCAACGCCGCCTTCTACTACGGCGCGTTGCGCGCGGTGGTGGACGCCGACATCCCACTGTGGCGGCGGATGACGTTCGACGCCGCACACGAGAATCTGAGGCTCGCCGCGGAATTCGGGTTGGATGCGCGCCTGTACTGGCCGGATGTCGGCTGGGTCGGTGCCGACGAACTGGTGTTGCGGCGGTTGCTGCCGCTCGCCGACGCCGGTCTCGCGTCGTTCGGACTGTCGGCGCGAGCCCGCGACCGGTACCTCGGCATCATCGAGGGCCGCTGCCTGAACCGGCGGACGGGCGCGGCGTGGCAGCGGCACAACGTCGCGGCCCGTGAGCGTGCGGGGGAGGACCGTCGTGTCGCGTTGACCGGGATGCTCCGCGACTACGTGGCCGCCATGACCGACGGTCGACCCGTCCACGAATGGGATGTCGCGCGGTCGGAGTCGTAGCGACCGCGACACCGCGACCGTCGGTGTGGTCACCACCCGGTCGGCGGGCACCAGCACCGCGGAGAGGACGGCGAGCAGACCGAGCACGCCCACGGAAGCGGCTGGGTGGGGTCGGGCGCCGTCGGGCGATGTCGTCGGACACGGCGGTGTCCATGAACCGAGGGTGGACGCGAAACGGGTGGTGCTCCGGCCGTCGGGCCGGGGCACCACCCGTCATCGGTCGACGAGATCAGGCTCCGGTGGGCGCCCAGCTGTCGGGGCCGAACACCTCGTAGTGGATGTTCTCGGCGGGGACGTTGCGCTCGATCAGGGCCTCACGCAGCGACAGCATGAACGGCAGCGGGCCGCACAGGTAGGCCTGCGTCTTCGGATCCAGCGGCACCGAGGAGATGTCGGCGCGGCCGAGGCGGATCGTCTCGATGGGCTGACGGGCGCCGAGGTCCTCGTACCAGCGGTACACGTCGGCGGACGGGATCTTCTCGACGAGGGTCGCGAGCTCGTGCCGGTGGGCGTGGGCGGCGGCCGACCGGTCGGCGTGCAGCACGGAGATCTTGCGCTGGTCGCCGATCTCGGCCAGGTGCGAGAGCATCCCGATCATCGGGGTGCAGCCGATGCCGGCGGATGCGAGGAAGATCGGGGCGTCCTCGTCGCCGAGCACCAGGTCGCCGAACGGGGTGGTGACCTGCAGCTCGTCGCCCTCGAACAGGTTGTCGAACAGGAAGTTCGAGACCTCACCGGCGGGGATGACGGTGCCGTCGGGGCCGGTGGTGGCGGCGACCCGCTTGACGGTGATACGCCAATCGCCCTGCGACGGTGCGCTCGACAGGCTGTACTGGCGGATCTGGCGTGCGCCGTCGGGCAGCTTCACGCCGACCGACAGATACTGGCCGGGGCGGAACGACGGCAGCGGCGCGCCGTCGAGGGAGGTCAGGACGAAGGAGACGGTGTCGGACGACTGGTAGAGACGCTCGGCGACACGGACGGTGCGCCAGACCTCACCGGTCTCGACGCCCGCCGACGCGTAGAGGTTGGCCTCGAGGTCGATGAGGGTGTTCGCCATCAGCCAGTACAGCTCGTCCCAGGCCTTCGCGACCTCGGGAGTGATTGCCTCACCGAGGATTTCGACGATCGCCTCGAACAGGTGCTTGTGCACGATCCAGTACTCGTCGGGCTTGATGCCGAGGGAGGCGTGCTTGTGCGCGATGCGCGACAGGACGGCCTCGACACGCGCGGGGTCGGGATCGAGCTGGAGGGTGGCGAAGGCGGCGATCGACCCGGCGAGGGCCTTCTGCTGCTCACCCTGCTTCTGGTTGCCCCGGTTGAACAGATCTCGTTCGAGTTCAGGGTGCTCGCCGAACATCTTCCGGTAGAAGAGGGGCGTGATGTCGCCGATGGCAGCACCGACCGCGGGGAGGGTGGCCGCGATGACTTCCTTGGACTCGGATGAGAGTGCCATGGTGAACTCCATTTCCATTCAGGGTGTGGGCTGTATCAGGGTCAACAGGACGGGCTCGATCTTGGACTTCGCGAGATCGGCGACCGTCACGCCGTCGAGTGAGGAGAAGAAGGCCTCCTGGGCTTCGCGGAGAGCCTTGCGGAGACGGCAGCCGTTGCGCAACGGGCAGGGTTTCGCGCCGTCGCACTCGACCGTCTCTCCGTCTCCCTCGAGCTGTCGTGTCAGCCATCCGATGGTGGCGACACGACCGAGTTCGGTGATGGCCAGTCCGCCCCCTCGTCCGCGGCGGGTGGTCACGACACCGAGTTCGCTCAATCGGGCAACCACCTTCGTCGTATGTGCGTACGAGATGTGCAGCTGCTCGGCAACGGTTTTGGTCCTGGGTGTACTGTCCGCCGGGGCGGCGGCCAGGTACATGACAACTCGCAGTCCGAGATCGGTGAACTGCGTGAGCTGCATGGCTGCAGCCTAGTTAATTTGCATCCACGATGACAATTTAATGTGACGTAGATCGCGGACGCAAACCCGTTGTCTCCCTTGTCGCCCCGGCAACAGGGGCGAAAGTCCATTCCACACCACAATGTTTGCGACTAGCCTCTCCGTTGTGACACTTCCAGGCGAACACCCCCGGGACTACAACAACGTAACGGTCGGTGTGGACGGATCGCCCGCATCGGGTAGAGCGGTCGCGTGGGCCGCGGCCACCGCCGCCGCGCGCGGCGCGGCCCTGCACCTCGTGCACGCCGTCGACTTCGTCTCGACCGGGTGGGCCGCCACGCCCTTCGTGCAGACCTCCCAGGTGTTCGAGTGGGCGGAGGAGGACGCACGCGCCGTCCTGAAGGACGCCGAACGCATCGCCCGCGACACCGCACCCGACCTCGAGATCACCGCGGCCCTGTCGTTGACCGGCAGCGCCAAGTGGCTCGTCGAACTGTCGCGGCAGACCCTCATGCTCGTGCTCGGTGCGTCCGGCAGCGGCCGGATCGGTGAGGTGTTGCTGGGCTCCACGCCGGTCGCCGTCGTCGGGCACGCCGAGTGCCCCGTCGTGGTGGTGCGCGGCGACCGGGAGATCGACGCCGACGGTCCGGTCGTCGTGGGTGTCGACGGCAGTCCCCTGAGCGAGGATGCGCTCGCCGCGGCGTTCGAGGAGGCATCGTTCCGCAACGTGGACCTCGTGGCCGTGCACGTGTGGAGCGACGTGAGGTCCGGGGCGGTCGACCGCTCGCCCCTCGTGTTCGATCCCCGTGCGTTCGAGGAGAGCGAGCACGCCCTCCTCGCCGAACGGCTCGCCGGATACCGCGAGCGGTACCCCGACGTCGCCGTCGACCGCAAGGTGTACATCGACGGACCCCGCACCCACCTGCTGGAGTGGAGCGAGAAGGCGCAGCTCGTCGTCGTGGGTAGTCGCGGCCGCGGCGGCTTCACCGGTCTGATCCTCGGATCCACCAGTCAGGCGTTGCTACGCGCGGCCCGCTGCCCGGTGATGGTGGTGCGGCCCGACGAGACCTGACGGCGGTAGTGTGCGTGACGACGGTCCGTCAGCGTGCGCCGCACGCGAGGAGAGAACGAGGTCGCGCATGCGCATCGGAATGGGTCTGAACTACAGTGCCGGGTTCGCCGAGACAGCGGCGGAGGTGACCGACCTCGAGCGCGCCGGCCTCGACATCCTGTTCGTCCCCGAGGCGTACTCGTTCGACGCGGTCAGCCAGATCGGGTACCTCGCCGCGAAGACCTCCCGCGTCGAACTCGCCTCCGGCATCTTCCAGCTGTACACGCGCACCCCGGCGCTGACCGCGATGACCGCGGCCGGCCTCGACTACGTCTCCGACGGGCGCTTCGTCATGGGGATCGGCGCGTCGGGACCGCAGGTCATCGAAGGTTTCCACGGTGTGCCCTACCACGCTCCGCTGGGCCGCACCCGCGAGATCGTGGAGATCTGCCGGAAGGTGTGGCGACGCGAGAAGCTCGAATACCAGGGCAAGTACTACCAGCTGCCGTTGCCGGAGGACCGGGGCACCGGGCTCGGCAAGCCGCTCAAGCTCATCAACCATCCGGTGCGCGAGCGCATCCCGATCGTCATCGCGTCCCTCGGACCGAAGAACGTGGCGATGACCGCCGAGATCGCCGAGGGCTGGGAGCCCATCTTCTACTTCCCGGAGAAGGCCGCCGACGTGTGGGGCGAGTCGCTCGCCAAGGGCAAGGCCAAGCGCGACCCGGCGCTCGGCGACCTGCAGATCTACGTGCAGGCGGCCCTCGCGATCGGCGACGACGTCGACCACATGATCGACTGGGTGCGCCCCACCCTCGCGCTCTACATCGGCGGGATGGGCGCGAAGGGCAAGAACTTCTACAACGATCTCGCGGTCCGGTACGGCTACGCCGAGGAGGCCGAACGCATCCAGGATCTGTACCTGGCCGGTAAGAAGCAGGAGGCCGCGGCCGCGGTGCCCGACGAGTTGGTGCGCGCGGTGTCGCTGATCGGCCCCGAGAGTTACGTCCGCGAGCGGGTCGCCGCGTTCGCGGAATCGGGTGTCACCACCCTCAACGTCCTCCCGCTCGCGGCCGACACCGCGGGGCGGGTCCGCCTGATCGAGCAGTTGCGGAACATCTGCGACTGACCGACCGACTGGATAGGCTGCGACCATGAGCGAACTCGATCCCATCGTCGTGGCGGTCGACGGTTCCGAATCTGCGTCCACCGCGGTGATCTGGGCGGCACGCGCCGCCGCGGTGCGCGAGCGGACGTTGCGGATCGTCACGGTGGTGCACATCCCCGCGTTCTACTACTCGGAACCGTATCTCGCGCAGAGCTTCCACGAGGAGATGAAGGCCACGGCCCGCGACCGCCTGGCCTCCGCGGCGGTCCTCGCCCGCCAGGTCGTCGACGAGACGGACGCGACGGTGACGATCACCACCGACCGGATCGAGGGCAAGGTCGCGCCCGTCCTCATCGACGTCGCCGCCCGCGCCGACCGGCTCGTGGTGGGATCCCGCGGGCTCGGCGAGGTCAAGGGACTGCTCGCCGGATCGGTGTCCACGTCGGTCGCCGCGCACTCTGCGGCGCCGGTCGTCGTCGTCCGGGGCCGCACCCTCGAGGGGGCGCCACCGAACGACGGACCGGTCGTCGTCGGTATCGACGGGTCGGAATCGTGCCGTGCCGCAGTCGACGTCGCGTTCGAGGAGGCGTCGGCGCGAGGTGCGACCCTCGTCGCCGTCAACGTGTGGAGCGACGTGAGCGTGCAGCCCTCCCTCGGGGCCGTCCCGGAGGATCCGCACTGGGAACGCATCCAGACCGGCGAGGAGATCGTCCTCGCCGAACGTCTCGCCGGATATCAGGAGCGGTATCCGGACGTCGTCGTGGAACGGGTCGTCGCCCGCGACCGGCCGGTACGGGTGCTCAGCGAGTTCGCCGAACGCGCGCAGTTGCTGGTCGTGGGCAGCCGCGGACGCGGCGGGTTCAAGGGTCTGCTGCTGGGATCGACCAGCAACGCGCTGATCCAGACCGCCGACTGCCCGGTGATGGTGGTGCGGTCGCCGGTCGAGGAGGCCTCCTGACGCCGATCGGGATTTCCCCGGTCGGCGGGAGTGCCGCCGCGCGTCGGCTCAGCCGAAATCGTCGAGACCCCGCCGCCCCAGGTCGCGCCAGGCGTCGGCCGGATGCACACCGCGGCGGACGGCCTCGTTCTCGATGAGCACCCCGAGCATCGCGGTGCTCAGATAGGCGAGATCGTCGAGCGATGCGCCGCGGTAGCGGGCGGCGAGCCACCCCGACGAGTTGCCGGCCTTCGCGGCCTGGGCCATGTCGAGCACCGTCCGGAACAGTTCCGCGCCCGACGGGTCGGGCGCGGGGTCGCGGTCGAATGCGGTGAGGTGTCGTGTCACGTGGTGGTCCCTTTCCCCCCGGTCAATAACCGATACGCATGATCAGTTGCGGCGCGACGGGCATGCCCAGGCGCGCGGCGAGGCGTTGCGCGGAGTCCCCGATCCGCAGCGGGTGGGTCAGCACCGACGCCGACAGGCGCGCGTCCACCGCGGCGAGCCACGCCCGTTCGGTGGCCATCCCGATCCGGACGAGTTCGACCGGATCGTCGGATTCGGCACTGAACAACAGCACCGATTCGCGGTCGATCGCGTCGGCGAGAGCGGACGTATCGGGAATTCCCGTGGTGATCAATGCTTTTCCGGCTGCGCCGTGATCGTCGAGGGTGGCGCTCCAGGTGGTGACGATCTCGGTGTTGCCCTGCGGCTGCCAATGCGACGTCCACGAGAACAACTCGCGCTGGTAATGCGGGTTGCGACGTCTGATCTCCGCCGAGTAGGTGAGCATGTCGGCGAGCGCGGGTGCTTCGTCGGACGCCAGCAGTCGGATGTCGACGCCGGGCACCCGGGTGCCGGCCGCGACGATGTCGCCGAGACATTCGGCGGGAACCGGGATGTCGGCGAACGCGTCACGGTGACTGTGCCGATGTGAGATCGCCGCGTACAGCCGCAGATCCGAGCTCGTCGGCACCGACGCCCCCCGCGATTCGACGCGGGCGATCAGGGACGGCCGGTCGGGATCGGGGAACAGGACGGTGTGGGTGTTCCTGCCGAGCACCCGGATGGCCAGTTCCAGATTCGCGACGGCGGTGCCGCACGAGATGAACCGGTCCGGTCGCAGCGTGTCGGTGCCGGGGTCGGTGAACGCGCCGGGGTCGACGAAGGTGCTGAACGCGCTGCGTTCCTCGAGTTCCGCGGCGTGCGCGGGAAGGAGAAGATTCCACGGTTGCGCGTCGTGCACCGACGGTGCTTCGATGACCGCGCGGGCGATGATGTCGGTGTCCTCGACCGACCAGGTTCCGGATTCGATGGTCACCTTCACCTTCTCTCACGGTCGTGTGCCGCGGACACGTCACGCGGTCTACCGTCCAGGTTCCCCCTGTGCCGTCCGGGCGGCCAGGGGACGAAGGTCCCGAACGTGCCGTCGAACGGCCCGGTCGTGCACGGTGGGGTGTGGGACTGCGACGATGTACCCATCGGATGTGCAACGAAAGGTGCGTGAGATGCCCCGCGTATTTCTCGTCGACGACCACGAGATCGTGCGACGTGGACTGGTGGACCTGCTGAGCAGCGTGCCGGACTTCACGGTCGTCGGCGAGGCGGCGTCCGTCGGTGAGGCCCTGGCCCGGATTCCGGGCAGCGGCGCCGACGTCGCCGTGCTCGACGTGCGACTCCCCGACGGCAACGGTGTCGAACTGTGCCGCGAGCTGCGCGCACGGATGCCGGAGCTGCGGGCCCTGATGCTCACGTCGTACTCCGACGACGAGGCGTTGTTCGACGCGATCATGGCGGGTGCATCGGGGTTCGTGCTCAAACAGATCCTCGGCACCGATCTGGTCTCGGCGATCCGCACGGTGGGGGAGGGCGGTTCGCTGCTCGACAGCCGCGCCACCGCCGCGCTGATGGATCGCATCCGCGCGTCCCGGGACGCCGACCCCCTCGCCGACCTGTCCGATCAGGAACGCGCCGTGTTCGAGCTGATCGGGGAGGGATTGACGAACCGCGAGATCGCCGAGCGACTGTTCCTGGCGGAGAAGACCGTCAAGAACTACGTGTCGCGGTTGCTCGCGAAGCTGGGGATGCAGCGACGTACCCAGGCCGCGGTCCTGGCGACCGAACTGCGGAAGGGCCGCCCGCACGACCACCACTGAGCGGGCCGTCGGTTCTACTCGGCTGCGCGCCAGAACGCGGGGAGTTCCGCGTCGAGTCGGTCCTTCGCCTGCATGGGAAGCGAGTGGGTGGTGTCCGGGAACACGTGGACGACGGCGCGGGGCAGTTCCCGCGCCCGGTCGGCTGCCTGCTCACCGCCGGCGAGCGAGTCCCGTTCCGCGATGGCGACATAGGTGGGCATCGTGAGGGCGCGAAGGTCGTCGTCGCCGAGCGGGGAGGGGGTGGGCAACGCGGCGGAGAAGTGTCGACTCGCCTGCTCGATCATCGCAGCCGTGTCGTCGGTGGGGTCGTGGTCGTCGACGCCCCCGACCTTCCCGAGGGCGGTGTGGCGCCAACCGTCCGGAATGCCGGGCAGGGTGGACACCGCCGCCCACCACAGCATCCGGGCCGGCGGGTGGGCGAACGTGAGGGCGGGTTCGAGCAGGGTCAGTGACCGGACGTTGTCGGGGAAGTGCCTCGCGTACGCCGCGGCGCTCGCCCCACCGAACGAATGCCCGACCACGTGCGCGTCGTCGGCGTCGAGTTGCGCGAGGGCGTCGGCGATCCACAGGGCCTGGTCGTCGGTGGACGCCAGCGGCACACCCTGCACGGACAGTCCGGCGTCGCCGAGCGCATCGAAGGCGAGGACGCGGTGGTGTGCGAGGAAACCGGGGAGGTTCTCCGTCCACATCGGGACGCCGGACGACCTGCCCGGAACGAGAACGACGGGGACGGTGTCGGCTCGCTCCGGTGAACTCCATTCGTACGCGCGCACCGTCCCGAACGCGGTGGTGACGTCGTGGGTGGCGGTCGGTGTCGGCAGCGCCGCCATCGCCTTCTCGTAGGCCGCGACGTACTCGGCGCGTCCGTCGATGCTGCGGAAGTGCCCGACGCCGGGTGCTCCGAAGAAGAACTGCCCGGTGGCAACCACCCCGGCGACGGTGAACACCGCGACCAGCGCGATGCCGGTGCGCCGGGCGATTCTGCGTGCCCGGCGGGGTGGGGGTCGATCGGTGGGGGATGCATGCTCGGTCACGGGAACCCCTGACTGCCGCTTTTGCAATATGTTCATACCGTATCATGGGGGCATGCCGAGGATCGTCGACCATGCCCAGCGCCGCCGGGAGATCGTGTGGGCGCTGTGGGCCGTCATCCACGACCGCGGAATCGACGGCGTGACCTTCCGGGCGGTGGCCGCGGCGGGAGGTGTGTCGATCGGACGGGTGCAGCACTACTTCGAATCGAGGGAACACCTCATCCGTGCGGGCGCCGAACACATGGTCGCCGAGGCCGAACTGCGCTACCGGCACGACGGATCGCCGACGGACCCCCGGGCGGCTCTCGTCGCGCTCCTCACCCGGCCCGTGCCCACGGACGACTCGGGTCGCCCGGGTGTCTCCGTCTGGTACGCCTACCTCGCCGAATCGGCGAGCGACCCGTGGATCCGGGCGTTCCTCGCCGACGCGACCCGCGGAACGGTCGCCGAGACCGAGCGACTGCTCACCGATCTCGGTGTGCCCGAGGACGTCAGCGGCCCGGCCGCGCTCCGCCTCGTCGCGGTGAGCAACGGAGTCACGCAGGCGGTGCTCCTCGGCGCGATGGATCCGGACGTCGGCATCGGACTCGTCACCGCCGAGGCGGATGCCCACACCCGTCGGTGACCATCGAACGGGCCGACGGACACGGACGCCCCGCGGTCACGGCTGGAACGGGGCCTGCCACCGGACGCGGGTGCCACCCGCGTCACCCGCCCCGACCGCGAACGTACCGCCGCACTGCTGAGCGCGACGCTCCAGGTTCGCGAGCCCGCTGCGCCGCGGGGTATCGGGCAGCCCGGTTCCGTCGTCGACGATCTCGATGACGAAATCGTCTGCGGCGCGGACGGAGACGGTGATGTTCTCGGACTGCGAATGCCGCAGCGCGTTGCTGAGACCTTCCCGCAACACGGCCTCGGCGTGCGGATGGATGCGATGGGGCACCAACGTGTCGATGGGCCCGACGAACTGCACGTTGGGCGCGACCGACGAGTGCACGCTCAGGTCGCCGACCACGTCCAGAAGACGGCGTCGCAGACTCGTCGACGCGGCCGCACCCGTGGTGTGCAGATCGAAGATCGTCGTGCGGATCTCCCGCACCGTCCGGTCCAACTGCTCGACGGCGTGCAACACGACGTCGGTGACCCGTTCGGAGTCGGCGCCGGGCACCATCGCGCTCTGCAGGCTCATACCCGTCGCGAACAGTCGCTGGATCACGTTGTCGTGCAGGTCCTGCGCGATGCGATCGCGGTCGGCGAGCACATCGAGCAGACGCTTCTTGCGTTGCTGCTCGGCGAATTCGAGCGCGACCGCCGCCAGATTCGCCATCGACTCGAGCCGCGCGACATCCTCCTCGTCCCACGGATCGTTGCCCCGCGCCCGGGTGACGATCAACACGCCGGTGACGGTGGACGTCGCCGACAACGGCAGCACCACCGCGGTGCCGTCGTCGCCGTCGCCCGCCGACGGGAGCCCCGTGAGCGTGCGCGTGCGCACCGGCCTGCGGGTACGCAGCACGTCCAGGACGGGTGAGCCGGCCAGGTCGATGCGCACCGGGTCGGTGGTCGGAGCGGTCGGCGACGCCGCCCGGACCGTGCCGTGGGTGCCGTCGACGAGGACGACGAACGCACCTGCGCCGCGCGCCAGCTCGCGGACCTGGCCGGTGAGGAGCCCGAGCGTCTCGTCGACCGACCCTCCGACGAGCAGCCGGGCGTTGATCGAGGCCATCGCGGCGAGCCACCGCTCCCGGGTGAGTGACCCCTCGAACAGCCGGGCGTTGTCCACGGCCATCGCCGCCGACGTCGCGAGGACCTTGAGGATGACCTCGTCCTCCTCGGTGAACTCGGGCCCACCCAGCTTCTCCGTCAGGTAGATGCTGCCGAACACCTTGCCCCGGATCATGATCGGGGTGCCGAGGAAACTCTTCATCGGGGGATGGTTCGGTGGGAAACCGATCGACGCGGGATGCGTCGACAGGTCGGCGAGCCGCACCGGACGCGGATCGTTGATGAGCAGCCCGAGGATGCCGCGACCCTCGGGAAGGTGCCCCATCACGCTGCGCTGCTCCGGGTTGATGCCCTCGTACACGAACTCCGACAGTCCACCGTCGGCGGCGCGGACCCCGAGCGCGCCGTAGCGGGCGTCGAGCAGCGCCGTCGCCGACTGCACGATGCGTTGCAGCATCGAATCGAGCTCGAGACCGGAACCGACGACCAGCACCGCCTCGAGGAGCCCGCGCAGGGTCGCCGCCGTGGAATCGGCGTCGTCGAGCCGGTCGCGCAGGTCCGCCAGCAGGGTGTCGAGATCCGATCCCGTGACACCGCTCATGCCGCGCCTCCGATCAGGGCGACGGCAGCGGCGACCGCCGCGGCGGACGGATCGACCCTGGCGCGCCCGAGGTCGTGACCGGCGCCGTCGACCTCGACGAACGCGGTCGCGGCAGGGATCAGGTCTGCGGCCGCGCGGATCTCGTCGACGGTGCCGAACGGGTCGCGCGTACCCGAGACGAACAGCGTGGGCACGGTCACGGCGGGTAGATGCTCGACACGGGCCCGCTCCGGTCTACCCGGCGGATGCAGCGGATACGACAGCAGCACCAGTGTGTCGCAGAGCGACGGTTGCTCGGCGACCAGCATCGACGCCTGCCGGCCACCGTAGGAGACGCCACCGAGCAGCAGCGGTCCGTCGACGCGCTCGCGCAGGACGGCGGCGGTCGCGGCGATCCCGGCGCGGTCGTCGGCGGCCCGGGCCACCGACGGTGGGCCCTTCGGGCGGAGCCGACGGAACGGCAGGTCGTAGCGCAACGCGAGACAGCCGTGTTCGGCGAACCGGTCGCATACGCGCTGCAGGATCGCCGAGTCGCTGTTGCCGCCGGCGCCGTGGGTCAGGGCCACCGCGCCGCGGGGTGTTCCGTCCGGAACATGGAGGACACCGTGCACGGCGTCGGTGTCCAGCGGTTCGGTGTCCATGCCGACCACGGTAGTCGCGGGCCGTGCCGTCATGACGTCGGCGCCCCGACGACGGCGTCGGTGACCCGAGGTCGACGGAGCACCGTCGTCCAGATCCGGTGGAGCATCGCGGCGAACATCAGCGCCCACACAGCCCCCGCCACCCACAGTTCCGCGGCACCCACCGCGCCGACGAGCGGAAGTTCGTCGGCGCGACCCAGGTAGATCCCGGCGACGGCGTACATGCCGAGCGGGAACACGATCGACCACAGCGACGGGTCGTACGTCAACGGCACCTTGTGGATGCGGTGGCGCCACCACCCGGCGGCGATCAGCGGCGGGAACAGCCACGTCGCGAACGCCCAGATCACCACCGCCAGGCCCGCGATCAGCCCGCGTGTGGCGTCGACCATCGGCGCGTCGGACATCTCCACGATCCGTGCCCCGGCGACCACCGTGATCGAACACGCGCCCATCGACACCCAGTAGGGCGCTGTCAGATCGGCGGGGCGCAGCGGGTACTGCAGCATGCGCGCCGCGACGAAGATTCCGGCCGCCGCGTACAGGAACAGGCCGACGCCCCACGCGAACACGGCGACGGCCGCGAGCAGCCGGCCGAGGTCGGTGTAGATCGGTTGCAGCGACGCCGCGGCGACCGCCACGGATTCGCTGGCGACCACCCACACGAACCACGTGCCGTTGGCCTTGGCCAGCACGGGGCGTTCGGTGGTGCCCAGCACCGCCGTCCACGGGATCACGTACCCGAGGACGAGCCAGGTGATCGCCGCGACGAGCAACAACGCCGCGGCGGTGTGGTGCCAGCCCTCCACGATCAACCGCACACCGAGCACGTTGCTGCCCGCGATGAACGTGAAGAACCCGAAGGCTCGCCCCGAGTCGGCCATGTCGGCGGCGAGATCCGCGCGGTACGCGACGAGTCGCCACAGCGACAGCACGGTGAGCACGACGTAGCAGACGACGGCGACGAACAGCAGCACCTTCGACGGGACGGTCAGGCCCTTCAGATCCAGTCCGAGGGAGACGATCCCGGTCGCCATGACGAGCGCGTAGTACCCGGGCGCCAGTGTCCGGACTGCGTTGCGGAGCCGAGTCGGAAAGTCCACGGTCGTGAACGTTACTTCAGGTGTTGTGCGGCATTCGGGCAGGTCCGCCTTACTTCAGTAGCCGGGACAGTTTCCGGTCCGCGAGGATCCGCCCGCCGGTCTGGCACGTCGGGCAGTACTGGAACGACCGGTCCGTGTATTCCACCTGCCGTACGGTGTCGCCGCACACCGGGCACGGCAGGCCGGTGCGCGCGTGCACCCGCAGACCCGATCTCTTCTCCGCTTTCAGGCGCGCGGCGCCCTGCCCGACGGACCGGGCAACCGCGTCGGTGAGCACCGAGCGGATGGCGGCGTGGAGTGCCGCCGACTCGTCGTCGGTCAGTCTCCCGGCGGTCGCGAACGGCGACAGTTGCGCTGTGTGCAGGATCTCGTCGGAGTAGGCGTTGCCGATCCCGGCGAGCACCCGTTGGTCGACGAGCACCGTCTTCAGGCGTGATGTGTTGCCGTGCAGCAGGGCGGCGAGGTCGTCGACGGTGATGTCGAGGGCGTCCGGACCCAGCCGCGCGACACCGGGAACGTCGCGGGGGTCGTGCACGACCCACACGGCGAGTCGTTTCCTGGTGCCCGCCTCGGTGAGGTCGATCGCCGGGGTCGTCGCGTCGGGCGCGAACAGGTGGATGCGCAGGGCGAGGGGACCGCGACCCAGTTTCGGAGGGGTCGGGGACGGCTCGTCGACCCAGCGCAACCATCCGCCGCGCGACAGGTGGGTCACCATCGTGAGGTCGCCGCTGTCGACGGTGAGGAACTTGCCGAACCGGCGGGAGCCGGTGATGTCGCGGCCCTGCAGCGCCGTGATCGGTGGGTCGGCGGTCTGCAGCGCACTGAGCGCGGCCACGTCGATGCGGCCCACCACCGAGCCGACGGCGTGGTCGCGCAGGAACACCGACAACGCCTCCACCTCGGGCAGCTCCGGCATGTCGCCCACGCTACGACCCGTGCGCCTTTGTGGTAGATCGAAGGCGGTCTGCCATGCGGCGCGT
>NZ_JAIYEP010000024.1 GCF_020515525.1 Rhodococcus yananensis
GCTCGATCGAGTCGAGCCAGCGATACATTCGCTCCGACGCGGGGGTGCGGCGGGGGGTGACGCGGGGGGCGGCGGGGGTGTGTCCCACCCCGTCGGGGTGTTTCACCGCGGGTGCCGGAGGGCTGACATACTGCCTCGCATGGCGAACGGGGAGCCCGGACGGGTCGAGGTGCGAGTAGCGGTGGAAAGTACCGGCGACGCCGGGGCCGGACCGGACGGACGTCGTGCTGCGGCGCTGCGCACCGTCGATCCCGTACCCCGGGTCTGCTCCCGCCACGGCGAACCCGAAGCCGAACGGGTGCGGGTGACGATCTCGTCCGACAGTGCGCCCGCGGAGTCGGGTACGAGCCGGATCGGGTCGGCTCTGACGTCGGTGTACACGGTGCAGGTCGCCGCGGTGGACTGGCCGGTGTGCAGGCGGTGCGTGGCCACCCGGATCCGCTGGCAGATCGCGGCTGCGGTCACCTGCACCGTCTTCGCTCTGATCTTCCTCGCGTTGGTGTTCGCGGTGATCCAGGGCGCGACCAAGACCTACGGCATCGCGATGCTGGTGGTGTTCGCGTTGTCCTTCGTCCCGATGTACGTGGCGCTGCGCATGATCGAGCACCGGCGCACCGCCATCGGGGTCGGGTTGGCCGACGACGGATCGGCGCTCGTCGTCGCGGACGCGCACCCGGCCTTCGCGGAGGCCGTCGCCGCGGGCCGTTCCTGAACACCGATGTTCGGTCCGGGGCGCCGGTGCTGCGGGCGCCGCCGCCTCACAGCGGGTCGAAGCTGATGTTCTGGCGCGGGGTACCCGCCGCGGACAACGCGTACAGCGTCGTGCGGATCATCGTCGGGGAGCCCGCGATCTGGATCTGGTGAGCCGACCAGGCCGCGTGCTGTTCCACACCGTGCCGGGCGACGACCTTGCTGAGCTTGCCCTGCACCGGGCGGGCCAGGCCGGGGGGACCTTCCCGAACGGGAACCGGATGCCACCACGGGTTCTCGGTCTCCTCGACGACCGGCACGACCGTCAGCCACGGGTTGGTCATGGCGAGTTGCCACAGCGTCTCGAGGTCGTACAGGTCGCACGGATACTTGCCGCCGTAGTACACGTGGACGCGAGGATTGTCGCCGCGCATCGCCATCTCCATCAGCTGGGCGCGCAGCGGTGCCAGACCGGTACCCGATCCGATCATCAGCACGTCCCGCCCGGAGTCGCGGTCCACGTGCAGGCCACCGAGCGGTGGGCCGATCGTCCAGCGGTCGCCGACGGACACCTCGGAGATGAGCGCGCCGCTGACCCAGCCCGTGGACACCCGGCGGACGTGGAATTCCATCTGGCCGAGCGGGTTCGGGGGGATGGCGGCCGACAGGTAGCGCCACATGTTGGGGCGCTGCGGAATCTGCACGCTCATGTACTGGCCCGCGTGGTAGGGGATGGGGGTGTCGGACTCGAGTCGGACGATCGCCAGATCGGGCAGGATCCGCTCGTGCTGGACGACGGTCGCGCCCCACACCGCCGGCAGATCGTCCTCCTCGGTCGCGACGGCCATCGTCTCGACGAGGTGGCCGATCACCTCCCGCCACGTGCGTTCGAGGGCTGCCGTCCACAGGATCAGGGGAGTGCACTCGCGGACGGCGACGAGCAGCGCGTGACCGGCGGCGCGGAAATGATCGGGGTGCACCCCGTACTTGCGGTGGTCGCGTGCGAGTTGCGCGAGGAAGGCGTCGAGCGCGTCCATGTCGGAGAGCTTCTCGACGGCCCACGCGACGGCGGTCGCGAAGCGGCGGCGCATCGTCTCCATGCCCGCGGGGAACATCGCGCGGAGGCCGTCGTTCTCGCTCCACAGGCAGTTGAAGAAGGCGGTCGCGAACCGTTCGGGGCCGGTCGGTGTGGCGACGATCGAGGCGAAACTCAGCTGAACTCGGGCGATGGCGAACGCCTCCACGCCACCCTCCCACGTACTGCGCTGACTGGCCGTGCGGACACAGTGTTGCCGAGCGGCCTCCTCGGACGCCGCCACTGTAGTCGTTTCCGCACCGCTCGGCCACAAACCTTGTGCGTAGGCACCCTCCCGGGCGAACGTGATACGCATCACCCACATCGCCGAACTTGAGTGGAACAAACTCAACTTTGGGGTCGTTGATTCGATCGACAGCCCGCGGACCCCGTCCGTGGGCGCATCATCGATGAAGAGACGACACGGATGTACCCGGAATTGACACGGGTGCACTCGAGAACGGAAGGAGCCCGTACGTGGACTCGTTCAACCCGACGACGAAAACACAGGCTGCGCTGACCGCTGCGCTCCAGTCGGCGTCCGCTGCGGGTAACCCGGACATCCGTCCGGCGCACCTGCTCGTGGCGTTGCTCGACCAGACCGACGGCATCGCGGGGCCGCTGCTGAAGGCGATCGGCGTCGACGCCGCGCAGGTGCGCCGCGCCGCGCAGGACCTCGTCGACGCACTGCCCACCGCCACCGGCGCGACCACGACCCCGCAGCTCGGTCGCGAGGCCATCGCCGCGCTGTCCGCCGCCCAGAAACTCGCCACCGAACTGACCGACGAATTCGTCTCCACCGAGCACGTCCTCGTGGGACTCGCGGGCGGAGACAGTGATGTCGCGAAGCTGCTCGCCGGGCACGGCGCCACACCCGCGGCGCTGCGCGAGGCGTTCACCGCCGTCCGCGGCACCGGGCGGGTCACCAGCGCCGATCCGGAAGGCACGTTCCAGGCGCTCGAGAAGTATTCGACCGACCTCACCGCCCGAGCCCGCGACGGCGAACTCGACCCGGTCATCGGCCGCGACAACGAGATCCGCCGCGTCGTGCAGGTGCTCTCGCGGCGTACCAAGAACAACCCGGTGCTGATCGGTGAGCCGGGTGTCGGCAAGACCGCGATCGTCGAGGGGCTCGCCCAGCGCGTCGTCGCCGGTGACGTCCCCGAATCGCTGCGCGGCAAGACCGTCATCTCCCTCGATCTCGGGTCGATGGTCGCCGGTGCCAAGTACCGCGGTGAGTTCGAGGAACGCCTCAAGGCCGTCCTCGACGAGATCAAGGCCTCCGCGGGGCAGATCATCACGTTCATCGACGAGCTGCACACGATCGTCGGTGCCGGAGCGACCGGTGAGTCGGCGATGGATGCCGGGAACATGATCAAGCCGATGCTCGCCCGCGGTGAGCTGCGGCTCGTCGGTGCCACCACCCTCGAGGAGTACCGCAAGTACATCGAGAAGGACGCCGCCCTCGAACGCCGGTTCCAGCAGGTGCTCGTCGGTGAACCGAGCGTGGAGGACACCATCGGTATCCTGCGCGGGCTCAAGGAGCGCTACGAGGTGCACCACGGTGTGCGGATCACCGACTCCGCGTTGGTGTCGGCCGCAACGCTGTCCGACCGGTACATCACCTCGCGGTTCCTGCCCGACAAGGCCATCGACCTCGTCGACGAGGCCGCGTCGCGACTCCGCATGGAGATCGACTCCCGCCCCGAGGAGATCGACACCGTCGAACGCGTCGTCCGTCGCCTCGAGATCGAGGAGATGGCCCTGCAGAAGGAGACCGACGAGGCGTCGAAGGATCGGCTCGACAAACTGCGCGCCGAACTCGCCGACGAACGCGAGAAGCTGAACCAGCTCACCACCCGGTGGCAGAACGAGAAGACCGCGATCGACTCGGTCCGCGAGGTCAAGGAGCAACTCGAAGCGTTGCGCGGCGAGGAGGAACGTGCCGAACGCGACGGTGACCTCGGCAAGGCCGCGGAACTGCGCTACGGACGCATCCCCGAACTGGAGAAGAAGCTCGAGGCCGCTGCCGCTGCCTCCGGCGGCTCCACCGGCGACGACGTGATGCTCAAGGAGGAAGTGGGGCCCGACGACGTCGCCGACGTGGTCGCCGCGTGGACCGGTATTCCCGCCGGCCGGATGCTCGAGGGCGAGACCGCCAAGCTGCTGCGCATGGAGGACGAACTCGGCAAGCGGGTCGTCGGTCAGGCCGACGCCGTGCAGGCCGTGTCCGACGCGGTGCGACGCGCGCGGGCGGGCGTCGCCGATCCGAACCGGCCCACCGGATCGTTCCTGTTCCTCGGCCCGACCGGGGTCGGTAAGACCGAGCTCGCCAAGGCACTCGCCGACTTCCTGTTCGACGACGAACGCGCCATGGTGCGGATCGACATGTCGGAATACAGCGAGAAACACAGTGTCGCCCGGCTGGTCGGTGCCCCTCCCGGCTACGTGGGTTACGAGTCCGGTGGCCAGCTCACCGAGGCCGTACGTCGCCGGCCGTACTCGGTGGTGCTGTTCGACGAGGTCGAGAAGGCGCACCCGGACGTCTTCGACGCGCTGCTGCAGGTGCTCGACGACGGTCGGCTCACCGACGGGCAGGGTCGCACGGTGGACTTCCGCAACACCATCTTGATCCTCACCTCCAATCTCGGTGCAGGTGGGGACAGGGACCAGGTGATGGCCGCGGTGCGGATGGCGTTCAAGCCGGAGTTCATCAACCGGCTCGACGACGTCGTGATCTTCGATCCGCTGTCGGAGGAACAACTCGAGCAGATCGTCGACATCCAGCTCGGTCAGCTGTCCGAGCGGCTCGCCGCACGCCGGCTCACGCTCGACGTCGACGGATCGGCCCGCATGTGGCTGGCCGTGCGCGGATACGACCCGCAGTACGGTGCTCGCCCGCTGCGCCGGCTCATCCAGCAGGCGATCGGCGACCAGCTCGCCAAGAAGCTGCTGGCCGGTGAGATCCGCGACGGCGACACCGTTTCCGTCGGGGTCGGTGACGACGCCGATCACCTGGTCATCGGTGCCTGACACCCGTGCGCACTTCTGGTAGCGCCGGCTACCAGAAGTGCGCACGGCTACCCTGGGGAGGGTCATGACGAATCCGGAGGACCCGCGCACGCCGCAGGAGCGCGCCTACTCGCTCGACGAGCCGGGCGACGACGACGCGCGCGTGCTGTACACCGACGACCCGACCGAGGCGTACGGGCGGCCGGCCGCCAACCCGACACTGGTGTATCCGCAGTACGATCCGCGGTTCGACCCGTCGGCACCGCCGCCCGGCGACACCCGTCCACTCGGTGACCCCTACGCGCCGACACCGCATCATCCGCAGTACGCACCGACACAACAGTTCGGAACTCCCGGGCCGTACCAGCAACAACCGCAGTACGCACCCCAGCAGTACGGGCCTCCCGGTGCCCCTCCCGCGGGGCCGGGGCAGGGCGACGGGCCCGGTGGTTCCCGCGGCCCGCGCTGGGGGCTGCTCGCGCTCTTGGCCGCCGGCATCGTCGCGTTCGGCGCGGTCGTCGGCCTGCTGCTCGGCACCGTCGGCAGCGGCGACGACGCGACCGTGGCGGCACCGACCACCACGACCGCGGCCCCCGCACCCACCACCACGCGACCACCGGCGACGACACAACCGTCGCTGCCGACCATGCCGCTCGACCCGCTACCCGGCCGGGTCGCGGAGGAGCTCGCCGCGTCCGGCATGGTGGTCGGCACCGTCACCGCGAACGACGGCACCAGCATCACCGTCAGCGCGATCGGTGGTTCGCTCGTGACCGTGCAGATCACCGAAGCCACCCGCATCATGACCCGGAACGACGACGTGTCGGACATCGAGGCGGGGGCGACGGCGGTCGTCTACGGCTCCCCGGTCGAGAACGGCCGCATGACCGCCGACAGGATCGTCAGCGCGTCGCTGCCGTCATTCGGCGGTCCCGGCACCGGTCCACGCTAGGCTGGCAGGGATGACGTTCATGTGGTTCGGTCTGGCTGTGATCGCGGCGCTCGGCGCCGTGGTCCTGCTGTACATCGACCGTACGCGGCGCGAGCAGTCCGGCCGGGTACGCGAGATCTGGGCGCGAGCGCAGGGATACAAGTACACCTCCGTCGACGACCGGTTGCCGTCCACGTGGCATCGGGCGGCTCTCGCGAAGCAGGAGTATCTGGGCGCCATCGACGTGGTCCGTGGCATCCGGCGTGGCGAGGACTTCACCTTGTTCGACATCGAGGAGACCGCGACGATCGTCGCGGTGCGCCGCAAGGTGGGCTCGGATGTCGACGTCGACCTGCGTTTGAAGTCGACGCCGCCGCCGAAGGACGCCGACATGAACCTGCTCGGTTCCATCGGGCCACGGATCGTGTTCGCGACCGACCTCGAGATCGCCCGCCGGGTGTGTGATCAGCGGATGGTCGCGTTCACCGAGGCGATTCCCGATCACATACAGATGCTGTGGAGTGAGGGTCCGTGGACCCTCGGGTCGATGCCCGTCGGATGCAACGGACGCGAATGGGACGCGGCGATCGAGACGGTCGCGCGCCTGTCCGGGATCCTGCACGTCCTGCCTCCCGTCGTCGACCCCGTCGACGCCGTGCGGGAGGCCCACGATCCGGGGCGTCCCTCCGCGCACCGCTGACCGCCCGACCGCAGCGGCAGGTCACGGTACGGACACGCCGTTCCGGACACGCCGGAGGCTTCGTCGGTGCTCTTCGTCCCGGTCGGTACATTTCTCGCCGTGACCTCTGTGGCTGTGGTGATGGTTGTGGCAGTGGTGGTCGTCGCGTTGCTGTGGATGCGCGCGGGTATGCGCCGCCTGCAGACACTGCGCGCCCGCCGACGCGACAGCCTGCGCCTGCTGTTCGACGAACTCGACGATCGCTACGACCTCGTACCCGCCCTCATCGCGGCCTCGGCGGGTGCCGGTGTGGAACGCAGCCGGATCAGCCCCGTCATCGGTGCCCGGTCACTGGCCATCGAGATGCGCGACCAGCGGCTCGGGCTCGCCGAGCGAGCCGCCGGGGAGAACACGCTGTCGGCGGCACTGCACGAACTCATCGGGGTGCTCGACGGCGTCAACCATTGGCCGTTCATCCGGGTCGCGCGGGAACTGCAGAACCGCGAGCAGCGGATCGCCGGTGCCGTCCGCGTCCACAACGATCTCGCCGCCGACATCAACGCGGCGGTGACCCGATTCCCCACGTCACTGTTCGCGAAGCTCGCCGGCGTCTCGCCGGTCGCGTTGTTCGAGGTCACCATGCCGACGACGGAGCAGGAGCAGTCCGCCGCTGTCGTCGCCGCCGCCGAGCGCGACGGGACGGCCCCCGACGACGAGGGCTCGGGGACGGCCGCGGCCTGATCCCGCACCGCACCCGGGAGCCGCACCCGAAACGGCTAGGCTTCACGTCGCCGGTGTGCGACCGGCAGTGAACGGACCCCGACGGTGAGGAAGAGCGATGAGCGAGCGTGACGAACTGGCAGCACTGGTACGGGAGCTGGCAGTGGTGCACGGGAAGGTGACGTTGTCGTCGGGCAAGGAAGCCGACTACTACGTCGACCTGCGTCGCGCGACGCTGCACCACCGGGCCGGTCCGCTCATCGGGTCGTTGCTGCGCGACCTCGTCGCCGACTGGGAGTTCGATGCCGTCGGTGGTCTCACGATGGGTGCAGACCCCGTTGCTCTCGCCGTCATGCACGCCGCCGGCCGCCCGATCGACGCGTTCGTCGTCCGCAAGGCCGCCAAGGCGCACGGCATGCAGCGACAGATCGAGGGCCCCGACGTCGTGGGCAAACGGGTCCTCGTCGTCGAGGACACCACCACCACCGGGAATTCACCGCTGACCGCGGTGAGGGCGCTGCGGGACGCCGGTGCGACCGTCGTGGGTGTCGCGACCGTCGTCGACCGCGCGACCGGCGCCGACGAGGTCATCGCCGCCGAGGGCGTCGAGTACCGGTCGTTGCTCGGTCTCGCCGACCTGGGTCTCGACAACTCCTGACGGTCGTGATCTCCCGGGTGCGGCAGACGGCGACACGGCTCGCGGACGGTCGTGACCTGATCTACTTCGACGACGCGACCACGGCGCCTCGAACCGCGGTCGACCACCGGGATCTGCCGGTGGCGGCGGTGCGCTCGCATCTGCGGTGTGATCCGCTCACCGGGGAGTGGGTGACGTTCGCGGCGCACCGCATGGACCGCACCTTCCTGCCGGCCGCCGACGACTGTCCGTTGTGCCCGACGCGGCCGGGTCACGGGACGGAGATACCCGACTCCGACTACGACGTGGTCGTGTTCGAGAACCGGTTCGCCGCACTCGGCTCCCGGGACACGGACACGACACCGGTCGACGACGAACGGCTGTGGCCGAGGAGACCGGCCGGCGGACGCTGCGAGGTGGTGGCGTTCACCGCCGACCACGACGCCCGCTACGCCGATCTGCCGCACGAGCGGGCCCGTACCGTCGTCGACGCGTTGGCCGCGCGCACCGCAGCGTTGTCGCGCTCACCCGGCGTGCAGCAGGTGTTCTGCTTCGAGAACCGCGGCATCGAGATCGGGGTGACCCTGCAGCATCCGCACGGCCAGATCTACGCCTACCCGTTCGTGCCACCGCGCACCCGGACGCTGATCGACCGCTCGCGCGATCACCGCATCCGGACGGGCCGATCACTGCAACGCGACGTTCTCGATGCGGAGACCCGCGCAGGCACCCGGATCGTGTGGTCGGGGAGGTACTGGAGCGCGTACGTGCCCGCCGCGGCCCGCTGGCCCGTCGAGGTGCATCTGGCTCCCCACCGTGACGTGCCGGATCTCGCGGCGTTGGGCGACGACGAACGCGACGAGTTGGTCGACGCCCAACGCGACCTGCTCACCCGCCTCGACCGGTACTTCGATCCGGCGGCCGACCCGTCGCCGGTGCCGTACATCGCGGCATGGCATCAGGCGCCGGTGGGGGAGGGACGCGAGTTCGGCCGACTGTTCTGGCAGTTGTTCTCGCTGCGCCGCGCACCCGGAAAACTCAAGTATCTGGCCGGGTCCGAATCGGCGATGGGGGCGTGGATCGGCGACACCGTCCCCGAACGGATCGCGGGCAGGCTGCGTGAGGTCGCGCGTGACGGTCTGTGAGCGCGCTGCGCGGGTGTTCGCGGAGGTCTTCGGGATCGATCCCGACGGGGTGTGGTGCGCTCCCGGACGCGTGAACCTCATCGGTGAGCACGTCGACTACGCGGGCGGACTGTGCCTGCCGATGGCGTTGCCGCACGTGACCGCCGTGGCGGTGCGCACGCGCAGCGACGGCCGGTTGCGTCTGCACAGCGACGGGTTCGACCCGGTGGACGCGGACCTCTTCGGCGACCGGGTGGACGGCTGGGGCGGGTACGTCGCCGGTGTCGCGTGGGCGCTCGACGTCCCGGGTTTCACGGGCGCGGACATCGCGGTGGTCTCCGATGTGCCGGTGGGGGCCGGGCTGTCGTCGTCCGCGGCGCTCGAGGCGGCGACGGCACTGGCGTTCGCGTCGCTGTACATGCTGCCCAGCGACGAGGCGGGCCGCGACGCCCTCGCGCGGGCCTGCGTGCGCGCCGAGAACGAGTACGTCGGCGCACCCACCGGAGGCATGGATCAGCAGATCGCGTTGCGTGCCCGGGCGGGGCACGCGATGCTGCTGGACTGTGCGGACGGGCGTGCCGAGCACATCCCGTTCGACGCGCAGACACACGGGGTGACGGTGCTGGTGATCGACACCGGGACGGGCCACCGGCTCGTCGACGGCCGGTACGGCGATCGGCGCGCCGAGGTGGACGCCGCCGCGCGACGGGCCGGCCCGCTGCGGGATCTGTCTTCCCCACCGGCCCTCGACGACACCGTTCTCCGGCGCCGGGCCCGGCACGTCGTCACGGAGATCGCGCGGGTCCGTGACGCGGTGGCGGTACTGCGGGCGGGCGCGGTGCGGGATCTCGGGCCGATCCTCGATGCGTCGCACCGGTCGTTGCGCGACGATTTCGAGGTCAGCTGCCCGGAACTCGATGTGGCCGCCGATGCGGCGCGTGCGGCGGGCGCGTTCGGTGCCCGCATGGTCGGCGGTGGTTTCGGCGGGTCGGTGCTCGCACTGTGCGACACGGGTGACGTGCCGCGGATCGAGGAGGCGGCGCGCACCGCCGCCGCGGGTCGGGGTTTCCCGCGACCGTCCTTCCTCGAGGCCGTTCCGTCGTCCGGGGCGCGCCGCTGTTGACCGGCTGCGACGGGTACCGTCGCCGGCCGCGACGGGTACTGTCCGGACCATGGGATGGTTCACGGGACGCCGGTGGGGCGCAGAACATGCGGTGTTCGCGGCGGCGAGCGCAGCCACGGTGGTCGGGGGTGTCCTCGGCAACGAGAAACTGCAGAAGGTCGCCAAGCCGCTGATCATGCCGGCGCTCGCCGTGCGGGTGCTGCGCCGCTCCGGCGACACCGACCGGGTGGACACCGCGTTGCTGCTCACCGGAACGGCCGCTGCGACCGCCGGTGACGTGTTCATGATCGACCCGGACGACGACGCCCGCATCCTGCGCGGCGCCGGTTCGTTCGCGGTGATGCAGACCGTGTACTCGATCCTGCTCGCGCGGCACGGTGCGCGGCCCACCCGGCCCGCGGTGCTGCAGCGGATACCGGCGGTGCTCGGCGCCGCCGGTCTGCTGGGGGCGACGAGCCGCCCCGTGGCGGTGCCGCTCACGGCGTACGGGAGTCTGCTCGCGACCACCGCCACGTTGGCTGCCGATCCGTCCCTCGTGCCCGATGCCCGGACGGTGGCGGGCACGGTCGTTCCCGGCGCCGACCGCCGCAGCTGGCTCGCCGTCGGCGGGTTGGTGTTCACCGCATCGGACGGGACGATCGTGCTGCGCCGCGCGCTGCTGACGAATCCGCGGGCCCGGGCGGCCGCGGAAGGGTTCGTGCTCGCCACGTATGCGCTGGCGCAGTTGCTGCTCGTCGAGGGGATGCTCGCACTGGTGCGGCGGAAGTGAGCGTGCCGGCCGCGACGGTCAGGGCATCAGCATGATGTGGCTGCGGTCCTCGGGGTCGACGAACACGGTCAGGATCTCCCCGGGGGCGAACCGCGGGAGGTCGCTGCGCCGCACCTCGTAGACGACGCGGCCGCTGTAGGACTCGGATCCGGGCACCGTCAGATCGAGTTCGAGCGCGGTGATCTGCGCGTCGCCGGTGGGTTTGCCGAGCGGTGTGGCGGCGCGGATCGTCGCCCAGCCTTCGAGCCCGTCCCGTTCGATGCGGCGTTCGATGCGCCGTTCGGCGCGCGGGCTCCGACCCGCGACGATCATCGCGATCCCGAGGACCGACCCGTACAGGCACACCAGGAACATCACCTGGAATCCTTCTGTGCCCGGGGGTGATCCGGGAAGGAACAGGTTGATCCACAGAGACAACACAATGAGGTGGCCGACGGTGACGAACGCGACCGCCGCCACGATGCGCCTGTACTTCATCGCTCCTCCGTTCCCAGGTTAACCCGTTCCCTCCCACGCGTACCCCGGTCGATAGAGTGGCCGACCGGACGGATCGTACGGTCGGGTGACGATGCGGCCGGCAGCGGAGGGAGCGGTGTGCGGGTTCGGGTGGTGACGACGGTGACGGCGTCGGCGGTTCTGCTGCTGACCGGGTGCGGGGGATCCGCCGACGGATCCGCGGCGTCGCCCACGGTCGAGGCGCAGCCCACCGCGACCACCACCGCGACCAGCACGGCGGTCACCACCACCGAGGTGCCGGCGCCTGCCGTGCCGGAGACGACGACGGACACCGCCGCGTCCACCACGGAGCCGGTACCGGCCCCGACCTCGCTCGTCGACGTGCAGTTCGAGCAGAACGAGTCGTACTACTTCACGAGTCCCGACGGGCAGTTCACCTGCGGCATCGTGCAGTTGCCGGGACGCACCGAGGCGGGGTGCGAGGGGATCACCGATCCGGTGCCGCCGCAGCCCGACGACTGCATGGTGAACTGGGGCCACGGCATGCGGGTGGTCGACAGCGGAGAGGGCGAGTTCCTGTGTTCGGGAGGCCCCGTGTACCTGCCGGTCGAGGGGACGGCGTCGGTGCTGCCCGCCGGTGCGCCGCTGTCACAGCTCGGCTACACCTGCGTCACCACTGCCGTGGACGTCACGTGCGTCAACGACGGAACCCGGCACGGATTCACCATCGCGTCGTCGTCGAACGAGACGTTCTGATCGTGAACGACCGACCGGAGCACCCCGCCGTCCCGGAGCACCCCGCCGTCCCGGACGCCACCGACGCGCAGGGACCGACCGAGTGGGGCGAGCACCCGCACGGGCTCGGACCGTGGGTGGACGAGTACGGCACGGAGCCGCCCACCGACGCCCGCTACGACCCGGAACTGCTCGCCCACGGAGACCGCCGCAACGTCGTCGACGCCTACCGGTACTGGACACGGGATGCGATCGTCGCGGACATCGACGCGCGCCGTCATCCGCTGCACGTGGCCATCGAGAACTTCGGGCACGACGCGAACATCGGCACCGTGGTGCGTACCGCCAACGCGTTCGCGGCGGCGGCCGTGCACATCGTGGGCCGTCGACGTTGGAACCGGCGCGGCGCGATGGTCACCGATCGGTACCAGCATCTGATGCACCACACCGACGTCGACACGCTCATCGAGTGGGCGGCCGACCACGATCTGACCATCGTGGCCGTGGACAACACACCGGGCAGTGTTCCGCTCGAGACGGTGACGTTGCCGCGCAACTGTCTCCTGCTGTTCGGTCAGGAAGGGCCGGGAGTGACGGAACGGGCCCGGGAGATCGCGTCGATGACCGTGTCGATCGCGCAGTTCGGATCGACGCGGTCCATCAATGCCGGTGTCGCCGCGGGCATCGCCATGCACGCGTGGATCCGGCAGCACGCAGACCTGGGCGACGCCTGGTAGGGCACGATCCGGTAACGCCGGTCGTGCCGCGCGGGATGTAGAAGCGCGGACCATTCGCGTCCGCGCTGCTCGCGGGACAAGGATGATGTGGATATGCCGGAACTGTGGTCCGACCGGGCGGACGCGGCCGAAGCGGCGGTCACGTCCCGGCACGTACGTCGACTGTGGGGGCTACCCGGTACCGCGCTCGGTGTCGTCGGCTGGCCGGCCACCCGCCGCGAACGCGCCTTCGGCAGCTGGCACTACTGGTGGCAGGCCCATCTGATCGACCTCGCCGTCGATGCCGCTGTCCGCGTCCCCGACGCGGATCTTCCGGAGGGCGACGGTGGTCCCCGTGGTCGCCGTCGCGTGGTGCGCCTGACGCGCAGCCACCGCATCCGCAATCTCACGGGGTGGACGAACAACTACTTCGACGACATGGCGTGGCTCGGGCTCGCGCTCGAACGTGCCCAGCGGCATCTGTACGTCGATCATCGGGGTGCGGTCACCACCCTGGTCGACGAACTGTTCGACGCGTGGCAGCCGGAGCGCGGTGGCGGCATCCCCTGGCGGCGCGGCGACGACTTCTTCAACACGCCCGCCAACGGACCCGCGGCGTTGCTGCTCGCCCGTGCCGGCAGGCTGTGGCGCGCGCAGGAGATGGCGGACTGGATCCACGAGATGCTGCTCGACCCCGGCACGGGGCTGATCCTCGACGGAATCCGCGACGGCCGGATCGACCGTGCCGTCTACTCGTACTGCCAGGGCGTGGTGCTCGGGGTCGAGACGGAACTGGCGGTGCAACTCGACGATCCGCGGCATCGACTGCGGGTGCACGCCCTGGTCGACGCCGTCGATTCGGAACTGACCGATCGCAGCGTCGTCGTCGGCGGTGGGGGCGGCGACGGCGGACTGTTCAACGGGATCCTCGCCCGTTACCTGGCGATGGTCGCGACGACCCTGCCGGTGCACGACAGCGACGACGTGCGTGCCCGTGCCTCCGCGCGGCGGATCGTGCTCGCCTCCGCCGATGCGGCATGGGAGAACAGATTGCAGATCGAGGGACTGCCGCTGTTCGGGCGGGATTGGTCGCTGCCGGCGAAGCTGCCCGGTTCGTCGGGTACCGTCGCGCAGTTCACCGCGGGCAGTGTGCGACCCTCGTCGATCGCCGAACGCGACCTGTCGGTGCAGCTCGGGGGCTGGATGCTGATGGAGGCCGCGCACGCTGTGGCGTCCGCGGCCCCCTGAGGATGTTCGGCGTTCAGTCGCGGACGGTGGGCAGCGGCCGGGTCTCCGCGTTCGCGTCGTCGGTGGTCGCGGTGCCGGCATGGTCGGCACGGGGGTTCACGGTGTCGGGGTTCGCGGTGTCGGGGTTCGCGGTGTCGGTCCCGTCGCCGTCGCGGCGCGACGCGAGGAACCGCTTGACGACCTCGCTGATGATGGGCAGCACCGACACGAACACGATCAGCAGGAAGATGATGTCGACGTTGTCGGCGATGAACGTGATCTGCCCGAGCAGGTAGCCGAGCAGGGTCACACCCGCACCCCAGACGATGCCACCGATCACGTTGTAGGTGATGAACACGCGGTACGGCATCTTCGCGGCGCCCGCGACGAGCGGCGCGTAGGTGCGGACGATCGGCACGAACCGGGCGAAGAAGATCATCGCCGGGCCGTGCCGCAGGAAGAACGCGTGTGCTTCGTCGATGTACTTCTTCTTGAAGAGTCTCGCGTTGTCGTCCTTGAACAGTCTCGTGCCGCCCTTGGTGCCGATGAAGTAGCCCACCTGGTCGCCGAGGACCGCGGCGATGGGGATCGTCACCATCAGCACCCACAGGGGTGCGAACGGCTCGACCTCGGCCGACTTCGATGCAGCGATCAGGCCCGCGGTGAACAGCAGTGAGTCGCCGGGGAGCAGGGGGAACAGCAGACCGGACTCGACGAACACGACGACGAGCAACCCGACGAGCATCCAGGTCCCGAACGAGTTCAGCAGGTTGACCGGGTCGAGGAAGCCCGGCATCAGGGCCAGATCGGTCACGGATTCCGAGGCTTCGAGCAGATTCACGGACTCCAGCGTACCGGCGACGGAGAACACGGCCGTGCTCGAGTGTGCGCGAGTGGACCCGGTCCGGCTGTGTTCCGGGGCGATCGGTTGACATACTGCTGGGACAACCGCGGCACCCGCAGTACCCCCCCGCGGGCAAGCCGATCGACTCTCACCTGGAGGACAGCCGCTGTGCCTATCGCGACTCCCGAGGTCTACGCCGAGATGATCGCCCGCGCGAAGGAGCACTCTTTCGCATTCCCGGCCATCAACTGCACCTCGTCCGAAACCATCAATGCCGCCATCAAGGGCTTCGCGGACGCCGGCAGCGACGGCATCATCCAGTTCTCGACCGGCGGCGCCGAGTTCGGTTCCGGTCTCGGTGTCAAGGACATGGTGACCGGTGCCGTCGCGCTCGCCGAGTTCGCGCACGTGGTCGCCGAGAAGTACGACGTGACCATCGCGCTGCACACCGACCACTGTCCCAAGGACAAGCTGGACGGGTTCGTGCGGCCGCTCATCGCGATCTCCCAGGAGCGCGTCGACGCCGGCCGGAACCCGCTGTTCCAGTCGCACATGTGGGACGGCTCCGCCATCCCGATCGACGAGAACCTGGAGATCGCGCAGGAACTGCTCGCCGCTGCGGCAGCCGCGAAGATCATCCTCGAGATCGAGATCGGTGTGGTCGGCGGTGAGGAGGACGGTGTCGAGAACGCCATCAACGAGAAGCTCTACACCTCCGTCGAGGACTTCGAGAAGACCGTCGACGCGCTCGGTGCCGGCGACAAGGGGCAGTACCTGCTCGCCGCGACGTTCGGCAACGTGCACGGTGTGTACAAGCCCGGCAACGTCAAGCTGAAGCCGGCGGTGCTCGCCGAGGGGCAGGCCGCTGCGACCCGCAAACTCGGCCTGAAGGAAGGCTCGAAGCCCTTCGATCTGGTTTTCCACGGCGGATCCGGATCGTTGAAGTCCGAGATCGACGAGGCGTTGGGTTACGGCGTCGTGAAGATGAACGTCGACACCGACACCCAGTACGCGTTCACCCGTCCGGTCGCGGGACACATGTTCGGCAACTACGACGGCGTGTTGAAGATCGACGGCGAGGTCGGGAACAAGAAGGTCTACGACCCCCGCAGCTACCTGAAGAAGGCCGAGGCGTCGATGACCGAACGGGTCGTCGAGGCATGCAACGACCTCAGGTCCGCGGGCCGATCGGTGTCGGCCGGTCAGGTCGCCGCAGGCTAGATCTCCGCAGGCAGGATCTCCGCCGTCGCGGCAGGACGCGACGTCATCACACGGCCCGCGACGCCGCCGTTCACCGGCAGCGTCGCGGGCCGTGCGCGCGGCGCGGGTCTGCGGGTCGTCACCGGTCCGGCCGCGTGCCGACGCCGAGGATCTCCGCTGCCGCGGCGACGGCGTCGACGACGAACTGCAACGACACCCGGCCGGTGTTCGTCGTCCGGTAGGTGATCGACACCGTCCGGAAGAACGTGTCGTCGAGCGGGACGATGTCGATGTCGTCGGGCATCAGGCGCAGACCCAGATCCGAGACGAGCGTCACCCCCAGGCCGGCACCGACCATCGCCAGGGCCGTGGCCTGTTCACCGACCTCGTGCACGACGGTCGGTTCGAATCCCGCGGTCTGGCATGCGGTGCGGACGGCGCGTCCGAAATGGGACCGGCGTCCCGACAGGATCCACGGACGGCGTGCGAGATCGGCGAGCGCGGTGCTGTCACCGACCCCGGACCCGGGTGGAAGCGCGGCGTACATCCGCTCCAGCGCGATGATCCGGCGGGTCAGGTACGGGTCCGGGGGCATCGGGTGGTTCGAGTAGTCGATCACGAACGAGAAGTCGAGCGAGCCCTCACGCACCGCACCCGCGGTGTCCTCCGGTGCCAGTTCCCGGGTGAACACCTCGATGCCGGGGTGTTCACCCGCGAGCAGTTTCAGAGCCGTCGGCAGCAGGCCCGCCGCCACCGACGCCCACACCCCCGCGGACAGTTGCGCCGACACCCCGTTGCGGGCGGCCTCCACCGCGATCGCCGCCCGGTCCACCGCGGCGAGGATCTCCTCCGCGTGCCGGGCGAGCACCACACCCGCTTCGGTCAGCACGACGCGCCGCCCCTGCCGTTCGAACAGTCGGGTGCCCGCGTCACGTTCCAGCTGCGCGAGCTGCTGGGACACCGCCGACACCGTGTATCCGAGCGAGTGGGCGGTGGCCGTCACCGTGTCCCGCCGCACGAGTTCGCGCAGGAGCTTGAGGCGATGCAGCGACAACTCCATTTCTGCACCATAGGCCCACACCGACCGTCCACGGATGGTGAACGGATCCGTCCACGAAATGTCGCTGGACGGCCGCCCGCGCACGACCCCATCCTGGTGTCACGGACCGAGCACACGCCCTGACGTCGGGAGGCACGCAGTGACCATCGTCGAGCATCCCCTGGAGCGGCCGGAAGAGTCCGCGTTCACCCCGGTGACCCCCTTCGTCGAGGGTGCACCGCGACGCCGCGAACCGACCATGCGGATCGAATGGAACGATCCGGTCACCGGTGCCCGCGGATACCTCGTGATCGACACCCTCGTCGCCGGACTCGCCACCGGCGGTACGCGAATGCGCAAGGGCTGCACCCTCGGTGAGGTGGAGGATCTCGCAGCCGGCATGTCGAACAAGACCGCCGTGTTCGATCTTCCCGTCGGCGGCGCCAAGGGCGGCATCGACTTCGACCCGAAGGATCCGCGCTCCACCGGTGTGTTGACCCGGTTCTGCGAGGCGATGCGGCCGTTCCTCGACCATCACTGGGTGACCGCCGAGGATCTCGGGGTGCCGCAGCATCTGCTCGACGACGTGTTCGACGCGCTCGGACTGCAACAGTCGTATCACGCCGCGATCGCACGCTCCGCCGACCCGGAACGGACCGCCGCCCGCATCAGGGCCGGGCTGGCGGTGCGTGCCCGCGGCGGATCGCTCGGCGACGTCATCGGAGGATACGGCGTGGCGCAGGCGTGCCTGGCCGCCGTCGACCGCCGGGGCCGCGGCCACGCCGGGACGACCGTCGCGGTGCAGGGGGTGGGCACGATGGGCGGGGGCGCCGCGTGGTACCTGCACGATGCCGGGCTGCGGATCGTGGCCGTCGCCGATGCCGTGGGAACACTGTTCGACCCGGCGGGACTGGACATCCCCGCGTTGCTGGACACCCGCGACGTCTACGGAGAGATCGACCGGTCACGTGTCCCTCGCCACGTGCAGCAGTTGCCGCGCGAGGTGGTCCTCGGACTCCCCGTCGACGTGCTCGTCCCGGCGGCCGTGTCGTATGCGATCACGAGCCGGAACTGCGCCGACGTCCACGCCGGGCTCGTCGTCGAGGCAGCGAACTCGGCGACCACCCCCGACGCGGAACTCGACCTCACCGCCCGCGGAATCACGGTGATCCCCGATTTCATCGCCAACGCGGGGGCCGTGGCCTGGGCATGGTGGTTGCTCCTCGGGTACGTCGGTGAACGCGCCGACGATTCGTTCGAGCGGCTCCGCAAGGAGATGCACACGAAGGTCGACGAGTTGCTCGCCGGATGGGACCCGTCGTGCGGGCCGCTGCGCCGGCGGGCCGTCGCCACGATCCACGAGGTGCGTGTGTCGCGGGACATCCACATTCCGTGACGGCTCGGGTGTTCCCGGTCGGGGATCAGTCGTTGCACACCCGCCACACCTCGTCCTCACGGGTGAGGTCGAAGGTGCGGGCCGTCTCGTCGCCCGGATCGGCGGCGGTGTGCGCGGTGACCTCCACGATCGCCGTGTCGTCGGTGATCTGGACCTTGTCGATGCTCGTCACGACCGGCACGGATCCCTGCTCCACCGCCAACCGGTGGATGCTGCGGAACTCGTCGGGGTCGACCGTCTCGTAGAACTCGGCGAGCGAACCGCACGTCGTGCTGCTCAGCCGGTCGAGGTCGCCGCTCGTCAGGGCATCGACGAACGCGTCGACGCTGTTGCGGACCGCGGCCTCCGGAGAATTCGCCGCCCGGAACTGCACCACGAGGAACACTGCGACGACCGCGACCACGACGACGGCGACCCCCGCGATCAGTGCCCGGCGGGAGCTGCCCCGGTTCTCGGCCGGGGGGATCCGGGTCGGTGTCGGTGCCGGTGAGAACGGTGCAGGTTCCGGTTGCGGGGGTTCGGGGACGCGCGGTGCGATGCGCTGCGGTGGTGCTTTGGGGGAGTGCGCCGTCACCGGGATCTGCACCGTCGGTGCCTCCGACCCGGAGGACGGGCCGGCGGGGTCGTCGGCGGTGGGCTTACTCAACTTCGGCATCGCCACCGTCGCGGCTTCGGATGGTTCCGTGCCTGCCGGTTCGGGCGCTGCCGGTTCGGGGCCTGCCGGTTCGGGCGCTGCTGCGGGTGCGGTGTCGGCGGGTGTGTCGGGGTCGTCGGCGCGACCCGTACCGGAGGTCTCCTCGACCGTAGGGGAGTCCGCACCGGCGGTGGGCTGCTCATCGGGACCGGAGGTGGGCTGCTCATCGGGACCGGCATCGGCCGATTCGCCGTCGTGCTCCGCATCCGCTGCGGCGGGCGGGGTGTCCTGCGCGGCGGCGGGAGCGTTCCCGGTGTCGGCTTCGGTGTCGGCTGCGGTGTCGTCGCCGGATCCGTCGTCGGAAGCATCGGGACCGGTGGAGGCGTCGGGTGTCTCGGCGGGATCGGCGGGATCGGCGGGATCGGCGGCGTCGGTGTCCGGTGCGGGCCCGGTCGACGACGTCTCCTCGACCGGCGGTTCGGGCGTGCTCGACGACTCCTCGATCGGTTCTTCGTTCTTCCGGTCCGACACGCGGTGCACCCCGTTCGACGTTCTGTCCCTGTGATTGCTGTTCCTCGGGGAGCCTATCGACCGATGCACCCCGACGGGCACAATGACCCCATGACGTCTTTCGGTGATCTCCTCGGACCCCAGCCCACATTGTTGCCCGGTGACGACGAGGCGGAGTCGGCACTGCTCGATCGCGAGGATCCCGCGGCGGTGGCCGCGGCGCATCCCACCGCGTCGATCGCGTGGGCGTATCTCGCGGAGGCCGCGTTCGAGAGCGGCGAGACCATCGCCGCCTACGCGTACGCCCGCACCGGCTACCACCGTGGTCTCGACCAGTTGCGTCGCAACGGCTGGAAGGGATTCGGTCCCGTTCCCTACAGCCACGAACCGAACCGCGGGTTCCTGCGGTGCGTCGCGGTGCTCGCGCAGGCCGCGAAGACGATCGGTGAGAACGATGAGCACGCCCGCTGCCTCGACCTGCTCGAGGACTGCGATCCGCGCGCGGCCGAAGCACTCGGAGTCGAATAGCCTCGGTGTCCGCCAAGTCTGATCCGCCGAAGCACGCGTCGCCGAAGCATGAGTCGTCGAGCGGGGCTGCGTCCACGAGGACCGTCGGGTGGCGCGGACGGACCCTCGGGGTGCACCGGAGGGTCGGTCCCGCGGCAGCGGTGTTCCGGGGCCGGGTGACGGGATCGGCGGCGCGTCTGCGTTCGTCGGCGCTGCCGATCCTGCAGTGCGCGATCGCGGCGGGAGTCGCGTGGTGGGTCGCGACGAGCGTCATCGGCCACTCCCAGGCGTTCTTCGCGCCGATCGCGGCCGTGGTGTCGCTGGGGTTGTCGTTGGGAGCGCGGCTGCGCCGGTCGATCGAACTGGTCTGCGGCGTGGCCATCGGGATCGGCGTCGGCGACCTGCTGGTCTCGCAGATCGGCAGCGGGCCGTGGCAGATCGCGCTCGTGGTGGCGATGGCCATGGGCACCGCGGTGATGCTCAACAGCGGGCCGATCTTCTCGATGCAGGCGGGTAACTCGGCGGTGCTCGTGGCGACGCTGCTGCCGCCGGGTGGCAGCGGCGGCATCGAGCGGATGGTCGACGCGCTCGTCGGCGGACTCGTGGGTATCGCGGTCGTCGCGCTGATTCCCACCCATCCCGTCCGCCGCGCCCGCAAGAACGCCGCGGACATCCTGTCCACCGCGGCATCGGTGCTGCGCGATGTCGAGTCCGGTCTGGTGGAGAACACGCCGGCACCGATCGTCGACGCGTTGAAGACCGCCCGCGCCACCCAGCCGGCGATCGATGCGATGCGGTCGAATCTGAAGGGCGGCCACGAGATCAGCCGGTTGTCGCCGCTGTACTGGAACAGCCGCAATCGGCTCGCCCGGCTCACGGCGGCGGCCGATCCCCTCGACAATGCGATGCGCAACATCCGGGTGCTCTCCCGCCGCTCCCTGACGGTGGTGCGGGACGACGAGATCCTCGACCCGAGGATCGTGGCCGTCATCGCGGATGTCGCCGACGCACTCGATGTTCTGCACGACATGGCGATGGCCGAGCCCGGGGAACATCCCGATCAGGCGGACGCGGCGCGGGTGCTGCGCACCGTCGCGAAGAAACTGAAACCGGATCTCGTCGAGGGGGCCGGTGTGTCGGCGACGGTGGTGTTCGCGCAACTCCGGTCGTTGCTCGTCGACCTGATGCAGGTGGCGGGGCTGCGCCGGATCTCGGCGATCGCCTTGCTGCCGCCGACCGTCGAACGGCCCGCCTACCCGCCGCAGGAGTGAGCGCCGACGACCCGCTCGAGCAGCCGCGCATGCCGTTCGGTGGGCGTGCGTCGGGGGCAGGTGCTGCACTTGTCGCCGCCCGTCGCGGTGTAGATCAGGCAGCACGAACACCTCCGGACGAATCGTTCGCCGCGACCCGCCCCCTCGATGTCGACGTATCGCGGTGTCGGCATCGGCGCGACGGTCACGGATTCCGCGAGTGCGCACCCGTCACCGATCCGGCCGAGCGCGCGGCCGGCGGTGAGGGCGCGACCGGCGATCGAGTCCGCGGCGATCGCCCACAGCGCGCGGGGCGCGGCACCCGACACCGCGGCCAACGCCGAGATCATCGCGTCGTGCGCAGCGACGAGAGCCGTCGAATAGTCGCCCATCCGGAGCAGCCGTGGCGACCGCACCGCGGCGAGGTAGCCGTTCTCGCGCAGCGCACACCGCAACTGTGTGAGATCGGGGTCGGGAGCGAGGCCGTCGGTCAGGAGCATCGCCAACGGTGCGGCAACCAGGGTGGAACTCGCCGAATACCACCACAGTGTGCCGTTGACCCGGGCGTCGTCGCAGCCCCAGCGTCGTCCGGTGTCGGCGACCCGATCGGCGAGCCATTCGGGATCCGTCAGCAGCAGCCCGGGGAATTCGTCGTGGCCGGTGAGGTCCGTGGTGTGGGCGAACTCGCCGAGCGCTGCGGTGACGCGCCGGTAGGCGGCCCCGGTGTGTTCTTCTCGGGGGACTTCCGTGGAGCGCTCAGTCATCGACGAGCCCGATCAGGTCGAGTACGCGTCGGCCGTCGACGGCGCGCAGTTCTCCCCGGACCCCGAAGACGTCGCCGAGCAGCTCCGGGGTGAGTACGTCCTCGGGTACGCCGACGTCGACGATCGAACCGTCCCGCAGCACGGCCATGCGGTCGCAGTACTCCGCAGCCAGGCGCATGTCGTGCAGTGTCACGAGCACCGCGAGACCGTCGGCGGCGAGTTCGCGCAGCACACCCAGAACACCGAGTTGGTGGCGGAGGTCGAGATGGTTCGTCGGTTCGTCGAGAAGCAGCACGTCGGGTTCCTGGGCGAGGGCCCGCGCGATCGACACCCGTTGCCGCTCTCCACCGGACAGGGCCGCGACGTCCCGGTCTGCGTGGTCGGTGAGCGCGACCCGGGCCAGCACGGAGCGGACCACGGCATCGTCCTCGGGACGGAACGGCTCGAGCCATCCGCGTTGGACGGACCTGCCGAGCCGCACGGATTCGCGCACCGTCACCCCGCCGTGCACCGTGGGTTCCTGCGTACTGACACCGATCGTGCGCGCCACGTCCCGGCGGCGCATCGTGTGGACGGCGGTGTCGTCGAGCAGAATCGCGCCGCCGCTGACCGACAGCGCCCGATAGCAGGTGCGCAGCAGGGTGGTCTTGCCGCTTCCGTTGGGACCGACGAGTGCGAGCACTTCACCGGGCGCGACGTCGAGGTCGACGCCGTGCAGTACCGTCCGTTCGCCGAGGCGGGTCTCGACTGCGGATGCGCGTAGCCGGGTCATGCGGCTGCCCTCCGGTAGCGACGCCACAGCATGGCGATGAAGATCGGCCCGCCCACGAGTCCGGTGACGACCCCGATGGGTAGTTCGGTGGTGCCGCTGACCGAGCGGGCGATGATGTCGGCGAGGACGAGGGCGAGTGCGCCGAGGAGCGCCGCCGTGGGGATCAGTCGTGCCGCGTTCCGGCCCACGAGGAAGACCGCGAGATGCGGCACGAGCAGTCCGACGAATCCGATCGTGCCCGACACCGCGACGGCTGCGGACGCGAGCAGCGAGACCGCCAGGAGAATCAGGACGCGGAAACGCGGCACGTTCATCCCGAGCGCGGTCGCACCGTCGTCGCCGGTGAGCAGCAGGTCGAGTTGTCGGCCGCACAGCACCACGACCGCCCCCACCACGACGAGGACGACGGTGGGGGCGATCAGCGACAGCCAGGTGGCGTCGCCGAACCCGCCCGCGAGCCACTGCATGACGGTCCCGAGTTGGTGGACGTCGCCGAGCACGAGCAGGACGAAGGTGATCGCCGAGGAGAACACCATCGACAGTGCGACACCGACCAGCACGATCGCGGTGACCGAATGTGCACGCAAGGTGACCACGACGGTCGCCGCCAACGGGATGAGGGCGCCGGCGAACGCGGCGAGCGGGAGGGTGAAGATCCCGGCCACTCCCGCACCGAAACCCAGGACCGTCAGGGTGGCGACACCGAAACCCGCCCCCGACGACACCCCCAGCAGGTAGGGGTCGGCGAGCGGATTGCGGGTCACCGCCTGCGCCACCGCGCCCGCGATGGCGAGTGACGCACCGACCACGGCGGCGGTCAGCGCGCGGGGGAGCCGTGATTCGAAGACGATCGCGTCCCGGGTGTCGCTCCACCAGGGCTCCCCGAGCAGGGATCCGAACACGGTGGGGGAGAGCCGGTGACCGACGATCGCCCACACGTCACCGAACGGGATGGTGATCGTGCCGAGTGACACGGCGACGACGACGGTGAGCGCCAGTGTCACCGAGAGCGCGGTGACCACCGACCACAGGGAGCGCCTGCGGGGTGGGGGTGGCGTCCCGGTGGGTGGCGGCGCGACGCGCGCGGGGGTCCGTGCGGGGGTTTCGGTCAGGGTGCTCATGCGTCGAAGACGTCGGGGTGCAGGCCGCGGGCGATGGTTTCGACGGAGGTGACCATGCGGGAGCTCTCGAAGAAGTCGTCGAGCGGGACCACGATGAATCGATCGTTCTGCACGGCGGGGGTGGTCATCATGATGGGCTGGTTCTTCAGGAACGCGATCTTGTCGTCTGCGCTGGTGGCTCCGTAGTCGAGCACGACGATCGCCTCGGGCTGCCGCTCGCCGATCACTTCCCAACTCGCCTTCGGGTAGGGCTTCTCACCGTCGGAGGTGATGTTCTCGGCACCGGCGTAGTCGCTGATGAGCTGACCGCTGCCGACGCCGCCGACCGACATGGCTTCCGCTTCGCCGGAGTCGTAGAAGAAGGTGCGGACGGGATCGACCCCGGCGGCATCGAGCCGGTCACGGACGGCGTCGAGGCCGGTGGTGATGCGCTCGGTGAGCGCCGCAGCACCTGCTTCCACGCCGAGGAGCGCGCCGAGTTGCGTGAAGTCGTTCTCGAGCAGGCCGATGTCGGGGAATCCTTCGCCGCAGTACTCGGAGAACAGGAAGGTGCCGATTCCGGCGGCTTCGAGGCTGTCGCGGCCGAGGCCGTTCTTGTCGTCGAAGGCGCTGCGCATGCCGCCGACGACCAGGTCGGGTTCGAGGTCGAGTACCTGCTCGGACGTCGGGTACTCCTCGGCCAGCGCCGGGATCGCGGCGAACTGCGCGGCCGTCTCCGGCAGCGGGTCGTCCTGCTTGCCGTACCCCATGCCGACGATGCGGTCGCCCGCGCCCATCTGGATGAGGGTTTCGGTGACGTGGTCGTTCATCGAGACGATCCGTTGCGGGGGTGCGTCGAACGTGGCGGTGCGGTCGCAGTTGGTGACGGTCACCGGTTCCGCGAACGCTACCGCCTCGGCGGTGTCGGCGGTGCCGGTGCCGCGTGAGCAACCCGTCACCAGTACTCCCGCGACGGCGAGGACGGTGACGACGGTGGACGTGGAGCGTGCTGGACGGACGGGGAGCATGGGACCTCGTGCTCTGCTGGGGTGGGCTGCGGCCGGACTCCACCACGACAGCGCGCCGCCCGGATCGCGGGTGCACGAACTGCCTTGCCGGACCCCGTTTCGCAGACCACGGCGATTGTCGGAGTCGCGGACACCCACGCAGGTATTCGGGCTCACTGTCGATTTCGACAGTCCACCGTTGCGGGTCAGCGCCGGATTTCGACCGGACTTCCCCTGCTGTGGGCGTCAGCAACGCTGGCGTCATTATGCACAGGTGTCCGGGGGCGCCCACGGAGGGACGTAGCCGTTGAACATATGCGCATCTATGCATACGATGGCCGCGGCGGAAGGAGCAACATGGGGGCCGGTCACGGACACTCGCACGGGGTAGGCGGCGGTCACGACGCTGCCGGGCCGTCGAACACCACCATCCGGAGGATGGCGATCTCGCTGGGCATCCTCGGCGTATTCCTCGTCCTCGAGGCGGTCGTCGGCCTGTGGATCGGATCGTTGGCGCTGCTCGCCGACGCCGGCCACATGCTCACCGATGTCGTCGGTGTCTCGATGGGGATGGTCGCGCTCCTCCTGGCGCGCAGGGGCAGCACCGCGGCCGCCCGCACGTTCGGGTGGCACCGCGCCGAGGTGCTCACCGCCATGGGCAACGCCGTGCTGCTGCTCGGAGTCGCCGCGTGGGTCATGTACGAGGCGATCGGGCGCATCGGCGACACCCCCGAACTGCCCGGCCTGCCCATGATCCTCACCGCGCTCGCGGGACTGCTCGCCAACCTCGTCGTGATGCTGATGCTCCGCACGGACGCCAAGGGCAGCCTCGCCGTGCGCGGCGCCTACATGGAGGTGCTCGCCGACGCCGTCGGATCCGTCGGCGTGCTCGTCGCAGGATCCCTCGTCCTCGTCTTCGGCTGGAGCTTCGCCGACGTCGTCGTCGGTGTCCTGATCTCCCTGTGGGTGGTGCCGCGCGCAGTACGCCTCGCCGCGGAGTCCCTGCGCATCCTCACCCAGGCCTCCCCGGCCCACCTCGACGTCGACGCGGTCCGCGGTGACCTGCAGGCCCTGCCCGGTGTCGCGAGCGTCCACGACCTGCACGTGTGGACCCTCACCACCGGAATGGACGTCGCCACCGTCCACCTCGTCAGTGACCACGACGCGCAGTGGGTGCTCGAATCGGCCCGCACGACGCTCGCCGCGCACGGACTCGACCACGCGACCGTCCAGGTGGAGTCGACCGTCGACGGGCAGCAGTGCGCCCGCGACGTGACCTGGTGACCGGGACGTCTCGACCGTCCCGCGGCGCGGTGTCAGCCGAGGCGCAGCGTCCAGCGTTCGCCGCGACCGTGCAACCGGGTCACGCTCACCGGCCGCACGTCGATCCGCCAGAACGCGGATGCCGGCGCCGACAGCGTGTGTACGAGCGCGGCCCGGATCACGGCGGGATGCGTGATCGCACCCACCCGTTCGTCCGGATCGCCGAGATCCGCCAGCCACGCACCGACCCGCGCGATCAGGCCGGTGAGCGACTCACCACCGTGCGGTGCCGCATCCGGATCGGAGAGCCATCGTGCGAGTTCCGACTCGGGGACGTCGTCCATCGGAAGGCCGCGCCACACACCGTGGTCGAGGTCCCGGAGACGCTCGTCGACGACCGCGGTGACGCCCCACGCTGCTGCGGTGCCGACCGCGCGGCGCTCCGGGGCGCTGAGCATCCGATCGACGACGGGAGGCTCGACGCGGATCGTCTCCCGCAGTCCCCGATCGGCGAGGCGTTCGTCGTCCGGGAACCGCACGTGACGCTGCGCGTCGGTGGAGGCGTGGGCGATGAGGAACAGTCGGGGCACACACGCATTCTCGCGTGCTCACCCGCACGATCGCCGCTTGACAGGAGAAGACCGCCGGTGGAATTGTTCCTCGGTACGCATGTGCCGAGGTGCAGGTAATCCGGTGGGACACCGGAGCGGTCGCGCCACTGTGACAGGGGATCCCCGGATCGTCCTGGAGCCAGAAAACTCCCGCGGCGCGTGTCCTTTCACGATGGGACGCGTAATCCCAGGAGGTTTCGTTATGGCCGTGGTCCACACCCCGGATGACTCGCTCGGCACCGCGGCGCTCGCCGCGGCCCTCGCCGCGGTGATCGTGCTGGCGATGCTCGTGCTCTACCTGGTCGGTTTCGATCAGGGAGCCGTGTCGCGCACCGGCATGTTCATGCACGAGCTCATGCACGACGGCCGGCATCTGCTCGGCCTTCCGTGCCACTGAGAGCGGGCCGATCGATGCCTGGAACATTCGTTCAACTGTTGTTGCGTGGTCTGCTCGCGGGCCTGCTCGCGGGTCTGCTCGCCGGTGCGGTCGCCTTCGTCGTCGGCGAACCGCACGTCGACTCGGCGATCGCGCTGGAGGAGGCCGCCGCGGACGCGCACTCGCACGATGCGGGTGCGGCGGCCGAGGACGCGGAGGCAGGGCACAGTCACGGCGACGACGCGGAGGTGAGCCGCACCGGCCAGAAGGCCGGACTGTTCCTCGCCACCGCCCTCGCCGGAACGGCGCTCGGTGCGCTGTACGCGTCGGTGTTGCACTTCGCGCGCCGCCACACCGACCTGCCCGGCTGGAAACTCGCCCTCACCGGTGCCGGACTGGCGTGGCTCGCGATCGCGGCCGTGCCGTTCGTCAAGTACCCCGCGAACCCGCCCGCCGTCGGTGACCCCGACACCATCGACGAACGCACGCTGCTGTGGCTGGCCGCGGTCGTCCTCGGTCTCGTCGCGGTCGCGGTGGCGGTCGCGGTGGCGAAGGCCGTCGCGACGCAGGAACTGCACACTGTCCGGATCATTGCCCCGGTCGTCGCGTTCCTCGTCGTCGTGGGCCTCGGGTACCTGGTGCTCCCGACCATCGACGAGGTCGGTGAGGACTTCCCGGCGTCGCTGCTGTGGCAGTTCCGCGTCGCCTCCGTGTCGGTGCAACTCACCCTGTGGGCGGCGTTGGGCTTCGCCTTCGCGTTCCTCACCGAACGGTCGTCCCGCCGCGTCTCCGTCCCGGCCTGACGTGGGGCGGGGCCTGCTCGTCGCCGGAACGACCTCGGACGCGGGAAAGTCCGTGGTCGTCACCGGACTGTGCCGGGCCCTGGCTCGCCGCGGACTGACCGTCGCGCCGTTCAAGGCGCAGAACATGTCGAACAACTCGATGGTCGCGGTCGATCCCGGCACCGGCGACGGTGTCGAGATCGGCCGCGCCCAGTGGGTGCAGGCCGTCGCGGCGCGCGCCGAACCGGAGTCGGCCATGAACCCGGTGCTGCTCAAACCCGGAAGCGACCGGCGCAGTCACGTCGTGGTGCGCGGGCGTCCGGCCGGGACCCTCGAGGCCGGCGAGTTCGCCGGGGGGCGCCGTCATCTCGCGGAGGCCGCGTTCGCGGCGTTCGACGACCTGCGTGGCCGCGTCGACGTGGTGGTGTGCGAGGGGGCGGGTAGCGCCGCCGAGATCAACCTGCGTGCACACGACTACGTCAACATGGGCCTCGCGCAGCATGGTTCGTTGCCCACGATCCTCGTCGGCGACATCGACCGCGGTGGCGTCTTCGCCTCGATGTTCGGGACGGTGGCGCTCCTCGACGCCGCCGACCAGGCCCTGGTCCGCGGATTCGTGATCAACAAGTTCCGCGGCGACGTCGGCTTGCTGCGGCCCGGGCTCGACTCGCTGCACGACCTGACCGGCCGCCCCGTCCTCGGGGTGGTGCCGTGGTTGCGCGACATGTGGCTCGACTCCGAGGATTCCCTCGCACTGACGTCTCGGCCTGCCCACGACGGGGAGGGTGCGCTCACGATCGCCGTCGTCATGTTGCCGCGCGTCAGCAACTTCACCGACGTCGATGCACTGTGCCTCGAACCGGATGTGCGGGTGCGCTTCGTCGACGATCCACGCGCGCTCGCGGACACCGATGTGATCGTCGTACCCGGCACCCGCGCGACGCTGGCCGACCTCGCCTGGCTGCGGTCGCGGGGTCTGGACGCCGCGATCGTCGAGCACGCCCGCCGCGGGGGCGTCGTGCTGGGGATCTGTGGCGGATTCCAGATGCTCGGCGGTGAGATCCGCGACCCGCACGGTGTCGAGGGTGAGGCCGGGGCCTCCGCCCGCGGCCTCGGTCTGCTCGACGTGCGCACCGAATTCGGTTCCGCGAAAGTGCTGCGGCTCCCGGTCGGCGACGCACTGGGGGTGCCCGCGTCGGGGTACGAGATCCACCACGGCCGAATCGACCGTCTCGGCGGCGACGAATTCCTCGGTGGTGCCCGCGCCGGTGCCGTGTTCGGCACGATGTGGCACGGCAGCCTCGAAGGTGATGCGCTCCGCGGTGCGTGGCTGCGCGAGGTCGCCTCGCTCCGTGGCCGCGAGATCGTCACGGGCACGGTGAGTTTCCCCGCCGCCCGTGAAGCGCGCATCGATGTGCTGGCCGACGCGATCGACGAGCATCTCGACGTCGACGCCATCCTGGCGATGCTCGGCGACCTCCCCGCGCCGCCCACCCTCACGGCGGCGCTGTCGTGACCGTGCTGATCCTCGGCGGCACCGGCGAAGCGCGAGCCCTCGCGCGTGAGCTCGCTTCCGCCGGAACGGTGTTCCTGTCGTCTCTGGCGGGGCGCGTGCGCAATCCGGCGCTGCCGGTGGGGGAGGTGCGGATCGGCGGATTCGGTGGTGCCGACGGACTCGCGCGGTTCCTGCGTGAACACCGGATCGTCGCGGTCGTCGACGCCACCCATCCCTTCGCTGCCGGCATCAGCACCAACGCCGCTGCCGCGTGCACCGCGACGGGGACACCGCTGCTGCGGCTGCAACGTCCCGGATGGTCCGATCCGTCGGGGCGGTGGACGTGGGTGGACGATCACGACGATGCCGCCGCCGCCGCATCGTCCGGTGGCCGCATCTTCCTCAGCACGGGTCGGCAGACGCTGCAGCGGTTCGTCGGCCCACTCGCCGACCTGCAGGTGCTCGTGCGCGTCGTCGATCCGCTCGGGTACGAACCCCCCGCAGGGTGGACGGTGCTGTGTGCGCGCGGCCCCTACACCCTCGACGGTGAGCGGGAACTCCTGCGCGACAACGCTGTCGACACGCTCGTCACCAAGGATTCCGGTGGCGAGCTCACCCGAGCCAAACTCGATGCCGCCGCCGAACTCGGGATCCGGGTGATCGTCGTGCGACGGCCCGCCGCCCCCCTCGGTGTCCGGACGGTCGACTCGGTCGACGACGCGGTGGGCTGGGTCCTCACGCAGGCGGAATGACGGAGTCCGTCACAACTCCGGACCCCGGGCCCGCAGATCGTCGACCTTCCTCATCGCCTCCCGCAGCTCGGTGAGCCACTCGTCGGCGTGCCGGCCGGCCAACCGCACGGTCCACTTGAGCGCATCGGCCCGCGATCGCGCGACCCCCGCGTCGACGAGGGTGTCGAGCACCTTGCGTTCCGGTTGCCGGAGCCTGGTCATCACCGGCACCGACAGGTGGGTGAACAGCACGTGCCGGTCGCCGAGTGTCACCGCCCACGCCACCTTGCGGCCGTAGCGGGCCTCGGCTTCGTCGGCGATGCGCATGCGTTCGGGTCGGGTGGATTCGCGGAACCGGGCGATGCGACCGTCGGCTGCGGCACCGGAATCGTCGTCGGGCGCGGGTAGTTCGCCGGTGACGACGATCTCCTCGCGGTCGACCTCGACCGTGGCGGCTCCCGTGAACCAGTCGTCGGGTAGGCGTCCGGCGAACCACTCGGCTGCGTCGCTCGCGTCGGGGACGTCGGCCTGCTGCCAGCCGCCCGGACGTCCCGGTCCGAAATGGTGTGGATGTCGCATGATCGTCCCTCCTCGGGAGTGCGACGTGCGAAATTGCACTGATTACAGTGTTGCACATTCGGGTGACCGGCGTCAGCGGACGGGACGTTTGTCCGTGACGCGCCGTCTCGGCTACCGTGTCCGCAATCACAGGCGCGACGGAGAGGACATCCGGGTGCGAGGTAGATCTGGACGACTCGTCCTTCCCCGCGTCGTGGCCGCGGTGTCGGCGTCGGCACTCGTGGTGCTGGGATGCGCGGCGACCGCGATCGCCCAACCGGTGGGTGACGCCCCGGTCGACACGCCCGCACCCGACGAGGTCTTCAACGGATACGTCCTCGGCACGTTCGAGGACGCCACGATCGCCACACCGCAGGAGATCATCGACGGTGCGACCGGCCATGACCCGTTCTACGACGAACCACCGCTGCACGGCGACGAGGCACCCGGCACGCTGCTGAAGGCGAAACCGTTCGACGTACTGTTCACCGTGGTGAAACCGGGCAACGTATCCGCCTGGAAGATCATGTACGTCACGGAGAACCTCGACGGCAGCCCCGACATCGGCACCGGCGTGGTCATGATTCCCGACGACGGCCGCGACAACGCCACCCGCCCGATCGTCGCCTATCAGGAAGCCAACGACAGCGTCGGAGCGCGCTGCCACCCGTCGTCGCAGTGGTCCGGCGGTGCCGTCGGTGACGCCTCCGCGTGGTCGGCGCTCGGTCCGCTCGCCCTCATGTGGGGGCAGGGCCTCGCCACCGTCATCTCCGACGTCGGCAACGACGCCGACCCCGCGCCGCACGGCGTGTTCGCCGGAAAATACGCTGCGAAGACGCTGCTCGACGGTGTCCGCGCGGCCTTCGCCGTCGACGACGCCGGACTGAGCCGCGACGCTCCCGTCGGCGTCTTCGGGATCGCGGGCGGTGGCGTCGGAGGCGCGTTCGCTGCCGAACTGCAACCGACGTACGCACCGGAGATCGATCTGAGGGCCACCGTCCTCGAGGGCATGGTCGTCGACCAACGCAACTTCATCCGCTTCGCCGGTGGCGGAATCGGATCCGGATTCGTGTTCGCGACGCTGCTCGGTCTCGAGCCCCAGTATCCGGAGATGCGGCTCGACGAGAAGTTCAACCCCGCCGGCAAGGCCCTGGCCGACGTGTGGCGGACACAGTGTCAGAACTCCTACTTCTTCACGCCGTTCCTGCCGCTCGAGGCGATGTTCACCTCGGGTGAGAACCCAGCCGACATCGCCGACTTCCAGCACGTCTACGACGACAACCGACTCGGCGTGGGTGACGCACCGCGATCGCGGATCCTGATCACCTCGTGCGGCGCCGACGACTCGTTCATGTCGGTGGTGCCCGCGCAGGACTCGCGTGACCTCGCCGACCGTTACCGCGCAATGGGCACCGACGTCGTCTACCGGCCGTCCGACTGCAGCATGTCGGTGTTCTTCACGAATCTCTACCGGTGGGGCACCGATCTGTTCGGCATGCAGACCGTCGACTGGCTCGCCACCGAACTCTCCCGGCCCTGACCCCGACCCTGCTCCGGAGCACCCCGGGGCACCATCCGGCCGCGCGCCGTCCCGGCATGCGCCCGTCCCGAATGAGGCACCTCCCATGAGTCCACTCTGCAGTCTCGTCAGGCGCATGATCGCTGTCGCGGTCCCCGTGGTGACGGTGGCATCGATCGTGTCGGCTCCCACCGCATCCGCGGACAGCGTCGCGCCGTACCTGAACCTGCCGTTGACCAATCGGTTCGCGACCGAAGGACCGGGCGGAGTCGACGCGTCGCTACCGACCGACCCGGATCTGCTCGGAGCGCTCGTCGACCGGGCCCGCGCGTCCGGCGTCCCACCCACGTCCTATGCGGCGCTGCTCGCGCAGTATCGGCTGGCGCAGGCAACGACCGAGGCCGGCATCGACCTCGCGGCGTGGGACCCGCACACCACCCTCGCCGTGGGCCGCGACAATCTGATCCGGTCGTACCGGTACTACGAGGACTTCCAGCTGTCGCACCGCGAACTGCAGTGGGCCGGTATGGGCGGGCAGGTCGGAGCGGACTTCGGCGGCGGACTCGCCGATTTCGAGCTCGCCACCGACATCTACGATCTGCCGGGGCTCGAAACGGCCGCCCGTTCGGTCGTGGGGGCCGTCGAGTCCGCGTTCGGTCCGGCCGCGGTCGAGCAACTGCCCGAGGGCCTGCGCGAACTCGCCGATCACGGTGCCGACATCACGGTCGACGACCTGCGGTGGTACATCCGGCAGGTCCTCGTGATGCAGAAGGCGATCTTCTCCGACCTGATGCCGATGCACTACATGTATGTGCACGAAGGTCTCCCGGCGATCGAGGAGTTCCGGGACGTGGGTCTGATCGGCGACGACATCGTCGCGGCGTGGCACGACATCGCGTCCGGGGATCCCGACCGGATCGCCGCGGGCAACGCGGTGTTGTTGCACCGCGAGCAGTACACGGTCGTGGGCGACCTGTGGGATGCCGTGCGCGGCTACGGCGACGGCATCGGCAAGGCCCTCACCTACGCCACGACCGTCGCCGGATCGCCCTCGATCGCGGGAGTGCCGCCGCTGCGCAACCACGATCCGATCCGGATCACCGGTACCCTCGCCGACGGCCGCGTCGCCACCCTCACGACCCCGCTGCCGGCGTGGGACTGGTCGGTGTTCGAGGCGCGCTGGGAGTACATCACGGCGTGGCTGCTGCCGAAGTATCGCGACGCCGTCGAGAACGACTGGCCCACACTCGAAGCGCAACTGCGGGTGCCCTACGAGGTGCAGTTCGAATCGCACCGCCCGCTCAACAACATCCCGAGGATCCTCACCGACGCGGCAGCCGCGCTCGTTCTGACGATCGAATGAGCGCCGGACGACCCGGGCGTCCCGGATGCGCGGCCGAGCGCCGCCGTCGCGGAGCCGTCATGGCCGTTCGGCGGCAAGGGCGTCGGTGCGCTGCAGGATCCACGTGCGCATCGACTCGGCGCTCTGGTGCAGCGTCTCGGCGGTGAGGCCGTCGCTCACCGGAACCGATGCGACGACGTCGTCGAGCACGTCGAGTGCCCGTCCGCTGCCGTAGATCTGCTCGTACAGATCCCAGTACGCACTCTCGTACAGTTCGGTGAACGCCGTCGATGCGAGGAATCGGGTCTTCAGTGAGTTGCCCGCACCGAATCCGCCGCGCCCCGCACCTGCGCCACCTGCACCTCCGCTCATCGAAACGGAGTCGTGGGGTCCGGCATCGGTGCTGCCCTGCATGGCCAGGTTCAGATCCCACGACACCACCGACAGCTTCTTCGTCTCCGTGTCGTACCAGAGGTAGTAGTTCTGTCCCGGTCCCGCCATGTCGTCCGTGTTCACCAGAAGATTCTGGGTCGCCACATATCTCGCGAACGACTCGACGTCGACGCGGTCTGCGAGATGGGCGTCGAATTCCTCGTCGCTCGCCGAATCCAGCCACTTCAGGAAACCGATGATCGGTTGTACGTCGCCTGTTCCTTCGGCGTTGATCTGCTTGAACTGGCCGGTGTAGTCGGCCTGATCGTCGCCGACGTAGACGAAGCTCGACGAGGCATCGGCCTTGTACAGGTAGCCGTCGGAGTCGAACAGCGAATCCGCGTACCCGTCGTCCGGATGCTCGAGCAGCAGCCGCGTCGTGGTCGCGCTGCCGTTCACCGAATACGTCGAGTACGTGTAGCGCTGGGACGGCTGGCCGGTGTCGGCCGTCAGGGACAGTGCCGTGGCCTCGTTGAGCACCGGAGTGCCGGGACGCACCGAGATCTCGGTCATGCCTTGGTAGGCACGACCTTCGATGTTCTCGTCGAAGCTGATCAGCAGGGGGAGGGAGGTCGGATCGTCCGCCGACAGTGACGTCGTGCCGCCGGGACCGCCCATTCCCTCGGGACCGCGCCCGACCTGTCCCGCCATCGCCTCCGGGCCGAACTCGTCGGGTGGAGCGAATCCCTCGGGCGGCTCGAATCCTTCGGGCGGTTCCATTCCTTCCGGAGGGCCGAGGCCTTGGTCGTCACCGGTCGCCCGCAGACCCCTGAGCGTCGAATTGCCCTTCAGTCGAACCGCCGCGTCGGTGATCACGGTCCCGTCGATGGTGACCGTCGCGTTCACCCACTTCTTCTCGCCGTCGTCCTGGTACGCCACGATCATGTCGTCGTACTCGACGTCGCTGATCTCGACGGATACCTCGTGCTCGACCGACATGTCGAACAGATCCACGGTGCCGGCGATGTTCTCGGTGATCTCCGAGGCGATGACGGTGGCGTCGCCGGTGATGTAGGGGCGGACCCGGACGGTGCCGAACGCTGCCGCCATGATCACCACGAACGCGACGAGTACGGCCGGAACCTTCCAGTGCTGACGCAGCGACGTCGGGATGCGGTGCCGCAGCGGGCGTCGCGGTGGAGCGGTCGTGTCGTCGCTCATCAGATGTCCGTCTGGTCGTACCCGGTGAGAACGGTGACGCGCTGGCCGGAGTTCACCCCGCTGAGAGCATCGATCAGATCGCTGCTGTCCTTGCCTTTGCGCAATCGAGCCGTGTAGTACAACTCGTTGAGTGCACCCGAGCGCACGGATTCGGTGGACACCAGCTCGAACTCGCTGCAGTACCGGATCAGCACGTCCTGGACCATCGCGGTGTAGCCGGGTTCCGGCGGAACCTGCACCTTCACGACCTGGCGCTGCACGTCCAGCTTGAACCAGTCGAACTTGTTCATCAGCACGAGCACGAGGCAGATCGCGACGGTCGCGGCGATCGCCAGCAGGTAGAAGCGGGTGCCTGTCGTCATGCCGACGGCCATCACCAGGAAGATGAAGCCGACGTCACGGGTCTCCTTGATGGCGTTGCGGAATCGCACCACCGACAGAGCGCCGACGAGCGCGAACGCGCGAGCGATGTTCGACCCGACGACGAGCATGATCAGCGCGATGACCATCCCCACCATCACGAGGGTCTGGACGTAGGACTGGCTGTAGGACACGTTCTTGTGGGTGTAGCGGTAGACCCAGCCGATGACGGCCGAGAGCACGAACGACAACACCAGCGACACGATGACGTCGAGGGTCGTGAACGTTCCGCTGAGGTCTTGCAGGTCGAAGTTCATCGAAATGATCCTGTGATCGGTGTGTGAGGACGACACGGCGGTGCGCACACGCGCGTCACCGCCGCGATGTCAGTGGACGGGCAGGGCCCGGAAGGCGTCGGTCGGTGTCTCGGGTCTTCCGTCGGGAAGAACGGTTTCGGGTGCGCCGAAACGGGATCGGGGAGCGAGCCCGAACGCCTCCACCGACCGGCAGTACTTCGACACCCGGATCACCGACATGTCGAGGCGCGCCGCGAGATCGGTTGCCCAGTACGGGACGCGTTCATTGGCCTTGATCTCGACGACGGCGAGTTTCGGGGGGATCGTGAACCGGTTCTCGGCGTCCGCCCCGAAACGGAAGTCACGGTCGCGACCGTGGATCCGGTGATCGATCGTCACCCGCAGACCGAGGTCGGCGTCGGTGCCGACGAATGCCTCACGCAGATAGCCCGTGGTCACGACCGGCCGCAGGTCGAGGTTGCCGACGAGGGTGGTGACCTCGTCGACGAATGCCCGCTGCGACGGATCGCACGTGATCGGCTGCCGGTCGTCGAGCCACCGTCGAGCCTCCCCGTAGGGAAGCGCGATGCGCCGCTTCTGGGTGACGCGGTTGACGCGCTGCTTGATCTCGACGTGCACGGACGACTCGTCGGTGCACTCGTCCGGGGCGCCGTACAGGCGCATCCGGACCTTGCGCCGGAACTTCAGTCCCTCGATCTTCTCCCAGTAGAAACGCAGATCGGGGGTGTCGTAGTAGAGCGAGGCGACCGGGTAGCCGCCGTGCGGGGAGAACGGGTCGTTCTCCATCCGCGCGGTCAACTCCTCGCGGAGCTCGGGCACCTGCAGTTCGTCCACGAGGTACTTGATCTCGTAGCGGTTGAACGCGTGCAACCTGCTCGCCGTCTGCTGGTAGCCGGTCGGGCGGGTCGGAACATCCTCCGGGACATCGCTTCGCGGCCCCGATGCCGCGCCGCGCGTTCCCGCGCGGAATCGGTCGAACACACCCATGATCCACCTCGTCGTCTGCCGTGCACTGCGTGAACGAAGCAAGTACATGCGGTGACGCTCGAGGGGACGTGCGAGCGCCCTGGCAGTTCCCTGTGAGCAGGGTATCCGCGCAGGTCGACCCCATCCCCGGGCCCGGCCGAGCCCGCCGCCCGCGCTACGGGTACAACCGAAGTGGACGACGAGAACCGCAGCGGGAACGTCGGACAGCGATGGCGGTGAGTGCGGCGACGACGAGGGCGCCGGTTCCGACACGCGACGCCAACGTGGCGGTGGGGTCGATGTCGGCGGGGGTGGGCGAGGGCCCGTAACCGAGCGTACCGCGATCCTCGACGACACCGTGGTAGACGTTCACCCCGCCGAGCCGGACACCCAGGGCACCCGCGAACGCGGATTCCACCGGGCCGGCGTTGGGGCTCGGGTGCTTGTGCGCATCCCGCCGCCACGCGCGCAGTGCGGCGCGCGGACGCGGACCCAGACCGGCGGCGAGCAGCGCGGTGAGCCGGGCCGGCACCAGGTTGAGCACGTCGTCGAACCGTGCCGAGGCCCAGCCGAACCGTTCGAGCCTCGGGGTGCGGTGCCCGACCCGCGCATCCAGGGTGTTGGCGGCCCGGTATCCGAGCAGTCCCGCCGGGCCGAGCAGTGCCCCCCACACCAGCGGCGCGACCACCGCGTCGGAGGTGTTCTCCGCGACGGACTCGATGGTGGCGCGGGCGATTCCGTCACCGTCGAGCATCGACGGATCCCGGCCGACCAGATGGGTCACCTGGTTGCGCGCGGCGTCGAGGTCGCCGCGCCGCAGTTGCGCGTCGATCGTGCGGGCCTCCCGTTCGAGGGAACGACCGCCCAGCACCGTCCACGTCGCGACAGCGGTCACTGTCGTGTCGAGCAGCGGTCGCGACCGGCACGCGCGTTCGGTGAGAAACCCCGCGCCTGCCGCTGAACCGACGAGCACCGTCGTGAACACGACACCGGCGCCGCGGTTGTCGGCGTACAGCCCCTTCTCGGCGGCGCGGGCGAGCCGCCCGAATCCGCTCACCGGATGCCACCGCCGGGGATCACCGAACACCCGATCGGCGACGTAACCCAGGATCAGTCCGGCCGCTCTCACCGCACCGCCTTCCACGCGTCGACGAGGGCCCGGGTCGTCGCGGCATCGCGCACCGCGACACGGACCCACGTGGGTCCGAGTCCGGGGAAGGTATCGCCGCGCCGTACCGCGAATCCCTTCGAACGCAGTGCTTCCCGAGTGACAGGCCCGGCGTCGACGAGGACGAACGGTGCGGCCGGCACACCCGAGACCCGTACGTCGATCCCGGCCAGGGCGTCGACGAGGGCGGCACGGTCGGCGGTGAGCGCGACGGCGATGCGCTCCGCCTCCGCGACCGCCTCCGGGGTGGAGCACGCGATCATCGCGGCTGCCGCAGGCGTCGACACGGACCACGGCGGCTGTTGCGCCGCGAGGTCGACGAGGACGTCGCGGTCGCCGACGACGTAACCGGCGCGCAGTCCCGGAATCGCCCAGGTCTTCGTCAGCGACCGAGTCACGATCAGGCCGGGAAGGCGCTCGTGCGTGAGTGTTTCCGATTCTTCCGGTACCGCGTCCATGAACGCCTCGTCGACCACCACGACGCGGCCGGGACGGGTCAGTCGCCGTAGTGTCTCCGCGGGGTGCAGCACGGACGTCGGGTTGGTGGGATTGCCGACGACCACGAGGTCCGCGTCGTCGGGTACCGCCGCGGGATCGAGCGTGAACCCGTCGTCGGCGTTCAGGACCACGCGGTGCACCCGATGGCCCGCAGCGAGCAACGCGGCCTCCGGTTCGGTGAACTGCGGATGCACGACGACGGGGCGGCGCCACGGCCGGGCCCGGGCGATCAACGTGAACGCCTCCGCACCCCCGGCGGTGGGGAGGACCTCGTCGTCGTCGCGACCGTGGCGGTGCGCGAGCGCGGTGCGCGCGGCACCCGGATCCGGGTAGCGGTCGAGGATGTCGAGGGAGACGCGCAGGGCGTCGTCCAGCCAGCGAGGTCGTGGTCGCCGCGACACGTTGACGGCGAGGTCGACGAGATCGTCGCCGATCTCGCGGTCGCCGTGGTGGTGCAGGTCCGGTTCGGGAGCGCGGACCGCGAAGGTGGGTGCGGCGACGGGTGCCGCGGCGCGGGCAGCGGCGACGAAACGTTCCGCGAGGTGCGGGTGCCCGGCCCAGTGCACGTGCAGATACGACGCGTGCACGGTCGCGGTGGCGGCGCCGTCGGGTCGACCGTCGAGCAGCCAACCCGGCTGCTCGGCCGGATCGACGACGGTGCGGTGGAATTCGTGTCCCGTCACGCGTGTTCCGGTCGGACCGAGCAGCCCGTCCGACGGTGCGATGCCGGTGCGGTATCCGAGGGTGAGTCTCGGGCTCATCCGTGCGGAGCGGTCCAGCGCGCCGACCATCTCGGCGCCGTCGACGTCGCGGCACAGGTACAGCAGGCCGGCGCATTCCGCGACGGTCGGCACACCCGCCGCGATCGCCGTCCGCAGTTGCGAACGCAACGGTACGTTCGCCGACAGGTCCGCGGCGTGCACCTCCGGGAATCCGCCACCGAGGTAGATGCCGGCGGTGCCGTCGGGCAGCTTCTCGTCGCGTAGCGGATCGAACGTCACGGTGCGGCACCCGGCGGCGCGCAGCATCTCCTCGGTTTCGGTGTAGCGGAAGGTGAATGCGCGCCCGCCCGCGAGCGCGATCACCGGTCCGTCCTCGCCTTCGGCGGGCGGACGCCACGGTTGTCCGGCGAGATCGGGTGCACCCCGGGCGATCCGGACGATCTCGTCGAGATCGACGTGCGCCGTGATCTGCGAGGCGAGCCGGTCGAGTTGCGCCGCGGCCTCGGCGCGTTCCTCGGCCGGCACCAGACCCAGATGTCGTGACGGTGCACTGATGCCGTCGTCGCGGTGCAGCACGCCGAGCACCGGGATGCCCGTCGGTTGCAGCGCGGCGATCACTTCGTCCGAATGCCGCGAAGACCCGGCCTTGTTGAGGATCACCCCGGCGATGCGGGTGCCGCGATCGTACGAGGCCATACCGTGCACGACCGCTGCGACCGACCGCGACGCGTGCGAGACGTCGACGACCAGGATCACCGGTGCGCCGAGCAGCGACGCGACGTGCGCGGTGGAGGCGTAGCCGTCGGTGCCGAGCATTCCGTCGTACAGGCCCATCACACCCTCGACGACGGCGATGTCGGCGCCGGCCGCACCGTGGTGGAGCAGTGGGGCGACGAGATCGTCGCCGACGAGGAACGGGTCGAGGTTGCGTCCGGGACGGCCGGTCGCGAGCGCGTGGTAGCCGGGATCGATGTAGTCGGGGCCGATCTTGTGCCCCGACACGGTGCGGCCCGTGCGTCGCAGTGCCGCCATCAGCCCGGTCGCGACGGTCGTCTTGCCGTGCCCGGAGGCGGGTGCGGCGACGACGATGCGGGGGAGGGTCACCACGTGCCGCTCACTACCATTCGATGCCCTTCTGGCCCTTCTGCCCCGCATCCATCGGATGCTTGACCTTCGTCATCTCGGTCACCAGGTCGGCCACCTCGATGAGCTTCGGGTGCGCGCGTCGGCCGGTGATCATCACGTGCTGGTGCCCGGGACGGGACACGAGGGTGTCGACGACCTCGTCGATGTCGACCCACCCCCATCGGATCGGATACGTGAACTCGTCCAGCACGTACAGGCCGTGCTGTTCGGCGGCGAGTCGGCGCTGGATCTCACGCCACCCGGCGAGCGCGTCCGCGGCATGGTCCTCGTCGCTTCCCTCCTTGCGGGACCACGACCAGCCCGAACCCATCTTGTGCCATTCGATCGGCCCGCCGTCGCCGCGCTCGTCGTGCAACGCGCCGAGGGTCTCGAACGCGGTCTGCTCACCGAGACGCCACTTCGCGGACTTCACGAACTGGAACACCGCGACCGACCAGCCCTGGTTCCAGCCGCGGAGCGCGAGACCGAACGCTGCCGTCGACTTGCCCTTGCCGTCGCCGGTGTTGACCATCAGCAGCGGGCGATTGCGACGCTGGCGGGTGGTCAGCCCGTCGTTCGGCACCACAGCGGGTTGTCCCTTCGGCATCAGGCTGCTCTCCTTCGGACGATTCCGGTGAGGGCGTCGGCGTCGACCTCACCCACTTCCACGTGTTCGGCGCCGAGCCGGTCGGCGAGCCGCGCGGCCAGCCCCATCCGGAACCTGCCGGTCTCCGAATCGACCACCACCGACGCGACACCGGAGGCGGCGATCCGGTCGGCTGCCGTGAGCGACCGGGCCACCGCGTCGTCACCGGAGGTGGCGCGACCGTCGGTGACGACGACGAGCAGCGCCCGCCGGTCCGGCTCGCGCCGCCGGTGGCGTTCGAGGACTTCGGCGGCCTCGACCAGACCCTCGGCGAGGGGAGTGCGTCCGCCGGCGGGGAGTTGCCGGAGTCGAGTGGCGGCAAGATCGACCGAATTCGTCGGCGGCAGAACGAGAGTCGCGTTGTCGCCGCGGAACGTGACGAGCCCGACGGTGTCGCGGCGACGGTACGCGTCGAGCAGCAGCGACAGGATCGCCGTCTTGACCTGGGTCATGCGTTTCTTCGCGGCCATCGACCCGGACGCGTCGACGCACAGCAGCACGAGATTCGCCTCGCGTCCTTCGATCACCTTCCGCCGCACCTCCCACCCGTGCGCGTTTGTGGTAGCTCCAGCTACCACAAACGCGCACCGCTGGAGGGCGGTGGCGCGGATCGTCGCGGGCAGGTGGATGGGGCCGCCCTCGCTCCCGTCACCGCGATCGGCGCGATCCCCGACGGTGCGCCCGATCGTGGTGGTGGCCTTCGACCGTCTGCCGGCCACACCGCGACCGGTACGGTCGACGGCGAACAGCTTCGCGCGGAACGGCTCGGCGGGTGCATCCACAGTGGTTCCGCTCCCGGCAGCATCGCCGGGGTTCCGCCCGCCGCGCGGCGGCTCGGCGCCGTCGGACGGATCGGGGGAGCCTCCCCCGTCGCCGTCCGGATCGTCATCCGGGTCGGGTTCGTCGGTCGGCGGTGGGCTCAGCAACTCGTCGAGCAGATCGTCGTCGTTGTCGTGGCTGTCGAACGGATTGCGCCGACGCCGGTGCGGCAACGCCAGTTTCGCCGCGACCGCGACGTCCTCCCGGGTCACCTCGTCACGCCCCTCCCATGCCGCGTGTGCGACCGCGGTCTTCGCGGTCACCAGATCGGCGCGCATCCCGTCGACGTCGAACGCCGCGCACACCTCGGCGATCGCGAGCAGCGCATCGTCGCCGAGCGTCACCGACGCCACCCGCCGACGAGCGAGCGCGATGCGCTGCGACAGCGCATCCTCGGCATCGGCCCACCGCGCGGCGAAACCCTCGGGATCGGCATCGAAGGCGAGGCGCCGCCGCACGATCTCGACGCGCACCTGCGGGTCGCGGGGTGCAGCGACGTCCACGGCCAGGCCGAACCGGTCGAGCAACTGCGGGCGCAACTCACCCTCCTCGGGGTTCATCGTCCCCACCAGCACGAACTGCGCCGCGTGGCTCACCGACACCCCGTCCCGTTCGACGGTGGAACGGCCCATCGCGGCCGCGTCGAGAAGCAGGTCGACGAGATGGTCGTGCAGCAGATTGACCTCGTCGACGTACAGCACACCGCGATGCGCGAGCGCGAGAAGCCCCGGCTCGTATTCGGCGGTGCGGGCCGACAGGGCCTTGCCGAGGTGCAGGGACCCGGTCACCCGGTCCTCACTCGCCCCGACCGGCAACTCCACGAGACGCGCCGCACGCACGTGCGATTGCGCGTCGGCGGGGTGCGGACCGTCGGGGCATCGAGGGTCGGGGGAGGTGGGATCGCACGCGAACCGGCACCCTTCGACCTCATCGACCTGCGGCAACAGCGCCGCCTGGGCGCGCACCATCGTCGATTTCGCGGTGCCCTTCTCGCCGCGCACCAGCACCCCGCCGATCGAGGGCGACACCGCACACAACGTCAACGCCAGCGCCAGGTCGTCGGAGCCGACGACGGCGCTGAACGGAAACACGACCACTTCCAGACCTCCACAGGCTCCCGCTGGGACGTACACAGTCGGCAACCGCTCGAGGGCCGGTCTTCGGACTTCCCGGTCGAGCGTCGCGCGACGACCTTCCCGGACCGGACGGTCCAGTGGTTGCGCTCGCGCGCATCGTCGGCGACTCCCGGGTCACCGCAGCGGGCCTGTGCCGGATTCGCACCGGCTTCCCGATCATCCCCGTGAGGGGCACCTTCGAGGAGTGTTGCCGCCGCCGAGTCTATCCGCACCGGTCTCGGCGGGACCCGCCGCCCACACGCCGGGGTGGCACGCCCGCAGGCCGGAGCATCACGTTCTGCCCGCACGCTAGGGTTCAACGCCATGGGACCACGCATCACCGTCGTCGGGATCGGCGCAGACGGCTGGGCCGGCGTGCCGGCGGCCGTCCGCGACCGGGTGCTCGCCGCCGACGTGCTGCTCGGGGGCTCCCGTCACCTCGCCCTGGTGCCGCCCACCGACGCGGTCCGCGAACCCTGGCCGTCGCCGCTGCTCACCGGGCTGGACGAACTGCTCGCGCGCCACACCGGCACGGTGGTGGCACTCGCGTCCGGTGATCCGCTCGTCTCCGGGATCGGCACCACGTTGATCCGCCGGCTCGGCGCCGCTGCCGTCGAGGTCATCCCCGCCGTGTCGTCGGTGGCGTTGGCGCGGGCGCGGATGGGGTGGTCCGACGAGGAGTGCGACACCGTCACCCTCGTCGGTCGCGACCACGCCGCGTTGCGGCGGTACCTCACCCGCGGGCGGAAACTGATCGTGCTCACCTCCACCGGGGCGAGCGTCGCCCCGATCGCCCGGATGCTCGTCGACGAGGGTTTCGCCGAGTCGCGGGTGGCGATCCTCGGTGATCTCGGCGGCGACGAGACCCGTCGCGACTCGTCCGCCCGCGAACTGGTCGATGCGACGGGCCCCGACCTGAGCCTGCTGTGTATCGAATGTGCCGGATCCGCAGGATATTCCACGGTTCCGGGGCTACCCGACGACGTGTTCGACCACGACGGTCAGATCAGCAAACGCCCGATCCGTGTCGCGGCGGTGTGCGCGTTGGCGCCGCGCCCCGGCGAGTTGCTGTGGGACGTCGGTGCGGGGGCCGGATCCGTCGGGATCGAATGGGCACGGACCGATCCGCGGTGCCGCGCGATCGCGATCGAGAAGGATCCCGTCCGCGCCGACCGGATCGAGCGCAACGCGGCGGCACTCGGGGTTCCGACGGTGCGTGTGGTGCGCGGTGGTGCCCCGGAAGCGTTGACCGGCCTCGACGTCCCGGATGCGATCTTCGTCGGTGGTGGCGGGAGTCGTGCCGGTGTTCTCGAATCGTGCTGGGCGTCTCTGCGCCCCGGTGGCCGACTCGTCGTGCACGCGGTGACGCTCGAGACCGAGGCGGTGCTCGTCCGGTGGTTCACCGAGCACGGCGGGGAACTCGGCCGGATCTCGGTGGAGCAGGCCGCACCGATCGGAACGTTCACCGGGTGGCAGTCGATTCGCCCGGTGGTGCAGTGGGTCGTCGTGAAAGGCGAGAAATGACAGTCCATTTCGTGGGATCGGGGCCGGGTGCGGCGGATCTGTTGACGCTGCGCGCGGCGAACCTGCTCCGGGGCGCCCCGGTCGTGCTGTACGCGGGTACCTACCTCGATGCCGAGATCCTCGCGCACTGCCGCGACGACGCCGAGCTCGTCGACACCCGGCATCTCGATCTCGACGCGATCACCGAGCACCTGGTGGACGCGCACCGGCGGGGGCTCGACGCGGTGCGGTTGTGTTCGGGTGACCCGTCGCTGTACTCGGCGCTCACCGAGCAGACCCGTCGGCTCGACGCCGTCGGGATCCCGTGGGACGTCACCCCCGGTGTGCCCGCGTATGCGGCGGCGGCGGCGACGCTCGGCGCGGAGTTGACCGTGCCCGAACTCGTCCAGACCGTGGTGCTCACACGCACGCAGGCCCGGTCGACGGCGATGCCCGACACGGAGGCGCTCGTGCGGGTAGCCGGGTTGCAGGCGAGTCTCGTTCTGCACCTGGCGATCACCCGTATCCGTGTGCTCGCCGAGGAGCTCGCCGGCGAGTACGGTGCCGACTGTCCGGTCGCGGTCGTGGCGTTCGCGTCACGCCCGAACCAGTTGGTGCTGTGCGGGACTCTCGCCGACATCGCCGATCGTGTCGAGGGGGCGGGGCTCCGGCACACCGCGGTGATCCTCGTCGGGCGGGCGTTGGCCGTGCGGGAACGCAACGATGTGGCGTGTTCGCACCTGTACGACCCGGCTCGGGAGCGGCACCGGGACGGGTGAAGACGTCAGCGGCGCAGACCTCGATGGTGCTCGACGAGCCGTTGCAGCAGGTCGAGCAGCCGAGCCGACTCGTCGGGGCCGAGCGCACCGACGAGCGAGTGCTGCGCGGCGCGCACACCTGCGTCGAGCCGGTCGAGTCGTGCCCGCCCCTCCTCGGTCAGCTGGGAGAGTTTGCGGCTGCCGTGCGCCGGGTCGGGGGAGCGGGCCACGAGACCGTCGGCCTCGAGCCGGTCGAGGACCCCGGAGACGTCGCTGCGGTCCATCGCGAGTCGGCGTCCGAGCGCCGACTGGCTGATCGGGCCGAGCTCGGCGAGCCCGGCCAGCACGGAGTAGTCGGCCCGCTCGGCCGTGCCGATCTCACCGACGACCAGGCGGTGCGAGTCCGCGGCGAGCAGTGAGATCAGCCAGGTGGGGGCATCCCAGAGTCGTCCGGGCGGAACGATCCGCCCGAACTGGTCCTCGGTGTTCACTGCGCCGCTGAACCCTGGGCGGACGGATCGCCGACGGGAATGGTCGCGCCGAGCGTGTCGTCTCCGCATCCGCAGTCGTCGCATCCGCACCCGTCGGTCCCGGCGTCGCCGCACGGACCGGAATAGGTGACGTCGTCGGCGTCGCAGTCGAGAACGCCACCGAAGCGCGCCGCGAAGTCGTCGTCGAGTTCGTGGGTGAGGGCGTGGATCTCCTCGACGAGGTTGATCAGGTGCTGCGGCGCGAAGGGGTCGGCGTCGAGCAGGGTCGACACGAGCAGGTGTCCGCGGTCGAGGACGAACCGCAGACGCGGCCAGCTCTCGCCGAGTTCGAGCAGCGCGGTCGTCGACTCCGGGCTCTCCGTGACCTCGTCGAGCACCGACGTCCACACGTGCAGCTGAGGCCCGTCCTCCGCGACACCGACGTACACGCCGAATCCGTGTACGGGGATCGCGATGTCGCCGTCGTCGTCGACGTCGGGGGAGTCGGAGAGCAGATCGGCCAGCGCTCGCACCGCCAGATCGCGCAGCTGGTCGCGACTGTCGGTGGCGACGGCGTAGGCGCCGTCGAGTTGCAGGGGCTGATCGGGGGATGCGTGCTCGGTCACGCGTCCACAGTACGCGGCTACCCGACCGAACGTCGCGTCCACACCTGCCCGCTCGCGGTCACCGAGGTGCCCTCGGCTCCGACGATGAGCAGGCATTTCATGTCGATGCTCGCCGGATCCAGTTTCTCGAGGGTGGTCACCTCGAGGGATTCGGCGGGTCGTCCGACGTCCCGTCCGATCACTACCACGGTGTCCGGGCGGCGATGCCGGAGCAGAACGGCCTTCGCGTCGGCGACCTGCGTGGTCCGCGACCGGGACGCCGGGTTGTAGACCGCGAGCACCAGGTCGGCCTCCGCGACCGCGGTGAGCCGGCGTTCGATGACGTCCCACGGCTTGAGCCGATCCGACAGGCTCATCACCGCGAAGTCCCCGCCCACCGGTGCGCCGGCCCGGGCGGCGACGGCCTGCACCGCCGACACCCCGGGCAACACCCGGATGGGAACCGTCGCGTACTTCTCGTCGCCCGCGGCTTCGAACACGGCCGATGCCATCCCGAACACCCCGGCGTCGCCACCGGAGACGACGGCGACCGTCTCCCCGGCGAGCGCGAGATCCAGCGCGAAACGGGCGCGGTCGATCTCGACGGTGTTGCCCGTCGAGTGCCGGTGCAGCCCCGGCCGGACCGGAACCCGATCGACGTACGGGCCGTAGCCGACCACGTGGTCGACGCCGGCGAGTGCTTCCGAGACCTCGGGGGTGATCCACTTCTCGTCGGCCGGTCCGAGGCCGACGACGAGAAGTTCCTGTGCCGCAACGGGTTCGGTGGTCGATGTGGTGCCGGGCCGCGACCGGTCGGCGACGTGCCGGTTGCGCGGTGCCCGGTCGCCGGGGGCGAGGACCACCGAGAAGTACGGCACGGTGGACGGATCCACGTCGGCGGCCGGTACCACCCGCTGCGCGTCCATGGACGCCCGTTCCACGTACAGCGCATCGTCGAGCCGGCCGGACTGTGCGAGCGCGCCGCGGACGGCGTCGAACGTCCGGCCCAGTTTCATGATCACGGCGCCGTCCGTGTCGGCGAGGCGCCGCGCCAACTCGGGTTCGGGCAGGGTTCCGGGCAGAACGGTGAGGACGTCGGTGCGTCGCACCAGCGGCTCGGCGGTCGCGGCCGCCGCCGCGGAGAAGGACGTCACGCCGGGTACGACCTCGGCCGGGTAGGCGGGGGCGAGCCGGTCGTGCACGTACATGTACGAGCCGTAGAACAGCGGGTCCCCCTCGCACAGCACCACCACGGTGCGGCCCGCGTCGAGGTGTGCGGCCAGGCGGTTCGCGCAGTCGTCGTAGAAGTCGGCGATCGCGCCGTCGTAGCCGCCGGGGTGGTCGGTGCTGCCCGTCGTCACCGGGTACACCAGGGGTTCCTCGAGCACACCGGCGGGGATGAGGTCGGCGGCGATGCCCCGCGCGATGGACCTCCCGTGGGTGCCGGAGTGGTAGGCGATCACGTCGGCCTCGCCGATGAGGCGGGCGGCCTTGCGGGTGATCAGTTCGGGGTCGCCGGGTCCCAGACCCACGCCGTAGAGCCGTCCGGTGGTCATTCCCGCTCCTGTGCCAGTGCGTTGAGCGCGGACGACGCCATCGCCGATCCGCCGCGTCGACCCCGCACCGCCAGATACGGAATCTGCAGTCGGTGCGCGATCAGCGCCTCCTTGGATTCTGCCGCCCCGATGAACCCGACCGGGACCCCGACGATCGCGGCGGGCCGGGGCGCGCCGGCATCGAGCATCTCGAGCAGATGGAACAGGGCGGTCGGGGCGTTGCCGACCGCGACGACCGCGCCGTCGAGGCGGTCCTCCCACAGTGACACCGCCGCCGCCGACCGGGTCGTTCCCCACTGCCGCGCGAGTTCGGGGACGCGGGGATCGCCCAGCAGGCAGAGCACGTCGTTGTCGGCGGGCAGTCTCCTGCGCGTCACCCCCGCGGCGACCATGTTCGCGTCCGCGAGGATCGGGGCGCCGGCCTCGAGTGCGGTCCGGGCCGCGCTCACCAGGCCGGGGTGGATCGCGAGGTCGCGGGCGAGGTCGGTCTGGCCGGAGGCATGGATCATGCGCACCGCGATCTTCTCGGCGTCGGCGGGGACGGACGTGAGATCGGATTCGGCGCGGATCGTCGCGAACGAGCGCACATAGATTTCGTCGCCGTCGGTCTCGTACTCGTAGCGGCGGGGCGGGGGAGTGGGTGTCACTGTGGAACTCCTGTGTGCGTCGAGCCGTCGGCGAGAACGAGACTGTGCGGGGAATTCGGTGCGCCGCAAGCACGTTCGCAACCGACGATGTGCACGCGCGTGTGCGGTGCACCGGCGGCGACGGTGCGGCGGGCCAGCGACCGCGTGTCACCCCGGGCGAGGTTACACCCGGGCGCGCCGGTGCACGCCGTCACCCGGGGCCACGCCGAATCGCCGGTCAGGACGAATCCGGCGTCGTGCAGTGCGCCGGTGTCGGTGCCGGCGGGTAGCACCAGCGAACGCCACGGTGTGACGATCACGTCGCCGGGCAGCACGGAGACCATCGCCGGGGTGAGGATTCCGAGCGGCACCAGCGCCGACACCGCACCGCCGAGGTCGCCGTACTCCATCTCGGTGGCCCGAATCGGGGGTGCGGTTCCGGTGCCGCCGAGCTCCGCGCCGCGGCCGGGCAGTTGCCGCACGTGCCACAGCGTGCCGCGGACGCGGGTGAACCGCACCGCGCAGGCGATCAACTCCTCGACGACCTCGGTCAACGGCACGGTCGGACCGGCCCGTGGGCCCACGGTCACCCGCGCGGTGTTCTCGTCCACCGCGACCGCCCCCAGATCGCAGCGCAGGGCGGCGACGTCGCCGCGACCGTCGTCGAATCCGAACAGGAACCGGCCGGGCAGGTCGGCGAGCTCGGGCCGTGCGCACAGCGCTACGTCGAGCTCGCCGGGAAGCGCGCGTACGTCGGCGAGGCCGCCGACGAGACCGGACAGCGGTGACGCCACGATGTTGCGCACCCGTTCGTGGGTCGCGGACGGCAGGAAACCCGCGTCCGACACGGTGCGGGTCAGCCCGTCGGGCACCGCGCCGCACTCGTCGAGTGTGATGCCTCTGAGCTGCAGGTTTCCGCGGGAGGTGAGGTGGATGTCGCCGTCGGCGAACTGCTGCGCCGCCGCCGAGAGCGCGCCGAGCGCCCCGGCGGGCAGCCGGCCCCCGGGTGCGCGCAACCGGATCAGTGCACCGTCGGCCGCGACGAACGGTCGCAGCAGACCGGGGCAGCGGTCGGGGGGAAGGTCTGGCGGGACGTGCTCCACGGGGCCACATGGTTGCACATCCCGGAAATCGGGTGCGTTAGGCTGTGGACGCCGTGGTGTACGGGAAGCCGGTGGAAGACCGGCGCGGCCCTCGCCACTGTGAGCGGGTAGTTGCTCACCCTCGTCCGTTCCGGTCCGCCGGAACGGAGACCACTGGACGCATGTCCGGGAAGGTCGGTGCGGCAGCGGTGATCCGTCAGCCAGGAGACCGGCCACGGCATGTGTAGTCCACGAGGGTTTTGGAGACTGAACATGGCCGTGTGCCTTTGGTTTTGCGGTGCGTCGTGACGCGCCTCGCTCTGCTGTCGACGTCCGACACCGACCTGCTGTCGGCCCGCGCGAGCGGCGTCGACTACGCCGTCGGCAACCCGGCCCGGCTCGACGTGACCGGCGAACTCCCCGCCCTGATCGACGGCGCCGACCTGGTGATCGTCCGGATCCTCGGCTCCGCCCGCACCTGGCAGGACGGCCTCGACGCGGTGCTCGCCCGCGGCGTGCCCGTCGTCGTCCTCGGCGGTGAACGCACCCCGGACGCCGAACTGATGAGCCATTCGACGGTGCCCATCGGCACCGCCGCCGAGGCCCACCGCTATCTCGCGCACGGCGGCCCCGACAACCTCGCGCAACTGCACGCGTTCCTGTCCGACACCGTGCTGCTCGGCGGTGAGGGATTCGAACCGCCCGTCGAACTGCCCGAATGGGGTGTGCTCGACCGACCGGCCCCCGCGGACGAGAACCTGCCGCGGGTCGGTGTGCTCTTCTACCGCGCGCACCACACCAGCGGAAACGTGCAGTTCGTCGACGATCTCGCCGACGCGATCGACGCGACCGGCACCGCGCGGGCCACCGTGATCCACTGCGCATCGCTGCGCGGTGCCCCCGACGATCTGCTCGCCGAACTGGGCACCCTCGACGCGCTCGTCGTGACCGTCCTCGCCGCGGGTGGCACCACCCCCGCCGCGGTCGGTGCGGGCGGTGAGGACGAGTCGTGGGACGTCGGTGCCCTCGCCGCCCTCGACATCCCGATCCTGCAGGCGCTGTGCCTGACGTGGAGCCGCGACAGCTGGGCCGACTCCGACGACGGTGTGTCCCCGATGGATTCGGCCACGCAGATCGCCGTGCCCGAATTCGACGGGCGCATCATCACCGTCCCGTTCTCGTTCAAGGAACTCGACGCCGACGGTCTGCCCCGCTACGTCACCGATCCCGAACGCTGCCGTCGCGTCGCGGGGATCGCCGTCGCCCACGCGAAGCTACGGCACACCCCGCCGGCGCAGCGGCGCGTCGCGATCATGCTGTCGGCGTACCCGACCAAGCACTCCCGCGTCGGCAACGCCGTCGGACTCGACACCCCGGTGTCGGCGATCCGGCTGCTGCGGGCGCTGCGCGACGCCGGCTACGACCTCGGGGACGGCTTCCCCGGCATGGACGTCGACGACGACACCGACGCCGGGAACACCCTGATCCACGCGCTGATCGACGCCGGTGGCCAGGACGAGGAATGGCTCACCGCCGACCAGTTGGCCGGCAATCCGGTGCGGGTGACCGCCGATCAGTACCGCACCTGGACCGCGGACCTGCCCACCGAACTCGCCGACGCGATGACGCAGGCGTGGGGTGAGGCACCCGGTTCGTTGTTCGTCGACGCGGACGCGATCGTCCTCGCAACCCTGCAGGCCGGCAACGTCGTGCTGATGATCCAGCCGCCGCGCGGCTTCGGCGAGAACCCGGTCGCGATCTACCACGATCCCGACATGGCGCCCTCGCACCACTACCTCGCCGCCTACCGGTGGGTGGAACACGGATTCGGGGCCGACGCCGTCGTGCACCTCGGCAAACACGGCTCGATGGAATGGTTGCCCGGCAAGAACGCCGGACTGTCCGCGTCGTGCGCCACCGACGCCGCCATCGGCAACCTGCCGCTGATCTACCCGTTCCTCGTCAACGACCCCGGTGAGGGTGCGCAGGCCAAACGCCGTGCACACGCCACCATCGTCGACCACCTGATCCCGCCGATGGCGCGCGCCGAATCGTACGGCGACATCGCCCGGCTCGAACAACTCCTCGACGAGTACTCGAACATCGCGGCGATGGACCCGGCGAAACTGCCCGCGATCCGCGCCCAGATCTGGACGCTGATCCAGGCCGCGAAACTCGACCACGACCTCGGGCTCGACGACCGGCCGCACGACGCCGAATTCGACGACTTCCTGCTGCACGTCGACGGCTGGTTGTGCGAGGTCAAGGACGCGCAGATCCGCGACGGCCTGCACGTGCTCGGCGGTGCACCCGACGGTGAGGCCCGGGTGAACCTGGTGCTGTCGATCCTGCGTGCGGCGCAGGTGTGGGGCGGCAAGTCGCACGCCGTGCCCGGGCTGCGCAGCGCACTCGGATTGAAGCCCGACGCCCCGCTCGGCGAGATCGACGCCGTCGAAACGCAGGCCCGTGCCCTGGTGCAGGCCATGGAGGACGGCGGCTGGACGATCGACTCGGCCGCGGCCACCGTCGAATCCGTCCTCGGGCGTTCCGACGCGGAGGTCGCGAAGGTTCTCGCGTTCGCCGCCGAACAGGTCGTTCCGCGGCTCGCGCAGACCACCGACGAACTCGACGCCGTGCTGCACGCCCTCGACGGCGGGTACATCCCGGCCGGGCCGTCCGGATCGCCGCTGCGCGGCCTCGTCAACGTCCTGCCCACCGGTCGCAACTTCTACACCGTCGACCCGAAGGCGGTACCGAGCCGCCTGGCCTACGACACCGGTGTCGCCCTCGCCGACAACCTGATCGAACGGTATCTGGCCGACACCGGCGAATACCCGACGTCGGTGGGACTGTCGGTGTGGGGTACCTCCGCGATGCGCACCGCCGGTGACGACATCGCCGAGGTCCTCGCCCTCATCGGTGTCCGCCCCGAATGGGACGCCGAATCCCGGCGCGTCAAGGAACTGACCGTGGTGCCGCTCGCCGACCTCGGCCGGCCCCGCATCGACGTCACCGTCCGCATCTCCGGGTTCTTCCGCGACGCGTTCCCCCACGTCATCGGCATGCTCGACGACGCCATCCGGATGGTCGCCGCGCTCGACGAACCGGACGAGCAGAACTACGTGCGGGCCCACGCGCGGCGCGACGAAGCCGAGCACGGCGACGCCGACCGCGCGGTGCGCCGCATCTTCGGATCGAAACCGGGTTCCTACGGCGCGGGCATCCTGCAACTCATCGACTCCGGCAACTGGCGCACCGACGCCGACCTCGCCGAGGTGTACACGGCGTGGGGCGGGTTCGCGTACGGTCGCGGCGTGCACGGTGTGGCCGCCGCCGACGACATGCGCGCCAACTACCGGCGGATCGCGGTGGCCGCGAAGAACACCGACACCCGCGAACACGACATCGCCGACTCCGACGACTACTTCCAGTACCACGGAGGTATGGTCGCGACCGTGCGCGCACTGACCGGCACCGACCCGAAGGCGTACATCGGGGATTCGACGACGCCCGACGCCGTGCGCACCCGCTCGCTCGGCGAGGAAACCGCCCGCGTGTTCCGGGCGCGTGTCGTCAACCCGCGCTGGATCGCATCGATGCGCCGGCACGGCTACAAGGGCGCGTTCGAGCTCGCCGCAACCGTCGACTACCTGTTCGGGTACGACGCGACCGCCGGTGTCGTGCAGGACTGGATGTACGAGTCCCTCGCGCAGAACTACGCCCTCGACCCGGAGAACCAACAGTTCCTGCGCGAGGCCAACCCGTGGGCGCTGCGCGGCATCGTCGAACGCCTCACCGAGGCCGCCGACCGCGGCCTGTGGGCCGAACCCGACCCGCAGACGATGCAGGCACTGCAGCAGGCCTACCTCGACGTCGAAGGCGATCTCGAGGACCGCGCGTGAGGATCCGGCTCATCGGTATCGGCCCCGGTGGGCCGGACGATCTCACCGTCGCGGCGGTGCGGGCACTCGACAGCGTCGACGTCATCGTCGTCGCCGACAAGAATCGCGGCGTCGACGACCTCGTCGCCCTGCGCGAGGAAATCCTGGAACGCCACGCACCCGGCCGGCACCGGGTGGTCGTCGTCCCCGACCCGCCGCGTGACCGGGACCCGGCGTCGTACACGATGGCTGTGCAGGACTGGCACGCGGCGCGGGCCGAGAAGTACGAGTCGGTGTTGCGCACCGAGATCCGCGACGGCGAATCCGTCGGGTTCCTCGTCTGGGGGGATCCGAGCCTGTACGACAGCACGATCCGCGTCGTCGAGGACATCCGGGCGCGCGGTGTCCTGCACGTCGACCACGACGTGATCCCGGGGGTGAGCAGTGTTCAGATGCTCGCGGCCCGGCACCGGCTGGTGCTCAACAGGATCGGCGGATCGGTCACCGTCACCACGGGGCGTCGGTTGCTCGACGACGCGGCGGCCGGACACGACGATCTCGTCGTGATGCTCGACGGGAAGCTGACCTGTCGCGAACTGACGGGCGACTGGGACATCTGGTGGGGTGCGAATCTCGGCACGGGCGACGAGCAGCTCGTCGCCGGCCGGCTCGCCGAGGTGCTCCCCGAGATCGAAAAGGCGCGGTCGCGGGCGAAGAACGCGCGCGGGTGGGTGATGGACGTCTATCTGCTGCGGCGCGTCGAGGCGTCGTAGAGTCCCGACCGGATCAGCGGGGGTCGTTCGTGCGTGTCGGTGGGGGACCTGCTGAGCACCACCGGTAGCCACTGCGAGGTCAGCGCGACCATCGACACCCACGCCAGCACCATCCCGATTCCGGGGGCGTGCGGACCGTCGACGATCATCCCGGCCTGCGACCAGTAGCCGAACAGCCCGAACAGCGAACCGAGGCCGCAGCCGAGCATCGCCGCGGACGCGAGTCGCCAGCTGCGCCGCATCAGCGCGATCGACGACACGATCACCCCGAACACCGTCGCGAGCGTGACGAACATTCGCAGCGGCATGGACACGGGGGCGTCGCCACCGAACCAGTCGGCGAGCGCCGTCCACGACCACTGCGTCGACGTCAGCGGCAGCATCAGCCCGATGGCCAGCAGAAACACGAGTCCGGCGAGCACCCGTCGTCGCTTCCCGGCGTCGAACTCGCCCGCGATCTTCTTCTCGATCCGCGCGAAGTCGTTCCGGTACGCCGCCAGGTTCTCAGCCACGCGGATGCCTCCTCGTTCCGTGCTCCCGGTCGCCGACTGTCCGGGCCCAAGGTCCCATTATGCCCCCACCCACCACCTGGTCGCCGGGCTTGAGAGCCTGCTCGATCTTGCGGGAGTTG